>JBJOGP010000007.1:0-62193 GCA_046048175.1 Bacteroidota bacterium
GATTGATGGATGTACTCATTCCACGTAATACAAAGATTCCATTTAAAGTGGGTCGTCAATACACTACACAAAGGGACGGTCAGGGAAGTATGCGTATTTCGGTTTTTCAGGGCGAACGAGATATGGTGCAGGATAATCGAAAGTTGGGTGAATTTAATCTGACAGGTATTCCGGGAATGCCTGCTGGTTTTCCAAAAGTAGAAGTGAGTTTTTTAATCAATGCTGATGGAATCTTAACGGTGAAAGCACGCGAAATCAGAAGCGGCGTAGAGCAGCATATTGAAATTAAACCTCAATATGGATTGTCAGATCAGGAGGTGGAGCGTTTACTATTGGAAAGTATCACGCATGCAAAAGATGATATTCAAAAAAGAGCATTAGTAGAAGCAAGAACCGAAGGGGAGCAGCTGCTCCATACAACCGAGAAGTTTATCGCCAAGAATAATTCATTACTGACGCCTGCGGAAATGCTCGATACCGCAGCAGCCATGCAGTATTTACAGTTGGCGCTTACCATGGATGATAAAGACCTGATACGTGAGCGGATGGAGGCCTTGAATAATATTAGTCGGCCTTATGCAGAAAGAGCCATGGATCAGGCCGTTTCCGGTGCGTTAAAAGGACAGAAGATAGATTAGTTTTTTTGATTTGTTTTTTCCCTTACCTTTGCCCCTCCATTAAAGGAGGTATATTTTATGTTAATTATTGATTCCAAGGATTGCGAAAACATTGACAAGGCCCTCAAAAAGTATAAAAAGAAATTTGAGAAGTCGAAGACATTGATTCAACTGCGTGAGCGTCAGAGCTATACAAAGCCTTCTGTAAAGCGTCGCGGAGAGATCCTGAAAGCTATCTATAAGCAACAATTGGCGAGCGGAAAAATCGAAGGTTAATCCTTTTCCCAACTTCATATTATTCAAACCTGCAGTTCTTCTGCAGGTTTTTTTATGCGCACACTTCTCAACATGTTGTAGCTTTAAATTCATGTCTAAAGAAACCAGCATCGATAATCAGCTGCTTCTATTTTTGGATCAATTAAAATATGAGAGACGTTTATCTCCTCATACCCAATTGGCGTATAAAAAAGACTTGTCCGATTGGTCAACTTATTTAGCTGGTGAGATGGGAGTTAATCAACTTTCTGAAGTGAATGCTTCTCAAATCAGAAGTTGGTTAGCTTCATTACGAGCCAGTGGAATTAGTTCCAGATCTATTGTTCGAAAAATTTCTGCACTTAAATCCTTTTATAAATTCTTACTCCGAAAAGGGGTGGTAGAGAAAAATCCACTGGTCCAGATTTCCTCTCCAAAAATTTCAAAATCTCTACCTGTTTTTATACGCGAAGAGGAGGCCGCTCAAATGGGGCAAACACTGGCCATCGCTTCCGAAGATTGGAAGGGATTTAATGCTCGTTTATTGGTTACACTTTTCTACTACACAGGGATGCGTCTTAGTGAACTTATTAATTTGAAAGAAGAACAGCTAGAGTTATCTCGTTCTCAATTAAAAGTGTTAGGTAAGGGAAACAAAGAACGAATCATTCCACTACACGCCGATCTTATTGCTTTAATCAAAGAGTATATTCAAAAAAAGCAAGTTCAATTTACATCTACGGAGTCTTATCTACTCCTCACTGAAAGTGGCAAAAAGCTTTATCCAAGATATGCCTGGCAATTGGTAAACCAGGTATTAGGGGCCGCTACAACAGTGCAGAAAAAAAGTCCACACGTGTTAAGACATAGTTTTGCAACACACCTTTTGAATAATGGCGCAGATTTGAATGCAGTAAAAGAGTTGTTAGGTCATAGCAGTTTGGCTGCTACACAAGTTTATACGCACAATACCATTGAGAAACTTAAGGAGGTGCACCGGAAAGCGCATCCGAGGCGTTAAAGTCTTGTCAAATTGAGGGATGGGGATTGCTTTTAAGAACTGGAATAAGTAAATTGATAAACCAGTTCTTAACGTTTAAATCCTATAGCCATGAATATCAAAATCCAATCCGTGCATTTTGATGCCGATACAAGGCTTATTGACCTTGTCAGAAAAAAAGTAGACAAGCTTCCTTCATTTGAAAAGAGAATAACAGACATCTCGGTCTTTCTTAAACTAGAAAATCCTGCACATCACATCAAAGACAAAGTGGTGGAAATACGTGTTCATGTTCCCCGCTATGATTATTTTGTCAAAACAACCAGCAAGAGTTTTGAGCTTTCCTTTGAAGAAGCTTTCGCTTCATTGGTGACAAAAATGAAGCGAAAAAAAGACAGAATGATGTCCTAACGCTTTCACATTTGCTGAAGTGCTGGTTTTTATTGGATTTTAAGGCTAAAAAATAGTCTTAAAATTTTTCCAATTTCCAAATTCCCTTACCTTTGCCTTCCCAAAAATTTGGGGTAGTTCTTTATTGCCCGGATCGACTGTGAAAGACTCAGTGAGGTTCGGTTTGCCAATTAATCCAGCAATTGGCTGCAACCATAAGCCACCTTAGCTCAGCTGGTAGAGCAACTGATTTGTAATCAGTAGGTCGCCAGTTCGATTCTGGCAGGTGGCTCAGGGCGGGCAAGTAGCCAAGTGGCCAACGGCAACAGACTGTAAATCTGTCCTCTTCGGAGTTCGGTGGTTCGAATCCATCCTTGCCCACAAATGATTCGTTGTTACAAGAACAATGAATTTGCCGAGATAGAATTGATGTAGAATTGAAATACACGGCGGTCCATTCACAGGATCATCACTAGCGGGAGTAGCTCATTTGGTAGAGCGGTAGCCTTCCAAGCTTCAGGTGGCCGGTTCGAGCCCGGTCTCCCGCTCCAATTGGACCGTCGGAAGTTGGCTCTAAGGCTATACCAGCCGTTGTAGCTCAGTGGTAGAGCACTTCCTTGGTAAGGAAGAGGTCGTGAGTTCAATTCTCATCAACGGCTCAAAGAATTTGAAAGAACGTAGTAATTATAAATTGTAAAACACAACCTAAAAACCGATAAAAATGTCAAAAGAGACCTTTAAGCGGGACAAACCCCACGTTAACGTAGGTACCATTGGACACATCGACCATGGTAAAACTACCCTGACTGCTGCCATTACTACTATTTTGGCTGCAAAAGGTATGGCCCAGGCCAAGAAGTA
The DNA here is from genome assembly GCA_046048175.1 of Bacteroidota bacterium. GTDB lineage: Bacteria > Bacteroidota > Bacteroidia > Chitinophagales > Chitinophagaceae > JJ008. The sequence continues at coordinate 3,124 of JBJOGP010000007.1, forward strand.
TGATGAGATCGATGCTGCTCCTGAAGAAAAAGAGCGTGGTATCACCATCAACACAGCTCACGTAGAGTATCAAACGGACAACCGTCACTATGCTCACGTTGACTGTCCTGGTCACGCTGACTATGTAAAAAATATGATCACTGGTGCTGCTCAGATGGACGGTGCTATTCTTGTAGTAGCTGCTACTGATGGTCCAATGCCTCAAACAAAAGAGCACATCCTTTTGGCTCGTCAGGTAGGTGTACCTAAGATCGTTGTGTTCATGAACAAGGTTGACCTTGTTGATGATCCTGAATTATTGGATCTAGTTGAAATGGAAATCCGTGATCTTTTAACTTTCTACGGTTTTGATGGTGCTAATACACCAATCATCAAGGGTTCTGCAATCAAGGCGCTTGAAGGTGATGCTGCTGCTGTTAAGCAAGTAGATGAACTAATGGCTGCTGTTGATAGCTATATTCCTCTTCCTCCTCGTCCAGTTGATCAGCCATTCCTAATGTCTGTTGAGGACGTATTCTCAATCACTGGTCGTGGTACAGTTGCTACTGGTCGTATTGAGCGTGGTCGTATCAAGGTTGGTGAGTCTGTTGAGATCGTAGGTTTGATCCCAGATCCTCTGACTTCTACAGTTACTGGAGTTGAGATGTTCCGTAAACTTCTTGACGAAGGAGAAGCTGGAGACAACGCCGGTTTATTGCTCCGTGGTATTGAGAAAACACAGATCCGTCGCGGTATGGTTATCGTGAAGCCTGGTTCTATCACTCCACACACTGAGTTCAAAGCTGAGGTTTACGTATTGAGCAAAGAAGAAGGTGGACGTCACACTCCATTCTTCCAAAAATACCGTCCTCAATTCTACTTCCGTACCACTGACGTTACTGGTGAAGTAGAGTTACCAGCTGGAACTGAAATGGTAATGCCTGGTGATAACACTACGCTTACTGTTAAGTTGATTCAGCCAATTGCGATGGAGAAAGGTCTTAAGTTCGCTATCCGTGAGGGTGGCCGCACTGTTGGTGCAGGACAAGTGACCGAGATCCTGAAGTAATCGCTTATATTTGTATATTCAAAAGTCATTGGTTGTCAGGGTTTTTCCGAACAGCCGGTGACTTTTGATTCTTACGGGCATAGTTCAATGGCAGAATAGCGGTCTCCAAAACCGTTGATGGGAGTTCGAATCTCTCTGCCCGTGCAAAACGGATCATATGAACAAGATCACCTCTTATGTAAAGGAAAGTTTCAGGGAGCTAACTGAAAAAGTGACCTGGCCAACTTGGTTGCAATTACAGCAGTCAACGATGATTGTGCTTGCTGCAACATTGGTTATAACTTTTATCGTGTTGCTAATGGATTTTGCAACGGGTAACGGATTACGTTTCATTTACAAACAACTTTTCTAATGGAAGCAGTTACAACAACCAATACGGTGACTCCTCAGGCAGATACCAAGTGGTACGTGCTACGAGTGATCAGCGGAAAGGAAAAAAAGGTTAAGGAATATTTGGATAAAGAAATTAGTCGCGGTGGCTGGAGCGAGCAAGTGAAACAGGTTTTTTTGCCTGTTGAAAAAGTGTATAAGGTTGCCTCTGGAAAGAAAGTGATGCGCGAAAGAAATTACTATCCAGGTTATGTGATGATTGAAATTCTTGATGGAAAACTCAGTGATGATTTGAGAGATGTAATCAAGAATACTACTAACGTTATTCATTTTCTTGGAAAGGATAATCCAATCGCACTTCGTAAAGCAGAAGTGAATAAGATGCTAGGTAAGATGGATGAGATGAGTGAGGTTGGAGGCATCAGTATGATGGAGCCTTATATTGTTGGTGAGACCATCAAGATCATTGAAGGTCCTTTCAATGACTTTAATGGTATTATCGAAGAAGTGAACGATGAAAAGAAGAAGCTAAAAGTTACCGTAAAGATATTTGGTCGTTCAACCCCTGTGGAGTTAAGTTATATGCAGGTTGAAAAACTTAGCTAAAACTTCAAGAATTTAGAAGCCCCCTTGCTGGGGGCTTTTTTTGTCTTGATAATCAGCAAAGTAGGAGGGGGTAAAAAAAGCGAAAGAAATCATTGAAAATCAAGGGTGGCTCCCTAACTTTGCCGCCCCAATTAGTTCTTTTTTCGAGGATTTTGGGAGTATCACTAGATGATACGCTTGAACCAATAAATTGTAAGACATGGCAAAGGAAGTATCCGGCTTTGTAAAGCTACAGTGCAAGGGTGGCCAGGCCAACCCCGCACCTCCAATTGGACCTGCATTAGGTTCCAAAGGGATCAACATTATGGAGTTCTGCAAACAGTTCAACGCTAGAACGCAGGACAAACAAGGGAAAGTTCTCCCCGTATTAATCACCGTTTATTCTGACAAGAGTTTTGATTTTGTCATCAAAACACCTCCTGCTGCTATTCAATTAATTGAAGCGGCAAAGATTCAAAAGGGTTCAAAAGAAAGCAACCGTTCAAAGGTTGGTAAAGTATCCTGGGATCAGATCAAGGTGATTGCTGAAGACAAAATGCCTGATTTGAATTGTTTCACTGTTGAAAGCGCTATGAAAATGGTTGCAGGAACAGCAAGAAGCATGGGCTTGAATGTAGACGGAAAAGCTCCCTGGGAAAATTAATTGTCAATTAAAAGAACTGAATCATGGCATTTGTAAGTAAGAAAAGAAAAGTGGCCAACACAAAAGTTGATGCCAATAAATCATACTCTTTAAAAGAAGCTTCTGCATTGGTTAAAACAATAACCACTTGCAAGTTTGATGCTTCTGTTGATTTACATATCCGTTTGGGAGTTGATCCAAAGAAAGCTGACCAAGCTATCCGCGGAACTGTAACGCTTCCTCACGGTACTGGTAAAACAAAGAAGGTACTAGTGCTTTGCACACCTGATAAAGAGGCAGACGCAAAAGCAGCGGGTGCTGATTATGTAGGATTAGATGAATATGTAACTAAAATTGAAGGCGGTTGGGTTGATGTCGATGTAATCGTTGCTACACCCAGCGTAATGCCTAAGATTGGTAAACTCGGAAAGGTGTTGGGTCCGCGTAACTTGATGCCCAATCCTAAAACAGGAACCGTTACTAATGATGTTGCTGCTGCTGTTAACGATGTAAAAGGTGGTAAAATCGCTTTCAAAGTTGATAAAGTAGGAATCGTTCACGCATCAATTGGTCGTGTGAGCTTCACGCCTGAGAAGATTGCAGAAAACAGCCAGGAGTTGTTGAATGCAATTATGAAAGCAAAGCCTTCTTCTTCAAAAGGAACCTACTTGAAAGGAATCAGTATGGCATCTACCATGAGCCCTGGTATCGCTATTGACACCAAAGCTTTCATCAACTGATTCTATTAAACTAATCTACCAAGTCAAATCTCAATAAAATGACTAAAGAGCAAAAAAACGAAGTGATCGAAGTACTGAAGGGAAAATTCTCTCAGTACAATAACTTCTATGTAACCGATACTGAATCATTAACCGTAGAGCAGGTTGGGAAACTTCGTCGTGCTTGTTTCAATAAACAAGTAGAGATGAAAGTAGCTAAAAACACATTGATTAAAAAAGCGCTTGAATCTTTGGATAATGAGAAATATGCAGGAATGTATGATTCATTACACAAAGTGACTGCACTTCTTTTTTCAGAAAATCCAAAAGAGCCAGCTCTAATCATCTCTTCTTTCCGTAAAGAAAGTAATGGAGACAAGCCTGTTTTAAAAGCAGCTTTCATCAATGGAGATGTGTACAGTGGCGATAACCAATTGGTGGCCTTAACAAAGATCAAGACGAAGAACGAATTGATTGGCGAGGTGATTGGATTGTTGCAATCTCCTGCAAAGCGTGTATTGGCTGGTTTATTACAGCATCACGAAAAGCAGGCTGCAGCAGCTGCTGAGTAAATCTGATTATCGTAAGAGTACGAATAATAAAGCCCAGGCCTGAGGGTTTTCCGAAAGGGATGAATTAAGGCAAATTTTTTTAAAACCGCCGTTGGAGCTACAAAGCAGTGAAAACGGTAAAAATTAAAATCAAATGGCTGATGTAAAAGCACTCGCGGAAAGTCTAGTGGCTTTGACCGTGAAAGAAGTTCAGGAACTCGCTGATGTTCTGAAAAATGAGTACGGAATTGAACCCGCTGCTGCTGCAGTAGTTGTTGCAGGTGGTGGAGAAGGTGGTGGCGCTGCTGCTGCTGAAGAAAAAACTGCATTCAATGTAATATTGAAGAGCGGTGGAGCTTCTAAGCTCAATGTTGTAAAAGTGGTGAAAGATCTTACTGGTCTTGGACTGAAAGAAGCGAAGGACATGGTAGACGGAGCACCTAAGACTGTAAAAGAAAACGTTTCTAAGGCTGAAGCAGAAGAAATTGCTGCTAAGTTGAAAGAAGCGGGTGCTGAAGTAGAGATCGCTTAATTGATCAATTACATTTCAAAGCCTGTCCTCCAAAGGGGCAGGCTTTTTTATTTCTTACGACTGCTATCAATGTTAAACACCAAATAGGGGATTAGTTTTTTTAGTTTGTCTCTATCAAGTCCCCAAATTTCCTCGAGGTCCTTTACCTCCTCAAATGATCCGTGGGCTTCTCGAAATTTGATTAGTTGTTTTGCTAGTTTCCATTGTAGGTAAGGATGTTTTCTTAGCTCTTCTTCTGATGCCGAATTGATAGCAATCTTTTTAATCCTATTGCCCTCAAGTCGTAGTAAAGGGGCGATTTTGCTAAACACAGAGTCGGATAACCCATAGACTTCCCTTAGTTGATCAACTTCATAAAAGCCACCCAGTTTATCCCTAAATTTTATGATTCTTGCTGATAAAACGGGGCCAATCCCAGGCAATTTTTCGAGTACAACTGAATCAGCATTGTCTAATGAGATCACCAGCGTAGGCTTGCGATTCGGCTTTGTCTCCGTCCTAAATTTAACCCAGTTACCAGGGTTTTTTAGAGTGGAATCAATGGATAGGCTTTTTGAATTAGCCTCGTAATTGTATCCGTAGCGCTTTGAAAATTTAGTAGAAGTATTTCTTTTAATATAATGACTATCAATATTTAAAGTGAGTGTATCAAGTTTGAATTCTAATTGACCGGGCTGCCCGCTTCGGTCTTGGAAATAGATAAACAGGCAATAGGCGAGAATAAGGGAAGTAAGCAAGGCAATCCCAATTCTGTACCTGATCCCCTGGTTCCCCATCCGGGCGGGTATGATCTTTTTTGATACTTTGGGCATACTATAAATATCAGCAGCAAGGGGTCTGGGCCGCAAGTGCAATTTTTGGCCGGATTTTTGTGGGAACAAATTTTGGCCGTACACATGTAATACTTACCTTTGCAATCCTTTATTTTGGCCAAATATATTTTCGACATTTCAGATCATGCGTAAGTGATTCATTCACAGCGAATTCTGTAAAAAATTTTATAGAACTCGCAACGTGATTTGTCTGTCTTAAAGACTTAAAAACCGGTATAGCGTATGTCATTGACAAAAAACAATGCAAGAATTGATTTCGGTAAGATCAAACACCTTGCAGAAGCTCCGGATCTGTTAGAAGTCCAGATTCAATCTTTTAAAGAATTTTTCCAACTCGAAACCACTCCTGACAAGCGTAATGTCGAAGGGTTGTTCCGTGTGTTTAAAGACAATTTTCCTATCACGGATACTCGTAACATTTTCGTTCTCGAGTTTCTGGATTACTTTATTGATCCTCCTCGATATACTATCGAAGAGTGTATGGAGCGTGGACTAACCTACGCGTTACCTCTCAAAGCAAAATTGCGTTTGAGTTGTAACGATGAGGAGCACGTCGACTTCCAAACTATTGTACAAGATGTATTCTTGGGAAATATCCCTTACATGACTCCACGCGGAACCTTCGTGATTAACGGAGCTGAGCGTGTAGTAGTATCACAATTGCACCGTTCACCTGGTGTGTTCTTTGGACAGTCTGTTCACCCCAATGGAACAAAAATTTATTCTGCTCGTGTAATCCCATTCAAGGGTGCATGGATGGAATTTGCTACCGACATCAACAATGTGATGTACGCGTATATCGATCGTAAGAAGAAGTTCCCGGTTACAACACTTCTTCGTTCTATCGGTTACGAAACTGATAAAGACATTCTGGAATTATTCGGAATGGCGGATGAAGTAAAGGCTGATAAAAAAACATTAGGCAAGTATGTGGGTAAGCGTTTAGCGGCTCGCGTATTGCGCACTTGGGTAGAAGACTTTGTAGATGAAGATACTGGTGAAGTTGTTTCCATTGAGCGTAATGAAATCGTAATGGAGCGTGACACCGTATTAGATGAAGAAGCTATCGAAACAATCACCTCATTGGAAGTTGGAAGCGTGTTTATTCAGCGCGAAGATGTAGGGGGTGATTATGCAATTATCTACAACACCTTGAATAAGGATACTTCTAATAGCGAATTAGAAGCGGTTCAATTTATCTATCGCCAGTTACGTGGTGCTGATGCGCCAGATAACGAAACGGCGCGTGGAATTATCGACAAGTTATTCTTCAGTGATAAGCGTTACGATCTTGGTGAAGTAGGACGTTACAAAATCAATCGCAAGCTCAATTTGAATCTTCCAATTGAGAAAAAGACATTGACAAAAGAAGACATCATTCTCATTATTAAATATCTAGTTCGTTTAACGAATGGTAAAGCGGAGATCGATGATATCGATCACCTCAGCAACCGTCGTGTACGTACCGTAGGGGAGCAGTTGTATGCTCAGTTCGGTGTTGGATTAGCGCGTATGGCTCGTACCATCCGTGAGAGAATGAACGTACGCGATAATGAAGTATTTACTCCGGTGGATTTGATCAATGCAAGAACACTTTCTTCTGTGATCAATTCATTCTTTGGTACTTCTCAACTTTCTCAATTCCTTGATCAAACTAACCCGCTTTCTGAAATCACGCACAAGCGTCGTATTTCTGCGTTAGGCCCCGGTGGTTTGAGTCGTGAGAGAGCAGGTTTCGAAGTACGTGACGTACACTATTCTCACTATGGACGTCTGTGTACCATTGAAACACCAGAAGGACCAAACATTGGATTGATTTCTACACTTTGCGTGCATGCGAAAATCAATTCAATGGGCTTCATCGAAACGCCTTATCGTAAAGTAGCTGATGGAAAGGTGAACATGAAAGAATTGGCTTTCTTGAGTGCTGAGGAAGAGGATCAAGCAAAAATTGCACAGGCTAATACCACACTTGATGAAAAAGGAAATGTGGTAGAAGACCGCGTAGTAAGCCGTGAAACAGGTGACTTCCCAATCCTAGACAAAGGTGATGTTGAATATATGGACGTAGCACCTAACCAAATTGTTGGTTTGAGTGCTTCATTGATTCCTTTCTTGGAGCACGATGACGCTAACCGTGCATTGATGGGATCAAACATGCAACGTCAGGCTGTACCGCTTCTTCGTCCCGATGTACCTATTGTGGGTACAGGTTTTGAAGGAAAGGCCGCACGTGATGCACGTATTCAAATTCATGCTGAAGGAACGGGTGTTGTTGAGTATGTAGACGCCAATGAAATTCATGTTCGTTATGAGCGTGACGCTAGCGAAAAGTTAGTAAGCTTCGAAGATGATTTGCGTGTGTACAGATTAACAAAGTTCATCAAGACTAACCAAGAGACTTCTATCAATCTTCGTCCTGCTGTTAAAAAAGGACAGAAGGTGAAGAAAGGAGATTTCTTAACAGAAGGATACGCTACACAAAACGGCGAATTAGCACTTGGAAAGAACCTCAAAGTAGCATTCATGCCATGGAAAGGATACAACTTCGAGGATGCTATCGTGATCAGTGAGCGTGTAGTTAAAGAAGACTTGTTTACATCTGTTCACATCTCAGAATATGAGTTAGAAGTACGTGATACCAAATTAGGAGAAGAAGAATTGACGCCAGATATTCCCAACGTTTCTGAAGAAGCAACCAAGGATCTGGATGAGAATGGTATCATCCGTATTGGTGCGCAAGTGAAAGAAGGAGATATTCTGATCGGAAAAATTACTCCGAAAGGAGAGAGTGATCCTACACCAGAAGAGAAATTACTCCGCGCCATTTTTGGTGACAAAGCTGGTGATGCAAAGGATGCTTCATTGAAAGCACCAAATGGAGTAGAAGGTGTAGTAATTGGTAAAAAATTATTCCAACGCGCTAAAAAAGATAAGAACGCTAAGGTTCGTGAAAAAGCAGCTTTGGAAAAATTAGAGAAGCAACACGAGAAGAATGAAAATGATTTGAAAGAAGTATTACTCGAGAAATTGGGAGCTCTTCTAAAAGATCAAGCGTCTGCTGGTGTGAGCAACAACTTTGGCGAAGTACAAATTGCTAAAGGATCGAAATTCTCTGATAAAAATTTACGTGGTCTTGATTATGCCAACGTTAACCCATTGGGTTGGACAGGTGATAAAAAGACTGATGATCGTATCAACACCTTATTGCACAATTACAGCATTAAGTTCAATGAAGAGTTAGGTCGTTACAAGCGTGAGAAATTTAACATCAGCATTGGTGATGAATTACCAGCAGGTGTTCTCAAGCTTGCAAAAGTTTATCTCGCTGTGAAGCGTAAGCTTAAAGTGGGAGATAAAATGGCCGGACGTCACGGAAACAAAGGTATCGTTGCAAAAATCGTACGTCAAGAGGATATGCCATTCTTAGAAGATGGAACTCCTGTTGATATCGTATTGAATCCATTGGGTGTACCTAGCCGTATGAATCTCGGTCAGATTTACGAAACAATTTTGGGTTGGACCGGAGAAAAGTTGGGACTCAAATTCTCTACGCCCATTTTTGATGGTGCGACCGTTGAAGAAATTGGTTCTTACTGTCAGCAAGCGGGTATTCCAATGTTCGGACATACCTATCTGTATGATGGTGAAACAGGAGAGCGTTTTGACCAAAAAGCTACTGTGGGTATCATCTACATGATCAAGCTTCATCACATGGTGGATGACAAGATGCACGCACGTTCAATCGGGCCCTACAGTCTCATCACACAGCAGCCGTTGGGTGGTAAGGCGCAGTTTGGAGGACAGCGTTTTGGTGAGATGGAGGTTTGGGCATTGGAAGCATATGGTGCCTCTAACATCTTACAAGAATTACTCACTATCAAGAGTGACGATATCATTGGAAGAGCTAAGACCTACGAGTCATTAGTGAAGGGCGACAACGTCCCCAAAGCTGGTGTACCGGAGTCCTTCAATGTATTAGTACACGAATTGAGAGGATTGGGTCTAGACCTTCAGTTTGACTAATCGATATTAAACAAACTCTAACTATCAAACAGATCTAAAGATCATGGCTATAAAAAAAGAAAATCGTCCGAAATCAGCTTTTTCCAAAATAACCATTGGATTAGCTTCTCCTGATAACATTCTGGAAAGAAGTTTTGGAGAAATTTTGAAGCCGGAAACGATCAACTACCGCACCTACAAACCTGAGCGTGATGGTTTGTTTTGTGAGCGCATTTTTGGTCCCGTAAAAGATTACGAGTGTGCTTGCGGAAAGTACAAGCGTATTCGTTACAAGGGCATTGTGTGTGATCGTTGTGGTGTTGAAGTAACTGAAAAGAAAGTTCGTCGTGAGCGCATGGGACATATCAAATTGGTTGTTCCTGTTGTACACATTTGGTACTTCAAATCTTTGCCAAATAAGATTGGATACCTAATGGGAATGAGCTCTAAGAAGTTAGAGTCTATTGTGTACTATGAGCGTTACGTGGTGATTCAGCCTGGTATTCGTGCTGAAAAAGGACAGAATATTGCCGATCTTCTTACAGAGGAAGAGTACCTGGATATCTTGGATACTTTACCTAAGGAGAATCAATATTTACCTGATGACGATCCGCAAAAGTTCATTGCAAAAATGGGTGCGGAAGCCGTACATGATTTGTTAGCAAGAATTGATTTGGATCAGCTTTCGTTTGATTTGAGAAATGCGGCTGCAACAGAAACTTCACAACAGCGTAAAGCTGATGCATTGAAGCGCTTGAGTGTAGTAGAAGCATTCCGCGAAGCCAACCAACGAATCACGAATCGTCCTGAGTGGATGGTTATGCAATACATTCCGGTGATTCCACCTGAGTTACGTCCATTAGTACCATTGGATGGTGGTCGATTTGCTTCTTCTGATTTGAATGATCTTTACAGACGAGTAATTATCCGTAACAACCGTTTGAAGCGTTTGTTAGAGATCAAAGCTCCTGAAGTAATCCTTCGTAATGAAAAGAGGATGTTGCAAGAAGCAGTGGATTCACTATTTGATAACAGCCGTAAATCCAACGCTGTAAAAGCAGAGGGTGGACGTGCGCTGAAATCATTGAGTGATGTATTGAAAGGTAAGCAAGGTCGTTTCCGCCAAAACTTATTGGGTAAGCGTGTGGACTATTCTGGTCGTTCTGTTATTGTAGTAGGACCTGAGTTGAAACTACACGAGTGCGGTCTTCCTAAGGATATGGCTGCAGAATTATTCAAGCCATTTATCATTCGTAAGTTGATTGAAAGAGGTATCGTTAAAACAGTGAAGTCTGCTCGTAAACTGGTAGATAAAAAAGAAGCTGTTATTTGGGATATCCTTGAAAATATTTTAAAAGGTCATCCGGTTCTATTGAATCGTGCCCCCACACTTCACCGTCTTTCTATCCAGGCGTTCCAGCCAAAGTTGATCGAAGGAAAAGCTATCCAGCTTCACCCATTGGTAACTTCTGCCTTTAACGCGGACTTTGATGGTGACCAGATGGCGGTACACGTTCCATTGGGACACGCAGCGATCTTGGAAGCGCAATTATTGATGTTGGCTTCTCATAACATTTTGAATCCTCAAAATGGTACGCCTATTACCCTTCCTTCTCAGGACATGGTGTTAGGTCTGTATTATATTACAAAAGGTAAGCGCTCCACTGATAAGGAAAAAATGAAAGGAGAGGGCAAAGCCTTCTACTCAAGTGAAGAAGTTATCATTGCGTATAACGAAGCAAAATTGGATTTGCACGCATGGATTAAAGTAAAAGCGAATGTGCGCAATGACAATGGACAGTTAGAAAATAAATTGATTGAAACTACGGTAGGTCGCGTGTTGTTCAATCAACATGTACCTGTTGAAGTAGGATTTGTAAATGCACTTCTAACTAAAAAGAACCTTCGTGAAATCATTGGAGATATCATCAATATTACTAATGTTCCAAAAACCGCTAAGTTTTTGGATGATATCAAGCAGTTAGGTTTCCGTACGGCCTTCAAGGGTGGACTTTCTTTCAATATCAACGATCTTATCATTCCAGATATTAAAGAGGAGCTTCTTGAAAATGCAAAAGCGGAAGTGGAGGAAGTTTGGGAGAGTTATAACATGGGTCTGATTACAAACAACGAACGTTACAATCAGATCGTCGATATCTGGAGCCGTGTGGATACGCGTATCACAGAAACCCTAATCAAAGAATTGAGCAGTGATAAGCAAGGATTCAACTCTGTATACATGATGTTGGATTCCGGAGCCCGTGGTTCTAAGCAACAGATCAAACAGTTGGCTGGTATCCGCGGATTGATGGCTAAACCTCGTAAGAGTGGTTCTACAGGAAGTGAGATCATCGAGAATCCAATTCTTTCCAACTTCAAAGGAGGTTTGAACGTATTGGATTACTTCATCTCAACACACGGTGCGCGTAAAGGTCTTGCCGATACGGCATTGAAAACTGCCGATGCGGGTTATCTAACTCGTCGTTTGGTGGATGTGGCGCAAGATGTAGTGATTACAGAGGAGGATTGTGGTACACTTCGTGGTATTGCAACAACCGCGCTTAAAGACAATGAAGATATCATTGAACCATTGAGCGATCGTATTGAAGGTCGTACTTCATTACATGATGTTTATGACCCCGTTTCTGAAAAACTGATTGTAGCTGCTGGTGAGCAAATCACGGAGCAATTAGCTAAGCAGATTGAGGACGCTGGTGTAGAAACCGTAGAGATTCGTTCAGTACTTACTTGCGAAAGCAAGCGTGGTGTGTGTGTGAAATGTTACGGAAGAAATCTTGCTTCTGGCATTACTGCACAAAAAGGAGATGCAGTTGGTATCATTGCTGCCCAATCAATCGGGGAGCCGGGTACACAGCTTACCCTTCGTACTTTCCACGTGGGTGGTGTGGCTGGTTCAGCATCTGTTGAATCCACATTAGCTGCTAAGTTTGATGGTACTGTTCAGTTTGATGGATTACGTACGGTAACCGTTACAAACAATGATGGAGCAAAATCACAGGTTGTTATTGGACGTACAGGTGAGGTTCGAATTGTAGATACAAAAGCAGATCGTTTATTGATCACTAACAATATTCCTTATGGATCTACATTGAATGTAAAGGATGGTCAAAAGGTTACTAAAGGTGATGTGATTTGCACATGGGATCCATTCAACAATGTGATTCTTGCCGAGATCGATGGTACTGTCAAATTTGAAAATGTAATTGACGGAGTTACCTATCGTGAGGAGGCAGATGAGCAAACTGGACACCGTGAAAAAGTTGTTATTGAGACAAGAGATAAGACCAAGATTCCATCTATTCTTGTAGAGGGTAAGGATAAAAAATCGTATAATCTTCCAACCGGAAGCCATATTATCATTGAAGAAGGCGATAATGTGAAGGCAGGTCAGGTAATCGTGAAGATTCCTCGTATCCTTGGAAAACTTCGTGATATCACGGGAGGTCTACCACGTGTTACAGAGCTTTTCGAAGCACGTAATCCAGGTAACCCTGCTGTGGTTTCTGAAATTGATGGTGTTGTAATTATGGGTGCGGTTAAGCGCGGTAATAGAGAAATTACGATTGAAGCCAAAGACGGCATTCAAAAGAAATATCTTGTTCCGTTAACTCGTCAGATTCTTGCACAGGATGGTGACTTTGTGAAAGCCGGTACTGCATTAAGTGATGGTCAAATTGCACCATTTGATATTCTTTCAATTAAAGGGCCATTTGCAGTACAGGAGTACGTCGTAAATGAAATCCAGGAAGTATATCGTTTGCAAGGTGTAAAGATCAATGACAAGCACATTGAAGTAATTGTACGTCAGATGATGCGCAAAGTCAATATAGTTGATCCGGGAGATACTCGTTTCTTAGAGGATGACCTGGTAGACAAATTTGAGTTTGTAGAAGAGAACGACTACATCTATGACAAGAAGGTAGTAACTGAGCCTGGAGATAGTACAAAACTTCGTGCTGGTCAGATTGTGAACCTGCGTGAACTCCGCGAAGAGAACTCTATTCTCCGTCGTTCTGATAAGAAAGTAGTTGAGTATAGAGACGCAAAGCCCGCTACATCATCTCCAACCTTGTTGGGAATTACCAAGGCTTCCTTGGGTGTTCAAAGCTGGATCTCTGCTGCTTCCTTCCAGGAAACAACGAAGGTGCTTTCATCTGCTGCTATCAATGGTAAGACGGATGAAATGCTGGGACTCAAAGAGAACGTCATTACAGGTCATCTGATCCCAGCCGGTACAGGTTTGCGTGAGTTTGAACGAATGATTGTGGGCAGCAAGGAAGAGTATGAACTCTTACAAACTACCCGTGAGGCAATGGCTTTTGATGAAGAAGAGTAAGTAGTAAAAACTTGAATACACTTAAAGGCCGCTCGAGAGAGCGGCCTTTTTTCATTGGGAAAAGAGCCTGCTTCTTCCTGAAGCTTTCTTATCTCTATCTTTGCTTAAAATTTGTTGTCCATGAAAAAGGGAATGATCATTTGGAATGTAGTCTTGTCCGTATTATCCGTCTATTTTTTGTTTCAGTTTATCTCAGGCGGAGCTGTTAAAACACTATCAAAGGCAAAAGCAACACCCGCTGGTCCCTTTAAGATGGCCTATTTTGAAATGGACTCTGTAGAGGCCAATTTTGAGTTGGTAAAGGAATTAAAAGACGAGCTATTGAAAAAAGAGCAGGGTATAGAACAGGAAATGCAAAAGATGGCCAATAATATGCAGCAGCGCTATAATTACTACCAGCAGCAAGCTAATACAGGTTTAATGAATCAGTCTCAAAGCGATGCGGCAGGTAGAGAGTTAAGAAATTTGGATGAGCAAATGAAAAATCGCAAACAGGCCCTCGATGCTGAGTACGGTGATTTTGTGATGCGTCGTCAAAATGAGATTAAGGCTAAAATTGAAGAGTATCTACGCGAGTATAATAGTGCTAGTTCATATACGTACATCGTTTCTTATGAACCCGGTTTGTTTTACTATAAGGATACTGCCTACAACATCACGGCAGATTTAGTGAAGGGACTAAATGAACGATACAAGCCAGCGGCTAAGAAATAATTTTTATGAAAGCGGAAAACTGTCTTACCCTGTTCCGACAAGTTCTTGTCGATTATCACCAGATTAATCAGGTAGACACACCACTACATAATCCTTTTCCCTCCAATTCACTTGATTCTTTACTCTATCACAAATGCTGGGTGGATACTGTGCAATGGCATTTAGAAGATCTTGTGCGAGACCCTTCTATTGAGCCGGTAAAAGGGCTGGAATTAAAACGAAGAATAGACGCTTCCAATCAATTAAGAACCGATTTGGTTGAAAAGATTGATGATTATATCCTAGTACAACTGCATGGCGTAACAATTCAAGCAAACGCTACACTAAATACCGAAAGCCCGGCATGGGCCATCGATCGTCTTTCAATATTGACTTTAAAGATCTATCACATGAAAGAGGAGGCGGAACGCAAAAGTGCCGGCGAGTCTCATCAAAAAAAATGTGCACAGAAATTAGGTGTTTTGCTAGAACAAGAAAAAGATCTCTCCTTGTCAATTGATCAATTGCTGGAAGACCTTAATGCTGGTAAAAGAATCATGAAGGTTTACCGGCAAATGAAAATGTATAATGATGCATCGTTAAATCCGGTATTGTACCAGCAAAAGCAATAGGATTGCGCCCAACCACTACTTTACTCGTAATGCGCTTTTCCTCTATGGGGGATGTAGCAATGATAGTGCCGGTTATTAAGCAGTTACTATTTACATATCCATCTGTAGAAGTTGTTTTTGTTTCATCTGCCTCTTTTGCTTCGTTGTTTTCAGGTATTGATCGCGTTCATTTTATTGGGGCTGATTTAAAGGGTCGTCATGCTGGGGTAGTTGGACTTTGGAAATTAATGCAGGCGTGCAGAAGAAAGGCTCACCCTCATGCAGTAGCAGATTTGCATGGTGTTTTGCGAACATGGGTTTTACTTTTCTTTTTTAAGTTATTCGGGTTGCCAACGGCTTCGATACAAAAAGGGCGATTTGAAAAATGGAAGTTGGCTCGAAAGAACAATAAAATTAAACATCAATTGCCCAGTACGTTTGAAAGATATCAATGGGTATTTGAAAAGCTCGGCTATCCTTTTGAGATTAAACCGGATCAAGTAGTTAGACATGCTTCATTACAAACACAAAAAATTCTAATAGGAATTGCGCCTTTTGCAAAGCACAAAGGTAAAATGCTTCCTCTGGAGACCATGAAGCAGACGATTAAATTTTTACAGCAAGAATTTAATTGTTCAATTGCTTTGTTTGGAGCGCCCGGAGAGGAAGCTTTGATACTCAGCGGCTGGGCAAATGAGCTACCTCATGTGGTTTGTTATGCAGGGGTGGGTGATTTACAATCTGAATTGAAAACCTTATCTCAGCTTGATCTCCTTATTTCGATGGATTCTGCCAACATGCACTTAGCTTCAATAGTGGCCGTTCCAGTTATTTCAATATGGGGGGCTACTCATCCTTATGCTGGATTCCTTGGCTGGGGGCAGTCTACCTCTAATGCAGTGTTGTCGGATTTAACTTGTCAGCCTTGTTCTGTTTTTGGGAATAAAACATGCTATCGAGGAGATTGGGCTTGTTTGCAGGGGATACAACCCCATCAAATTGTAGAAAAGGTTCGCGCTTATCTTTGTATCGCATGAAAAAAATAGCAGTAATAGTTGCCGGCGGAGCAGGGGCGCGAATGCAGTCTGATCGTCCCAAGCAGTTTCTGCCTCTATTGGGTACTCCCATACTCATCCACACAATTCGCGCTTTTGAATCTGCTTTTGCTGATATCCGTTTAATTGTTGTTCTTCCGTCTGCACATTTTGAAGAAGGAAAAAAAATTGTTGCCTCTTATTTGAAATCAACAATTGATTTTGTTGAGGGAGGGGAAACTCGTTTTCATTCTGTAAAAAATGGACTTTCGCTTGTTAAAGAAGAAAGTGTTGTATTTGTTCATGATGCAGTCAGATGTTTATTGACTCCATCATTAATTGTTCGATGTTTTGAAGAAGCGAGTCTCCAGGGTAGTGCAGTGCCGGTGATTCCATCTAAGGATAGTATTCGGTTTGTTACTCCAGCAGGAAACCAAATGTTGAATCGTGAGCAAGTGATGCTTGTGCAAACGCCACAGGTCTTTTTATCTTCTTGGATTTTGCCTGCCTTTGATACCGAATATGAAACATCCTTTACAGATGAGGCTGCTGTGGTTGAAAAAACAGGTAAGAAGATTAATCTGATTCAGGGAGAAGTTTCAAACATCAAGATCACTGAACCTGTAGACCTGTTAATAGCAGAACAGTGGTTTACTAAAGAAAAATCATCTAGAGTTTAACCAGTTGCTGATTGATTTTTTCTAAAATCTGATGCGCAACATCCATGGCAAGCATACCATCTGTTTCAGAAACTAAGGGTCTGGTATTGTGCAGTATGGAGTCACGGAATGATTCTAGCTCTGATTGTATTGCATTAACCTCCGGAATTGCCGGGCTTGATATCGAAATGCTTTTAGTGCCCGCGTGTGTTTCAATATCAAAGGTGAAAGCGTTCTCCTCTTCGGTTTCTCCGCTTAATTTGATGACCTCTGTCTTTTTTTCTAAAAAATCAATTCCGATATATGCGTCTTTTTGGAACAAACGTATTTTTCGCATTTTTTTCATCGAGATGCGACTGCTCGTAAGGTTTGCAACGCATCCGTTATGAAATTCAATTCTAGCATTTGCAATATCTGCCGTATCTGTTAGAACTGCTACACCACTGGCAGAGATCTGTTTTATGTCGCTTTTAACCAGACTGAGAATGATATCTATATCATGAATCATCAGGTCTAGAATCACACTCACTTCGGTGCCGCGGGGATTGAATTGTGCCAGACGGTGCACTTCAATAAAGAGAGGATTTAATTGCTGCTCCTTTATGGCCAGATAGGCCGGATTAAATCTCTCAACGTGTCCAACTTGTAATTTGATGCCAGATTCGTGCGTGAGCTTAACAATCGCACGGGCTTCTTCTAAGGAGGCGGCTAATGGTTTTTCTACAAATACATGCTTGCCCTTTCGAATAGCTTTTTCGCACCATTCCAGGTGATGTGTAGTGGGGGCTGTTATATCTAAGGCGTCGCAGGACTCAATTAATGCTTCACCACTTTCAAATGCTGTCAGGTTAAACTTTTCAGCTACCTCTTTTGCTGTTTCTGGATTAGGGTCATAAAATCCGACTATCGATGCATCTTTGATTTTACCCCAGTTTTCCAAATGTATCTTACCTAAATACCCGGCTCCAATTAATCCTACTCGTAGTGTGTTTTCCATTTTTGCGAAAATAATTAAAAACTAAGGGCTTTTCTTTCGGTATTTATGGTACAATCTTGTTTGTGTGTTGAAAATTGAATCGTATGCCAGTAATCAGCCATCTTTTAGGCAACTGTGCCCCTAAAAAATCTGAATAACTGACATTGAATAAATTTTCTAGTTGTATAAAGCCATTTACTTTGTTTTTCCAAATGGCTCTTTCTGCTTTTAAATTAAAAAGAGTGAGCGTTTTACTAAGTGGTACTATAAAGTTGTTACTACTATTACCAGGTCTCCTCTTGTACAGCGCACTAATTGCAACGAATCCTTTTTTAAGCTGAAGCTGCGCTGCTGCGGTTGCAATAAAATTAGCGCTGGCGTTTAAATATAATGACGAGAGAGAGTCTGTGGCTTTATAACGTATTGTAGTTGCTCCGAAGCTCCAATTAATTGATTGAGTAGGAGAGAAGGAGTGCGAGCCCTGGAAGTCAAACTCAATTCCTTGGGTATTCACATTAGCAATGTTGCTGGCCAATGCGTATAGTCCTGTCGAAACTAAGTTTACTTGACGAGGCATTTTTGAAAAAGGAGTATTCACCCAATCAATCATATTTTTTTGTATTCTTTCAAAGGCGGTCACATGAAGTTGGATGGTATTAGTGGGGAAAAAGTCAAAGCCGGATTCAATCGTTGTGCTTTTTTCGGCTTCTAATGCTGGATTGCCAATTCTGCCACTGGTTACAATCGTTTTATTGTAATTATTGTAGCGCTCGGTGAAATCTGCGTCTCTAATGCCTCTACCTATGCTCGCTCTCCAACTAAATTTATTTCGGATATATGAAATATTTAATTGTGGAACCAAAACCCAGCCATAGGACTGATCCCAGTCTGCTCTGATTCCTTCTGTTACATAAAAATTAGATAATGGTTGATGTTGAAGAGTGCTATAAAGACCCACATGTTGATGCGAATGGTTCCCTCTGTCATTAGACTGAATATTTTTTCTAAATGATTGTGTGCCTAGGGTCCATTTTGTTTTTGCGTTATTGTATTTTTTGATATGTCTGAAATCTACGTTTAGTGATTTTGTTTCGTTTTGGTTGGGGCTAACGCCAGGCCTGAATGTATAAATATCCTGTAGTTGTCTCGCGCCTATAAGTAGGTGAACTTCATTTTTGGTAGTCAACTTGTAAAGGGCCATTTGTTGCCAGGTGGAATTGACTTTTTCATTGGCGGTGTCACTAAGAAAAGAGGTGTAAAAATTCTGTGCATTGAAGTGACGTTTGTCTACTGCTGCTCGAAATTGCAGCCGCCAATTTTTCTTTAGTTTCTTTGCAAGTTGGATACTATACAAACTGTTTTCTACAAATCCCTTGGCTCCTCTTAGTGGTTGACCATTTGTGTGTAGTCTTTCACCTCCCAGCGATTGAATGGTCTTCTTGCTTTCCCATGAACCATACAGCTGTTGTTGGAGTAGTCCATATTCACCCCACTTAAATTCACCTCCGAGCTGTTTTTGGGTTTCACTAGGAAATTCTTTGCGTGTGATTATCTGAATAACTCCTCCCACTGCGTCGGGCCCGTAAATAGAGGCAGCTGCCCCTTTAATGATTTCGATACGTTGAATTTCGTGTTTTAATACGGGTATATAACTGTTGAAATGTCCTGTTAGTGGTTCGTTCATTCGGATGCCGTCTATCAGCACCAACACTTGTTGAAAAGTGCTTCCTCTAATGGAAAAGTCGGCTTGTGCACCTGCGGGTCCTCTTAGTGTTACATCAATCCCTGGAAAATAACGCAAGATTTCATCAAGGGAGTTTCCTGGAATTTTCTCGATTTGCTCTTTCTCAAGTACCGTAATATTCCTGCCAGTTTCCTTAATTTTTTTGATCGTGGCCGATCCATTAAGATAAATCGTATCCAGGTCAATTAATTGGGCTTTTAAAGGGGCTACTGTAATGAACAGCGCTAATGGAAGCAGTATGTAGGGTAGGTTTCGCATGGGGTAAAAAAGAAAAAGACCCCTGTTTATCAAGGGCCTTTTTGCGGACCGGACGGGACTCGAACCCGCGACCTCCGCCGTGACAGGGCGGCATTCTAACCAACTGAACTACCGATCCGTTTCCCAATTTTGGGAGTGCAAAGATAGTGGCGCTTTTATTCCATACCAAATCATTTTTCACTGGAAAAAGACTTGTATGGAACCCCTTTTTGCGATAAACCCATTTCCGGCATATTCTGTATTTTCGGCCCTTATCTGAAAGGGAATGCCACAAAACAGTAACCGACAGTTTATCGATTTTGAGAAGCCTCTAAAAGAGTTGATCGAAGAAATCCTTGACCTACAGCAAAAGACGGCAAAGGGGAAAGTAGATTACTCTGAAGTGATTGCAAAGCTCAATGAGCAGGTGCTGGAAAAGAGAAAAGATCTAACTAAAAACCTGTCCAGCTGGCAACGTGTTCAATTGAGTCGTCACCCAGACCGTCCTTACACACTCAAGTATATTGAGAAAATGACTACTGACTTTGTCGAGCTTTTTGGCGATCGTAACGTCAAAGATGATAAGGCAATGGTAGGTGGCTTTGCATCCCTGGGGGGTGAAACTGTCATGTTGATTGGCCAACAGAAAGGGATCAATACCAAGACCCGCCAACTGAGAAATTTTGGAATGGCAAATCCTGAAGGGTACAGAAAGGCGCTTCGGTTAATGAAACTGGCCGAAAAGTTTAATAAGCCAATTATAACCTTGATTGATACACCTGGAGCCTATCCGGGATTGGAAGCAGAAGAAAGAGGCCAGGGAGAAGCTATCGCTCGTAATATTTATGAAATGATACGATTGAAAGTGCCGGTCATTTGTGTGATTATTGGAGAGGGCGCTAGTGGGGGTGCATTAGGTATCGGTGTGGGTGATAGGGTATACATGATGGAAAATACCTGGTATACCGTAATTAGTCCGGAAAGTTGTTCATCCATTCTTTGGAGAAGTTGGGATAAAAAAGAGGTTGCTGCTGAGCAGTTGAAATTGACTGCTGAAAAAATGCAAGACTTTGGACTAATTGACGGAATTATCCCTGAGCCAGCTGGTGGTGCGCACTGGGATTATGATGAAGCCGCTGCTAAATTGAAAGACTATTTAATTCCCGTATTACAATCATTAAAACAAATACCTGCTGACAAGCGAGTCAATGATCGCATTGAAAAGTTTGGACGGATGGGCTTCTGGGAAGAAGTATAAAAGTAGTATGAACTTACAGCAAGTATTTAGAGGAACAGGTATAGCTATTGTAACCCCCTTTCACGCTGATGGCGCTATTGATTGGGACAGTTTCAAACGTTGTTTAGATTTTTGGATTAATGGTGGTGTAGAGTATCTGGTAGTTATGGGTACTACAGGAGAAAGTGCAACCATTCATGGAGATGAAAAGCAAGAAGTATTTTCATTTGTTCAGCAGTACACTGCTGGTCGAATTCCATTGGTAGCTGGCATTGGAGGAAATGATACAAAAGAAGTAATTCACGCACTTACGCATTATGACCTGACTGGATATGCTGCCATTTTATCGGTCAGTCCATATTACAACAAGCCAAACCAGGAAGGTATTTTTCAGCATTATAAGCAGATCGATCAGTACACACCACTCCCTGTAATCATGTATAATGTTCCAGGGAGAACGGGTCAGCCTATTCAGGCTGCAACACAAATTCGCATCGCTAGAGAATGTCCCTCTGTTTTTGCTACCAAGGAAGCTAGCGGAAACATGGAGCTTATTATGCAAATCCTTCGCGACAAGCCAAAAGATTTTATGGTGATTAGCGGAGATGATCCTATTACACTTCCTTTAATTGCTGCAGGAGCAGTGGGTGTGATTTCTGTGGTTGCCAATGCATTTCCAAATGAGTTTTCAGAAATGATTCGCCTTTGCTTGGCAGGAGATTTTGAAAAGGCAAGACCACTGCACTATAAATATTTAGAAATTACAGCAGCCTTGTTTGCAGAAGGTAGTCCCGCAGGAATTAAGGCAGTGCTATCTGAAATGGGACTTTGTCAAAATGCTTTTCGTATGCCGGTATGGCCCGTGAGTGAAAAGCATCAAGCTACCCTCCGGCAACTCCTCAACGAATTAAAATAATTTTTATCCAACCAAGTAAGTAACTCCTTGCAGTGCATTTTCTGTTGCAGGAAATACTTGTTGTGCTTCTTTTTCAAATGCTGCTATTGATTCATACTGGCTACTAAAATGTCCAAGTAGTAATTTTCCAACATTGGCTTTTCTTGCTATTTGCGCCGCTTGTGTGGAGGTGGAGTGATAGCGCAAAGAAGCTTTTTCAACTTGGTCCTCGAGGTAAGTGGCTTCATGATATAATAAGTCTACCTCTTTGATGACGTCGATGATTCTTTCGTCATAGCGAGTGTCTGCACAATAAGCGTAGCTCCTGGGTTTATTTCTTTTTTCATTGAACTTACGTGGAAGATTTTTCTCTTGAAATAAAAACCCATAGCACTCAATACGGTGATCAGTTGAAAAGCAGCTGACAATCATATCATCTGTTTCTGCTAATTCACCTGCTTTTTGAATGGTATGAAAATGTAATAAAAAAGGAAGTCGGGTAGAAGCAGCCTTTAATTGAAGCTCTATAATTTCTTGTAAGCCGGCAGGGCCATACACGTGCAGATCTTGTTGTCTATTGAGTAATCCAAAGCTGTTGAGTAGCCCAATCAAACCAAAATAATGATCACCATGTAAATGAGAAATAAAGATGTGTGAAACGCGGCTATAGCGAATTTTATATCGCATTAATTGCATCTGCGTTCCTTCTCCACAGTCAACTAAAAATTTATTTCCATTGAGCGAAATCAATTGACTAGTCGGGTATCTTTCATATGCTGGAACGGCCGAATTATTTCCTAATATGGTGACGGAAAACATAAAACTTTATTTGTCGATCACGATTCTGAGTCGTTGAGTAACTCTCTTTCAATCTCCTCCATTTGCAAGATATCCCAAGCTTCGCTTTCTGTAGGGGTGATATTCATCAGCTCCAGTAGTTCTAGTTTGTTGAACTGGTCCTCTACCTCTTTTTGCATACAACAAATAACAAAGGAGTACCCCTTCTCATAAAACTGATTTTGAATAACAACAAGTATTGGGGCAGCAGAATTTTCAACAGTTTGAACTTCTGAAAGGGACAACACCATGTGTGTAAAGCCACCGTCTGGCGCCTTGTCATTTCCCAGGCCCGTTAGTAGCTTTTCCTGGAGTTCTTCTGCCATCCTTGCAGTCAAATTTGCCTCCAAAAGCGTAATTACCTGAAATCTTTCTTTGGTATCAATTTTGATTCTCATAGCTGTAGTTTCCGGATCGATTTATTAACAGGGGTTTATAACTGTTCCAAAGTCCCTCCCGAAATTATTCGTTAATATTGTAAGAACCGTAAGAAGTTGTAAAATGGATAATAATTTTTCTGCTCAGGTTAAGGAAATCATCTCATTTAGTCGAGAAGAGGCATTGCGATTGGGCAATGATTTTATAGGCACTGAGCACTTACTCTTAGGCATGATTCGTGAAGGTGAAAATACTGCGGTCAAAATCCTTAAGAGCTTTAATGTGGACCTGTATGAGTTGCGGAAGGAAATTGAAATGGCGGTAAAAGACAAAACAGGTAAGAATGTAGCAAATATCAATTCGTTGCCGTTGACAAAGCAGGCTGAGAAGGTTATTCGCGTAACTGTGTTGGAGGCAAAAGCGCTCAAGAGCAATACGGTAGAAACAGAGCATTTGATGCTTTCTATTCTAAAGAATAAAGAAAATATTGCCACACAAATTCTCAATCAATTTGATGTAGACTATGACTTATTCCGCCAAGAGTTGGGTATTGTGAAATCCAATGAACCTCGCGCTGAATTTCCGGAGGAGAATGAAGAGGAATTTGAAGAAGAAAAAAAATCAGGTTCTCTTAAGTCGACTCCCAAGCAACCAGCTGGCGGAAAAAGCAAAACTCCCGTGCTAGATAATTTTGGCAGGGATATCACTCGAATGGCAGAGATGGGAACGCTTGATCCTATTGTAGGAAGAGAAAAAGAAATTGAACGCGTTTCTCAAATATTATCTCGACGTAAAAAGAATAACCCCATACTGATTGGTGAACCTGGAGTGGGTAAAACAGCAATTGTAGAAGGGCTTGCACTTCGTATTGTACAACGAAAGGTTTCTCGTGTGTTGTTTGACAAGCGAGTTATTTCTTTAGACTTAGCAGCTTTAGTGGCAGGTACAAAATACCGTGGACAGTTCGAAGAGCGAATGAAGGCAATCATGAACGAGCTTGAGAAAAACAGAGATGTTATTCTCTTCATTGATGAATTGCATACCATAGTTGGAGCAGGAGGAGCTAGCGGTTCACTCGATGCAAGCAATATTTTTAAGCCAGCTTTAGCCAGAGGCGAACTTCAATGCATTGGAGCCTCGACCCTTGATGAATATCGTATGCACATCGAAAAAGATGGGGCGTTGGATAGACGTTTTCAAAAGGTGATTATTGATCCACCGAGTGTGGAGGATACTATTCAGATTCTGAATAATATCAAAAGCAAATACGAGGATTATCACAACGTGAATTACGATCAAGAAGCAATTGATGCTTGTGTAAAATTGAGCGACCGATATATCACAGATCGTTTGTTGCCTGATAAAGCGATAGATGTCATGGACGAGGTAGGAGCGAGGGTTCACTTGAAAAATATCAATGTGCCACCCACCATTACCGAATTGGAACAGAAGATTGAAGAAGTGAAGGTGGAAAAGAACAAAGTGGTGAAGAGTCAAAAGTTTGAGGAAGCTGCATCTCTTCGTGATACAGAAAAAAGATTGCAAGAGGAGCTAGAAAAAGCAAAAGGAGATTGGGAAGAAGAGAGCAAGCATCGTAAGTTCCCTATTGGCGAAGAGGATATTGCGGAAGTAATCAGCATGATGACGGGTATACCTGTTAAGCGTATGGTGCAAGCTGAAACAGAGAAGCTGCGCAGAATGTTTGATGATATGAAGGGAATGGTGATTGGCCAAAATGAGGCGATACAAAAAGTAGTAAAAGCCATACAGCGTAACCGAGTAGGATTAAAAGATCCTAAGAAGCCAATTGGAACCTTTATTTTTCTCGGACCTACCGGGGTTGGTAAAACTGAATTAGCACGTGCGCTTGCTCGTCATTTATTTGATTCTGAAGATTCGCTCATCCGAATTGATATGAGTGAATACATGGAGAAATTTACGGTGAGCCGTTTGATTGGGGCCCCTCCCGGTTATGTGGGTTATGAAGAAGGAGGTCAGCTTACAGAGCGCGTTCGCAGAAAGCCATATAGTGTAATACTATTAGATGAAATTGAAAAAGCACATCCTGATATCTACAATATCTTACTGCAAGTATTGGATGATGGGCAGTTAACTGACGGCTTAGGTAGAAAAGTGGATTTCAAAAACACGTTGATTATAATGACCTCTAACATTGGCGTTCGTCAATTAAAAGACTTTGGTACTGGTGTTGGATTTACGACAACAGCTAAGATGGAGTCTGAAGAGGAAGCGAACAAAGCGGTCATTGAAAAAGCGCTGAAGAAAACATTCTCTCCCGAGTTTTTAAATCGAATTGATGATGTAATCATTTTCAACAGCCTTAGTCGTGAAAATATTTTTGACATCATTGATATTCTGATGAAGGGGGTGATGAAAAGACTTACTAACCTAGGCTTTAGTCTAGAGCTTTCAGATAAGGCAAAGAGTTTTCTGGCAGACAAAGGATATGATGTACAATTTGGTGCAAGGCCATTACACCGAGCCATTCAAAAATACCTGGAAGATCCTCTTGCAGAGGAGATTCTCAATATGAATGTAAAAGAAGGAGATGTGCTTTTGGCCGATACGGATGAAGAACAAACTAAATTGTCCTTTACGCTTAAGCAGCGAACTTCTACGCCAACCCAGGCTTCTTGATCGGATAAGTCTTGCAGTTCCATTATGACTGAAAAGAAAATTATCATTACACTGGATGGCTGGTCCAGCTGTGGAAAAAGTACGCTGGCTAAAGCACTAGCCAGAGAACTGGGCTATGTCTTTGTAGACAGTGGAGCCATGTATCGTGCGATTACTTTATATTTTCTGAATAATAAGATTGACCTGTCTGATTTGAGGCAAATCGAAAAAGCGCTTGCCAATATTGAATTGACTTTTGTTTTCAATCCAACCCGAGGAGCAAGTGATATTATTCTAAATGGCCAAAATGTGGAATCGAGCATTCGCGATATGGCTGTGGCTTCTCGCGTAAGTGAAGTGGCTGCTATTCCACTTGTACGACAATTTGCTGTGCAACAGCAGCAGCGGTTAGGTAAAAACAAAGGAATTGTAATGGATGGAAGAGATATTGGAACTGTGGTTTTCCCTGGCGCCGAATTAAAAATATTCATGACCGCTTCCAATGAAATAAGAGTTAAAAGGCGTTACCTGGAATTGTCTCAAAAAGATCAAGCCATAACAATGGATGAGGTACGTGCTAATTTAGAGCAGCGTGATCACATGGATTCCAATAGAAAGGAAAGTCCTCTTCGTCAGGCAAAAGACGCCCGGGTATTAGATAACACCGATCTAACCGAGCAACAACAATTTGAATTAGCATTAGGCTGGGCAAAAGAAGTTATTGCTCAGCCTTTGTAAGGCCCCTTATTGACTATTCTTTTTTACATCAATTAATTCCACTTCAAAAATCAGAACAGAACCGCCGGGGATTGACATATAGTCATATTCGCCATACCCCAATTGATAGGGCACATAGAATTTATATTTTGCTCCGATTTTCATCAACTGAAGTCCTTCCGTCCATCCTTTGATGACGCCTGTTAATGGAAAGCTGATGGGTTGACCACGATCATACGAGTTATCAAACCCTTTCCCATCAATAAAGGTACCTCTGTAGTGACAAGTAACTGTGTCTACTGCTGCAGGGCCAACTCCATTTCCAGGAACAAGCACTTCGTATTGTAAACCACTTTCAGTAGTAATTATGCCTGCTTTTTTCTTGTTTTCTGCAAGAAATTTTTCACCTGCCTCACGATTTTGTTTTGATTTTTCTCCTTGTATGCGTGTCATATATGTATTTAAAAAGTTATTGCAACTATTGTTATCCATCAGCGTGGTTTTCGCTTCCAATACATCTGTTACTGCTTTACCTAGAATCGCACCATTTAATTTGGATACTCCTTGACTTTTATAATAGCTAGCTAAACTAACGCCTAATGCATAGCTCACTGAATCCAACTCGTTTTTAAGTAATGGAGCTTGTGGTTTTGCGGCTACGGGAGCTGTTGTTTTCTTGGGAGCAGCTACCGGAGTTGTTTTAGGGGCTTGTCCATACACCATTACACTAGCAATAATTGCAACCGAAAATAGTACTGACTTCATCTCATTTGATTTAGTAGGCAAAGTTAATGGGCTATTCTCAATTATAAGACAGTTGTCAAGACACTACCTTTGCAACATGAAAGATTTTCGACTTCCTATTCAATTACGTTGGGCAGATATAGATGCCAATATGCATGTTCGTCATTCTGTATACTATGATTGGGGTGCTCTTTGTCGTATTTCATTTATGCAAAAAATGGGTTTGTCCGAAACCGTCTACCAGCAATATAAAATCGGACCTATATTATTCAGAGAGGAATGTAAATTTCGTCGAGAAATCCGAATGGGAGATACGATTGCGATCGATCTCCAATTAGTTCAGACACGTCGAGATTTTTCACGGTGGACTATTCAACATATCATCTGGAAAGATGAGAATACCCCTGCTGCTACCTTGCTGGTGGAAGGAGCTTTTTTGGATACGCAGCTTAGAAAATTAACTTTGCCACCTGCTATTGCACAAGAAGTATTTGATCAAATGCCACGAGCAGAAGCTTTTCAGTGGATAGAAAAAGGAACGGGCGGCAATAGCTGAATTTTATCTGGGAAATTCTCTTTAAAATCTTGAATAATTTGCTGAATGTACCGATTGCTTCGGAAAGGGGTGAGGTGAGTTTTTACTTCTGTAAGATCGTTTAGTTTAGTGGATACTGGGACATATCCTAAGCCGTAAAAAACGCCCCTTTCTACAAGGATAAATGATTTTTCCTTTAGGTTTCTTCCTTTGTCTATAATCAAAAAATTGGCTTCCGCAATTAACTGCTGTAGGGCAGTGCTAACACGGTTGTTATAATGAAGAGGTGCTTCTTTTTCTTGACACGCTCCTTTACAGAGCTGTTGACTTACCCCTTCGCAAGGGCCTGCCTCTGTTTGAAGAAAACAAAGCCGAAGACATAATTGATGTTGGCGGGCCATTTTTCTAAGTACTGAATGTCCCTCGGCTTGGTGAGGAAAATGAAGAAGGGAGGAAACATTTTTTTTGCTTTTATCAAGCGCTAATCTGATATAGCCTTTTTGATCTTTGAATGCAAAAAGACTATAGACATCCTCTTGTTTTTTTTGTGCTGCATTAAAGCGGGGCCACCTGTGTTTTATTTCGGCAGATTCTACGATAGAAGCCAGGAGCGGGGTGCCACATTCCTGATAGGTAATGCGGTGTACCGAACGCATGAATCGCTGTTTTTGTAAAGTAGGGGCATCATTACTAAAATGGCTATTGACTCTGAAACGAACATTAATGGCTTTGCCAACATAAACGACTTTCCTTTTTTTATCATGGAAGTAATAAACCCCCGGTCGGGTAGGAAGTTGATCAAAATCAGATTTAGGAACGTTAGGAGGCAGTATCCACTCCTTTGAATTTCTCTTTAAACTTTTTGCAATATGATGCTGTTGGTCTTCATGAATCAGTTTTTTAAATAATGCTACAGTGGCAGCCGTATCGCCTCCGGCCCGGTGTCTATTTTCCAGTTGAATTCCCAGTGAACGACATAGTTTTCCCAAGCTATAAGAGGGGTATCCAGGCAGAATTTGTCGACTCAATCGAACTGTACATAGTTTAGGACTCTGTAACTCAAACCCCTCTGCTTTCAATTGTGTTTTGACAAAAGTGTAATCGAACTGTACGTTATGCGCTACAAAAATTTGGCCTTTCAATAATTCGTACACTTTACTTGCAATGGCAGAAAAGGGGGGAGCAGTGGCTACCATTTCATTGGTAATACCAGTCATTTGTTGAATAAAGGGCGGTATTGATTGTAGCGGATTAACCAGTGATTCAAATGTTTCCACTACAGCAGTGCCATCAAAAATATGAATAGCAATTTCGGTGATGCCATTTGCTGAGGCATGGGAGCCCGTTGTTTCAATATCAACCACTGCATACATACAATCCGCTAAATTCGTTAAAATTTAAAAGTCAGATGCAGGCAAAACTGGAGATGTTTCAAAATCGATTGGCCAAGGTGGAACGTCATTTGCGAAAACAGGCGAATCGACAAGGGGTGACTTGTTATCGCCTTTATGATCACGATTTGCCGGAGTTTCCCATGTGTATTGATCGGTATGAAAATCATCTTTATGTAGCCGAGTACAAGCGACGTCATGGGTTGGATGAAGAATTACATGCACGCTGGCTTCAGGATTCTATCCAGGTTATGAGTGAAACCCTGCAAATTCCTTTGGATCAAATTCATTACAAAGTCAGACAGCGCAAACCGGGTAGGCAGGGCCAATATCAAAAACAAGAGACTGACAATTCTCATTTTTTTACGGTTACTGAAAATGGGCTTAGGTTTTTGGTTAATCTGGATGAATACCTCGATACCGGGTTATTTCTGGATCATCGAGATACCCGAAAAATGGTTAGGGAGTGTAGTCAAGGAAAATCCGTGTTGAATCTTTTTGCTTACACAGGATCTTTTTCTGTTTATGCAGCAGCAGGAGGCGCTTCGCAGACTACTACAATTGATTTATCGAATACCTATATAGATTGGGCTAAAAAAAATATGGCTTTAAATGGCTTTACAGGAAGCAACCATTCCTTTATTGCCGCAGATGTATTGCAATTATTGCCAAAGCTAGAGGCTAATTCCTATGACTTGATTGTCATGGACCCTCCAACTTTTAGTAATAGCAAAAAGATGGATGAGGTGCTGGATATTCAACGTGATCATGTACGCTTAATAAATCAGTGCATGCGTTTATTGAAGCAGAAGGGAATGCTGATTTTCAGTACGAATTTAACCAGCTTTGCCTTTGACTCTTCTTTGTCAAAACAATACAACAATAAGGATATTACTTCGGCTACAACTCCTTTTGATTTTCAGGGAAAATTGAAGCGTTTTTGTTTTCGAATTGAAGCCTAAAATAAAGGCCCCACTTTGTGAGGCCTTTTGGCTTTTTATCTTAAAGTGTTTTTAATACTTCATTCATACTTCGTACGGCCTCTGCACTTTTATTGAATGCAGCTTGCTCGGATTCATTCAATTTGAAATCGATGATTTTTTCCCATCCATTTTTACCAATGATAACAGGAACTCCCAAGCAAATATCGTTCTGTCCATACTCTCCATTCAAATGAACACAGCAAGTAAATAATTTCTTTTCATCGCGAACAATCGACTCAACGAGTGCAGCAGCTGCAGCACCAGGAGCGTACCAAGCTGATGTTCCAATCAATGCAGTGAGTGTTGCTCCACCAACCATGGTATCTTTTACGATTTTCTCTTGTTGCGCTGCAGATAAAAAGTTAGTTACAGGAACACTATTCCATGTAGCCATTCTGATTAGAGGGATCATTGTTGTATCTCCATGTCCGCCTATTACAACCGCATTCAAGTCTGCAGGGCTGCATGCCAAGTGCTGACTTAATTGATATTTGAAGCGACTGCTATCCAGTGTGCCACCCATTCCTATGATTCTGTTTTTAGGAAGACCAGTTGCTTGCAACGCCAAATATGTCATGGTGTCCATTGGGTTGCTTACCACAATGATGATCGCATTAGGTGAATACTTTAAAATATTTTCACAAACACCTTTAACGATCCCAGCGTTAACACCAATCAATTCTTCACGTGTCATACCTGGTTTACGGGGTAGACCAGAGGTGATAACAACCACATCGCTATTAGCTGTTTTGCTATAATCATTCGTGCTGCCCGTGATGCGGGTATCAAAACCAAGTAAAGTTGCCGTTTGCATCATATCCTGCGCTTTCCCTTCGGCAATTCCTTCTTTGATGTCTAATAAAACTAGCTCCTGACAAAGTTCTTTTCTGGCGATATTATCAGCGCAGGTGGCGCCAACTGCACCTGCCCCTACTACGGTTACTTTCATAGTAAAAATTTTGCGCAAAGTTAGTCGTTTTGTGGTCAGAGGTAGGGGTTGTATCTTCGCCGCCTCAAAAAAAATGTCATGGCAACAACATCAGATATCAGCCGCGGGCTCATCATCAAATTGGATGGAAGTCTATATTCCGTAGTAGAGTTTGGCGAAAACAAAACAGCACGTGCTGCTGCTAAGGTTTGGGCTAAGTTGAAAGGGATTGATAATAACCGTACCATCGAAAAAACATGGAACTCTGGGGATAACATATTCCCTGTTCGTGTTGAAAGAAAAGCCTACCAGTACTTATACAAGGACGACACGGGCTATAACTTTATGGACAATGAAACCTTTGAGCAGGTGGCTGTACAGGAGTCATTGGTGGACGCCCCTCAGTTTTTAAAAGAAGGCCAAGAAGTAAGTGTGCTTTTCAATACTGAAACAGAAGCCCCTATGTCTGTGGAGTTGCCCGATAAAATTGTACTACTAGTTACCTATACCGAGCCGGGACTAAAGGGTGATACCGCTACACGCACATTAAAGCCTGCAACTGTTGAAACAGGTGCAAAGGTGAATGTTCCCTTATTTGTAAATGAAGGGGAGCTCATTCGTGTAAATACCAAAACGGGAGATTACGTTGAGCGAGTAAAAGAGTAAATTTTGCAATAGCTTAGAATTGGCCCGATTTTATTAAAATCGGGCTTTTTTTATGCGTTTTGCACCCTTTTTTCTTAAAAATCGATAAAAAATGACCAAAAAATAGGGTGTTCTGGCATGGGACTCCTTACCTTAGCGCTCCCATTCAGGGTAATCAAAAAAGGCTAAACTTGAAAAACATGGATTTTAAACAGATTCAGGAGTTGATCAAGATGGTCAACAAATCCAACATTGGAGAAGTGACCATTGAACAAAAAGATTTCAAAGTCACCGTAAAACAAAAAGAGGATAAGGTAACGCAAGTGGTTAGCAGCGCACCTGTGCAAGTACAGGCTGCTCCCGCACCTGTTCCAGCTGCAGCCCCTGCTCCTGCTGCCGCAGTTGAAAAGCCAAAAGCTACCCCAGCGGCAGATAATCTGATCACAATAAAGAGTCCAATGATTGGTACTTTCTATAGAAAGTCTGCTCCTGAAAAGCCAAACTTTGTTGAAGTTGGTACGGATATAGCTCCAGGCTCTGTTGTTTGCATTATAGAAGCTATGAAGCTTTTCAATGAAATTGAAAGTGAAGTGAAAGGTCGCGTTGTAAAAGTTTTAGTTGATGATGCTTCGCCTGTTGAATATGACCAACCTCTTTTTTTGGTAGAACCTGCCTGATCATTTTAAAAGCACTTTGCTGCTATGTTTAAAAAAATCCTGATCGCCAACCGAGGCGAGATTGCGTTGCGTGTTATACGTACGGCTCGCGAGATGGGAATCAAAACAGTTGCTGTTTATTCCACTGCAGATAGAGATAGTCTACATGTGAAATTTGCTGATGAGGCTGTTTGCATTGGACGTCCTCAGAGTAGTGATTCGTATCTGAATATTGCTAATATCATGGCGGCTGTGGAAATTACGAATGCCGATGCAGTGCATCCCGGCTATGGTTTCTTAGCAGAGAATTCAAAGTTTGCTCGTATCTGTAACGAACATGGTATTAAGTTCATTGGGCCCACTCCTGAAATGATCAATGCCATGGGAGATAAAATAACGGCAAAAGAAACGATGATCAAAGCCGGTGTGCCTGTGGTTCCTGGGGGTGAAGGTCTTTTACAAAGTGTGGATGAGGCAAAGGGTCTGGCAAAAGAAATGGGATACCCTGTGATTCTTAAGGCTACAGCAGGTGGTGGAGGAAAGGGGATGCGTATCGTATGGGAAGAGTCAGAATTAGAAAAAGCATATGATACGGCCAAAGCAGAAGCATTGGCTGCATTCAAGAATGATGGCATCTACATGGAAAAATTTGTAGAGGAGCCTCGTCATATTGAAATTCAAATTGCCGGAGATCAGTACGGAAACGTTTGTCACTTAAGTGAACGTGACTGTTCTATTCAACGCAGACATCAAAAACTGGTTGAAGAATCTCCGTCTCCTTTTATGACAGATGAACTTCGTTACAAAATGGGAGAAGCTGCAAAAAAAGCGGCGGCTGCCATTAATTACGAGAGTGTGGGAACCATTGAGTTCTTGGTGGACAAACACCGCAATTTCTATTTCATGGAAATGAACACTCGTATTCAAGTAGAGCATTGCGTAACGGAAGAGGTAATCAACTACGATCTCATTAAAGAACAGATTTTAATAGCAGCGGGCCATCGCATATCTGGTAAAGATTATTTTCCACAGATGCATTCGATAGAATGTCGCATCAATGCAGAAGATCCCTATAATGACTTCAGGCCTTCTCCTGGAAAAATAACAGTTTGTCATCAGCCTGGTGGACACGGGGTGCGTGTAGATAGCCATGTGTATGCTGGCTATGTGATTCCTCCTTACTACGATTCAATGATCGGAAAATTAATCACTGTTGCTCAGACACGCCAGGAAGCTATTCAAACCATGTATCGTGCGCTTAGTGAGTATGTAATTGAGGGTGTTAAAACGACCATACCTTTCCATCTACAATTGATGCAGGATGAGCGTTTTCGCAGTGGCGACTTCAATACTAAATTCCTGGAATCTTTCAAGCTGAAATAACAAGGGTTAGAAGCCAGCAGCGCTGTCATCACCTCTTCTGTCAGCTATTACCTCGAGTTTGCCATCCGGAAGCACTCGTATGAGTTCGGTTCTTCCGATTCCACTTCTTTCCTTGGCAAATTGATAACCCATATTCTGCAAACTCGTTTTTACAGCCTCAGGAAATCCTTTTTCCGTTACTAATTCATCGGGAAGCCATTGATGATGAAACTTTGGCTTATTCACAGCGTCCTCTGCAGAAAGACCAAACTCCAATAGATTCATAAGTGTTTGAAATACCTGGTTGGGTATAGTAGTGCCGCCAGGCGTTCCTACAACGATGTAGGGTTTTCCGTTTTTTAATACCAGGGTTGGAGTCATTGAACTCAACATTCTCTTTCCGGGTTGTATTGAATTAGCTTCTCCACCAATGGCTCCATACATATTGGGTACACCCGGTTGCACACTAAAATCATCCATTTCGTCATTGATAAAAAAGCCCGCACCACCAATAACAGTTCGGCTACCATACGAGTTATTCAATGTCGTGGTCACGGCTACTGCATTACCCTCACTATCCATTACACTAAGATGTGTAGTTTCTTCACTTTCTTTTTTAAGCGGAACACCTGGTTTAACAATTTTACTATCTGATGCTTTAGTAGGGTCATAGTCTTCCATCCTTTTTTTCAAGTAGGCGGCTTCTGTTATCCCGCGTACAGGAACCGGATAATAATCAGCATCTCCCATGTAGGCGGCACGATCTGCATAGGCTCTGCGCATCACTTCTGTCATTAATTGCACGGACTCGGCTGTTTGAAATCCCATTTTGCCCAGATTTCTATTTTCAACCATTTTCATCATCTGGTTCAATAATAAACCTCCGCTACTTGGCATTGGCATGCTAACTATTACGTACTCTTTATAGCTAAATCGGTGCGGGGTCCTAAAAGCAGCTTCATATTTTTTGAGATCTTCTAAGCTGATGATTCCATTTCCTCTTTTCATTTCTTCCACGATGAGTTGAGCGGTTTCGCCTTCATAGAAACCCGCTTTCCCTTTTTCCTTAATTCTTTTTAGAGTAGCGGCTAATTGAGGTTGACGTAAAGTGTCACCTTCTTTCCAGCCTTCACTTTTTACAAACGCAGGCGTATGCGTGTTATATTTTTTTAAGTCCGTTTGTATCGCATTGAGCCCACGGGCCTCGCCGGCAGAAATACAGAACCCACGTTCTGCTAATTCAATGGCAGGAGTTATCAAATCAGCAAATGAAAAAGTGGCGAACTGGTGTGATGCAAAAAGTCCTGCAACAGTTCCTGGCACCCCTGCAGCTAAATGGCCTAATTGGCTTTTATCAGTATTTGCTTTTCCATTTTCATCAATGTATAAGTCGCGGTGTGCAGCAGCTGGCGCTTTTTCGCGATAGTCTATCGCTACTTGTTTACCCGATTTTAATTGCCCTACTAAAAAGCCGCCACCTCCCAAATTGCCAGCATTGGGATACACAACCGCTAGTGCTAATTGCGTTGCAATTGCAGCATCAAAAGCGTTACCCCCTTTTTTTAGAATTGCTGTTCCTACCATACTTGCCAACGGGTGAGCAGATGCAACCGCTCCCTTGCTTGCAATTAATTTTTTTTGACTGGTGTAGTGGTAAGGGTCAATTCCATTCTCCTGTAAAAACTGACCAAATGATTGCTGTAATATCAATAAGAGCACTACAAGTGAACCTGTTTTTTTCATAAATATCTCTTGTGAAAGCTAAGCTACGGAAACCAAAACAAACCTTAACTTTCCAGTCTAATTTTTAGCAAATGAAAGCTGCTTTTTCTGTTTTTGCGGGGATGCTATTTTTCTGCTCCTCATTGTTTGCACAAGTAAAGTCGCCCGAGCAATTTCTCGGGTATCCCATTGGTGCAAAACATACACCGCACCATTTAGTGCAACGTTATTTTGAATATGTGGCTACAGTCGCAAACGACCGAGTGCAGCTTCAGCAATATGGACGAACGAATGAGGGACGGCCACTTTTACTTGCTATCGTGACGTCTCCCGAAAATCGAAACCGTATAGAAGACATTCGGACTGCTAATTTAAAATTGGTATATAAGGCAACCACAACACCAGGAAATAAAGTTGATCAGCAACCTGCGATTGTTTGGCTAAGCTATAATGTACATGGTAATGAGGCTTCTTCTACTGAGGCTGCTATGCAAACCATATATGAGTTGGTCAAAGATCAATCCTCCTGTGCAGATTGGCTTAAAAATACAGTTGTCTTAATTGATCCTTGTTTAAATCCAGACGGGAGAGATAGGTATGTAAACTGGTATCAATCGGTGGTGGGTAAAGAATTTAATCCGTTACCAAATGCTCGTGAACATCAAGAGCCTTGGCCAGGCGGGCGCTCTAACCACTACTATTTTGACCTTAATCGTGATTGGGCTTGGTTAACTCAGGTAGAAAGTCAACAGCGTATAAAGGCTTACCGGAGTTGGATGCCACAGGTTCATGTCGATTTTCACGAACAAGGATACAATGAGCCCTATTATTTTGCTCCTGCTGCGGAACCTTATCATGAAATCATTACCAACTGGCAGCGAGAGTTTCAACAAGAAATTGGAAAAAATCACGCCCGTTATTTTGATCAGAATGGGTGGTTATACTTCACCAAAGAAAGATTTGATTTATTATATCCCTCCTATGGAGACACGTATCCAATTTATAATGGTTCTATAGGGATGACCTATGAACAGGGCGGGATACGCGCTGGACTTGGCATAATAAATGATGATGGTGATACACTTACTTTAAGAGCAAGGGTTGCACATCATTTGACTACGTCACTCAGTACAATAGAATTGAGTTCGCTCCATCAAAAAAAATTAGTAAGCGAGTTTAGTCAGTTTTTTGATAACGCTATTACAAAAGGGACGGGTACGTATAAATCGTTTGTAATAAAAGCTGAACCAAAAAAGCAAGAGCATCTCAACCAATTACTCTCTTTATTGGACGCACATGGTATTCAGTATGCAGTGGGCACAAGCGGACCTGCAAAGGGTGTTAACTTTTACACAGGAAAAGAGGAGTCATTTTCCCTATCAAAAGAGGATGTAGTTATAACTGGGTACCAACCAAATTCTGCTTTGTTACAGGTATTATTTGAACCGCGCACAAGTTTGAGTGATTCTGCTACCTATGATATTACGGCTTGGTCCTTGCCCTATGCCTATGGACTTCAGGCTTTTGCTAGCAAGGATAGAATAATAGCGGCAGAGCCTTATAAAAGAGTACCTATAGCAATAGAAAACACGCAATATGGATATGCTTTGCCTTGGAATAGTTTGAAATCGGCTGTGTTTGCATCACGCTTGTTACAGGCAGGCTATAAACTTCGTTATGCAGTAGAATCATTTGTAGTGAATGGAAAGTCATTTGATCCGGGAACAATCCTCGTTCTAAAAACATCCAATGAAAAATTTGGAGAACGACTCTTTGATACAATCAGAGAGTGGGCATTGCAAGACCAAGTGAATCTGGTGTCTCTGAAAACCGGTTTAGTAGATAAAGGGGCAGATTTTGGTAGCGATAAGGTTGTTTCTATTCGCACTCCTCGGGTGGCTCTGCTGAGTGGAGAGGGTTCGAGTAGTCTTAGCGTAGGTGAGATTTGGAATTTTTTTGATCGTCAGTTGTCTTATCCTATTACGCTGCTGAATAATTCCTCTTTTTCTACTGCCGATTTGGCCTTGTTTGATGTATTAATTCTGCCAGAGGGTCGCTTTCGTTTTCTTGATGGAAAAGAAAATGTGGAAGGACTTAGAGCCTGGCTTCAAAGGGGCGGCAAGCTAATTGCAATTGGAGAATCCACTAAACAACTTGCCAAATTAGATATTGGTTTGATTAGTCGTAAAACTGATGCAGACACTGATAAAGAGGCGTATGCATCCTTACATCTTTTTAAAGACAGAGAACGTGAAGAAATAGGTTCATTAACTACCGGGTCCATTTGGAAAGTAATGCTTGATGTTTCTCATCCTATAGCTTTTGGTTATCCGGCGGCTTATTATACACTAAAGACGGATCCTACATTATTTGAGTTTTTGAAAAAAGATACGGGATGGAATGTGGGTGTTTTGAAAAAGGATGGTGCCCTGGCAGGGTTTGTAGGCAGTCAATTGGATCCTAAGTTAAAGGATGGTGTATTGATTGGTCAAATTCCAGTAGGAGGAGGCTCTGTTAGTTTTTTTGCTGACAATATACTTTTTAGAAACTTCTGGGAAAATGGAAAATTGTTTTTGTGTAATGCATTGTTTTTTTAAAGTAACTGATAATTCATAAATCTTATGAGAAGACGGCTTGCTTTTTCTTTACTGCTTGTTTTATTTCAATCTAATTTGCTCCACGCTCAACAAGCGTCATCAGCACTATTTCAGGATATTAAAAAGTTAGGTGTCGTTGGATCTGTTTTGTATATAGCAGCTCATCCCGATGATGAAAACACACGGTTAATTACATACCTCGCTAATGAGCGACTGCTTCGAACAGGCTATCTTTCTCTAACACGAGGTGATGGTGGACAAAATTTAATTGGACAGGAACAGGGAGTGGAGTTGGGGTTAATCCGAACCCAAGAATTATTGGCAGCAAGACGCATAGATGGAGGTGAGCAGTTTTTTACCCGTGCTTTTGATTTTGGTTATTCTAAAACACCTGTAGAAACGTTTGCTATTTGGGATCGCGATAAAATTTTACAGGATGTTGTTTTAGTAATCAGAAAATTTAAACCTGATGTGGTGATTACTCGATTTCCAACAACGGGTGAAGGGGGGCATGGCCATCATACTGCTTCTGCGATTTTAGCAGAAGAAGCAGTGGAGGCAGCTGCCGATCCTTCTAAATTTCCAGAGCAATTAGCATTAACCGGCGGTGCTTGGAAGGTGAAAAGATTATTTTGGAACACTTTCAATTTTGGAGGAAACTCCACCATACGTGAAGACCAATTGAAATTGGACGTGGGGGGATATAATAGCTTTTTGGGAAAAAGTTATGGTGAGATTGCTGCGCAAAGCAGAAGTCAACATAAAAGTCAGGGATTTGGTGTGCCCTTATCAAGGGGAGAATCATTGGAGTATTTTAAACAACTTAAGGGTGCGCCTGTAAAAAAGGATCTTTTAGAAGATATTCCAACAACTTGGTCTGGGCGATATCAGCAATTACGAATACAAAATTTAGTTGACAGTTTAGTGAATGGCTATAATTGGCAACATCCTGAATATTCAACGAGTGGCTTGCTTAAGCTCTATAATGCATTGTTAGAAGTTAATGCCGATGGATGGGGATACCAGAAAGCTAAAGAGGTTATGCAACTGCTTCTTAGAGTCAATGGAATTTATTTAGAAGCAACTAGCCCACAATCCTATGCAGTAGCTGGCGATTCGTTGCAGATTAATTGTTACATGATTAATCGCCGGGGAGGTTCCGCTTCAGTTGAGTCAATTAGTTTATTAAATGAACCAGAATATTCATTTGCGGGCGAGCAAAAATTAATTCAGAATAAAGGAGTAACGGTCAGCACAAAAATTAAGGTGCCCACAACAAAAGCTTTTTCTCAACCCTACTGGTTACAAAAGCCCCTTTTGAAAGGAGCGTATGATGTAAGCGATAACGCTCTTATAGGTAATCCAGAAAACAGTCCGGCTTTTTCAGTTCTTGTCGATTTAAAGTGGGAAAACGAAGCAATCAGCTACGAGACCATTAGCTATGAGATTCCAGTCACTTATAAATTTACAGATCCGGTAAAAGGGGAGCTGCAGTGGCCATTGATTGTGATGCCGCCTGTTACGTTACATCCTAGCGATCTATTGCGACTTCAACTTAGTTCTAGTCAAACCAAAGAAGATAAAGTTGAATTAACAGCTTTTTCAAATCGTGACAATTTATCCATTGGATTTGGGACTTCATTGTTGAAAAAAGAGATGGCAACAGTTGGTTCAATCAAGAAAGAGCAGCGTTTGCAGTTGAACTATCCCTTGACTTCTTTTCAGGGAGTAGACACCATTCGATTTACTGCTACGGATAGTAAAGGAACAATGCCTTTGGTCGATCGTTCAGAAATCCATTACGATCATATTCCACCCCTTTATTATTTTAAGCCAGCTCAGGTTGTGGTTCAACCAATTGAAGCTAAAACTGCAGGCAAAAAAATTGGATATATACCCGGAGCTGGTGACAAGATTCCAGAGGCCTTGCAGCGAATGGGGTACACTGTCACCTTGTTGGATGAGGCTACACTGGCAAAACAATCTCTTCAACAATTTGATGCAATTATCACAGGCGTTCGTGCGCACAACACGCAAGAGTGGTTAAATGGATATTTTGATAAGTTGATGAAGTATGTAGAGCAAGGTGGAAATTATATAGTACAGTATAATACAAGCAATCAAATTGGTCCAGTCAAAGCAAGTATTGGTCCATTTCCTTTTGTAATTACGCGGAATCGAATCACTGACGAGAATGCTGTTGTACGTTTTTTAAATCCGACGCATCCGGTATTTACTTTCCCTAACCAATTGAATGAGCATGATTTTGAAGGATGGGTACAAGAACGTAGTATTTATCATGGAGTGGATACCGCGCGTAAATATGAAGTGTTGATCGAAATGGCCGACCCTGGTGAAAAAGCTGATACGGGGGCACTATTAGTTGCTAAAGCGGGCAAGGGTTGGTTTACCTATACGGGGCTTGCCTTATTTCGACAGCTTCCTGCAGGAGTGCCTGGGGCCTATCGGTTGTTAGCTAATTTATTAGCGCTGGGAAAATCTTCTAAAAACTAAATCATGGGAAAATCACAGCAGCGATCTGATTGGGCTATGGGTGTCGCTATTGTACTTGGTCTCGTGATTGGAATTGCTATTAAAAGAGTTAGAATTGGCATTATACTAGGACTTCTATTAGGTGGTTTAATTGTTTGGACAGGGTGGATTAGGCATAAACGAAGAAGCCAAGAATAATCTTTAAACTACTTTCTTTCAATGAGTGTATTAGATTGGCTGGTATTGTGCACTACGCTTTGCGTGATCATTGTATATGGGTTATACAAGAGTAGATCTACAAAAGATTTAGACGGTTATTTTCGCTCCAATCGAAGTATGCAGTGGGGGTTGATTCTCCTCAGCATCATGGGTACGCAGGCTAGCGCTATTACTTTTTTGTCCGCACCTGGTCAGGCTTATACTGATGGAATGCGATTTGTGCAATACTACTTTGGTCTGCCATTTGCCATGATTGTCATTGCACTTTTTTTTGTTCCTGTTTATCATCGCTTGCAAGTTTACACGGCCTATGAATATTTAGAAAACCGCTTTGATGGCAAAACCCGTGCGTTAACTTCTTTACTTTTTTTATTACAAAGAGGTCTCTCCACGGGTATTAGTGTGTTTGCACCTTCCATTATTTTATCTTCTATTCTTGGGTGGGGACTTACCGCTACCAGTATTTTGATGGGAGGACTTTTGATTATTTATACCCTTTCAGGAGGTGCAAGGGCAGTTGCCTATACGCAACAACTCCAATGGGTAATTATTTTTTTGGGCTTGGGTTTAGCAGGATGGATGGTGGTTAAATTATTACCCGTAGGCATCGGATTTACAGATGCATTATTCATTGGCGAAAAGATGGGTAAGATGAATGTTATTTCTTCCGGGTTCAAAAAGGGTTCATTTGATTGGAGTGATCAGTATAATATTTGGAGCGGTTTGATTGGAGGATTTTTTTTAGCGCTTTCTTACTTTGGCACGGATCAAAGCCAGGTGGGACGCTATCTAACTGCGCAATCAATTAAGCAAAGCCAAATCGGGTTACTCATGAACGGGCTTATAAAAGTTCCGCTGCAGTTTTTAATCTTATTGGTAGGCGTTTTGGTCTTTTCATTTTATCAGTTTAATAAAGCCCCCCTTTTTTTTAATACAGTACCTGTAGAAAAACTTCGCTCAAATACTGTATATGCTGACTCATTACGCTCTGTAGAATTCACTTTTGACCAGGTTGCTGCAAAAAAGCAAAACGTACTAGTTCTTTATGCGAATGAAAAGCGAGAGAATGTATCTGGCATTAAACAGCAGTTTTTAGTTGATTCTCTACGACAATTGCATCAGCAAAGTGATAGTTTGCGACGAAAAGTTAAATCGTGGATTGATCAAACGGGTCCAATAGGATCTAGTAACGATACGAATTACATTTTTCTTCGTTTTGTAATGGACCACCTTCCGCATGGATTAGTGGGTTTGTTGATAGCCATTATTTTTTTAGCTTCCTGGGGTAGTATTGCAGCTGCAATTAATTCGCTGGCGGCTTGTACGCTTGTGGATTTTCACAAGCGATATGCTACCGCTCCATTATCCGAACAAGCTGCTTTTAAGTGGTCAAGAGGGTACACTCTGTTGTGGGGACTCTTTTGTATTGTGGTGGCCTTATTCACGTACAATATTGGTAACAGCCTTATTGAGGCAGTTAATATTTTAGGATCACTCTTTTATGGAGTGGTACTCGGTATTTTTTTGGTCGCCCTGTTTTTCCCAGTTATAAAAAGTGGGAGTATTGTTTTTTGGTCTGCATTGATAGCAGAGCTATTGGTGATGCTGATTTTCTATTGGAGTAAGACTGGGTTTTTCAAACTTGCATTTTTATGGTTGAATCCAATAGGAGCGGGTCTTGTGGTGATACTGAGTTTACTCGCGCATCTTTTTAGCAAAAGACGATTTGGTTAGTAATAAAAAAGCCACCTTTTTGGAGGTGGCTCTTCTAAAATTTGGTAGTCTATTATTTAAGATCAGCTAATAGCTTCTCATTTAATTTAACATAGTCCATATTTTTTGCAGCCAGTGCTAATTCTTTTGACTTTTCAGCTGCTGCTTTTGCTTCTGCTTTCTTACCCAACTTAGCTAGACAGTTAGCCAATTGATGGTGTACCCAATAAGCTGTTGGAGTGGAGGCGGCTGCTTTTTCAAACCATGCTAGTGCCTGGTTAAGGTCTTTGCCATTTTCCATGTAATACATCGCAGCATTGAAATAAGGTGCTTTATCTCCTTGCATCGCTGTAGCAATTTGTTTCATAATCCGAGTGTCTACATCGGTTTCAACAGTGAAGCTAACCTTTGTTTTATCCCAGTTTAAATTAATCTCACATTGATTGGATTTAATATTGTCAATAACGATTGCAAAGTTTTCCATTTTGTTTTTGAGATTAACTTTTGCTGCATTTACACGAACAATATCCATGTCTTGCTTGTAAGCAGCGGGACTTGTCACATCAATTTGTTTACTGATAATGATTGTCCAGTTTTTTTTATCAGGGATGCTAAGCAGACCATATTTGCCGGGAGCAATTTTTACACCTCCAATGCTCACTTCATCACTAAATGTTAGTGTAGTTGCGCTGTTGGCACCGGTTCTCCACACATTACCAAAAGGCACAAGATCACCAAATATCTTTCTTCCTTTTACTGCGGGACGGGAGTAAGAAACCTCAATACTTCCTAGTCCAAAATCCTGTTTGATTGTCTGTAAGGGGCTAGGAGCGGGGGTTTTTAATTGAGCCTGCCCAGCAGAAAATATCATAAATGAGAGGGCAAGAAATACAAGTTTTTTCATGCGATAAATTTTTAGAAATACAAAATTAGTGATTGCCTGTCAAAGCCAACTATTCAGGCTTAACAAACCCGGGATGGAATTGTTGCAAGGTTTTTCGAAGAAATTCACGATCCAGATGCGTGTAAATTTCCGTAGTTGTAATACTGGCATGACCTAACATTTCTTGCACAGCACGTAGATCTGCGCCACCTTCAATTAGATGAGTCGCAAATGAATGCCTAAATGTATGCGGCGAAACTGTTTTGTTAATTCCTGCACGTTTAGCCAAATCGCGAATAATATAAAATACCATTACTCGTGAAAGGGGTCCACCTCTTTTATTTAAAAAAACAAAATCCTCATTGCCTCGCTGGGGTTGAATCTGTGTGCGAGTGGTCTGTTTGTAAAGTTGGATATACTTGATTGCGCTGTCTCCTATGGGAACGAGCCTTTCTTTATCGCCTTTTCCTCTAACCCTCACAAACCCAAGATCCAAATAAAGCTTAGAGAGTTGCAATTGGACCAGTTCGCTTACACGAAGGCCGCAACTGTATAATGTTTCCAGCATGGCTTTGTTTCGAGTTCCTTCTGGTTTACTCAAATCGATTTGAGCAATCAGTTTTTCAATTTCTTCAAAGCTCAGTGTATCCGGTAGAGTTCTTTTTCGTTTAGGGGCCTCTAATAAGGTGGTGGGATCAGTTTGACTGGTTTGTTCGAGAATACAATAGCGATAAAATGATTTAATGCCAGATAAAATACGTGCTTGCGAACCAGCCGAGAAACCTAGTTCATGAATCCATTTTAAAAATACACGGAGATCCGCTGCCTCAACAGCAGCAGGTGCTTTTGGTTCCTTACTGATGGTAAGAAATCGAACCAGTAATTCAACGTCTCTTATATAGGCCTGTACGGAGTTATCGGAAAGAGACTTTTCCAGTTGTAGCCAAGCTTTGAATCCCTTGATAGAAGGCTCCCACATGTGTATTACTCCAGAATAATTTTCTTTTCCTTTTCAACCCAGTCATTTCCAATTTTGATTCGTACCCAAATGCGGTCTCTGGTAACGTTAACACTATCAATGTGATCATGTAATGCGTCGTAGTCAATATCCAATTTTTGGCCAAAAGTCATCATTGCTTTTTTACCCTCTATAGCGTCTTCGACAAAAATATTTCCTCGATCGGTGTTCACGATCAGCCCCTCTGCAATTGAAAATTTAGGATCCATGGGGTTGATGCCACTACTTTTTAAACTAAATGGCGTCTCTTTGTCATAAGGCAATTTAATTTGGTAGCCTCTTCCGGTAAGACAGTCATTAAATAAGATCCAGGCATATTTATTCTCATTAAACTGCGCTCGTACAAAATCTTTATTGATTTTAATGGAGGCCCCAATAAGGTAGGAGAATCCAATTTTTCGATTCGTTCCAAGTCCCTCATAACTCCATATCAGCGTGTCAGGAAGACAATTTGCAATGGATATTTTAACGGTAGGTTTACTTTGATGCGTTCCGGTAAAGCTAATTGGTTCGCTACTGCAGCTCGTATCGCAGAAAGTGGGGGGAGGAGAAGAAAACCAATTACAAGAAGAGAGAAAGATAAAGGGCAGGCTCAAGGTGAGTAGCAAGAGGATTCGCTTCATGGCGATTGTTTTGTCAAATTTAAATGCTTTGTTTGATTATCTTCGCTAGCCATGAAAAACAAGAAATCATTTTCTCTTCGCTCATTTATTTCAAAAAGAAATAAAGCACGCAGACG
Source organism: Bacteroidota bacterium (assembly GCA_046048175.1). Taxonomy (GTDB): domain Bacteria; phylum Bacteroidota; class Bacteroidia; order Chitinophagales; family Chitinophagaceae; genus JJ008. Next base: position 48,010 of record JBJOGP010000007.1, read on the forward strand.
GATGCGTATTTTTTTGACTAAGCTCGAAAAGCAAAAGCCGTCTGGCATCGATAAAAAAATTGGTAAGTGGGAAAAAGAAGTATGGAAAGAAGTTGACTGTCTCTCCTGTGCTAATTGCTGTAAGACGATGACTCCTACGTATACAGTGAGGGATTTAAAGCGTATTTCGAAACATTTCGGAATGACGGTTACCGAGTTCAAGAAAAAATGGCTACACAGGGAGCGCGGTGGTGATAGGGATTGGATGAATAAGAGCACCCCTTGTCAGTTTTTGAATAAAAAAGATAATAAGTGTTCTATCTATGCGATCCGACCTGCTGACTGCGCAGGCTTCCCGCACCTTGCAAAGGATTTTCAGGATTTTGTTCATATCCACCACCAAAACGTGGATAGTTGTCCTGCTACTTTTGCTTTGGTTGAAAAAATGATGGCTGATTTTCAAAAGTAGACATCCGAAAATAGCTCCACGATAGGTTCTTGTTCCGGAACTAAGGTTACCGCAACAACATCATACTGCACCCATTTGTATTTTTTATGGAGCGCCAGAAATGATTGAGACGCCCGTTGAAAATGGATGAACTTTTTATAGTTCACACTTAGTTCTGGCCCTCCGCAACGCGTAGTTGTTCTCGTCTTTACCTCGATAAAATGAATGAATTCATTGTGAAGTGCTATAAGGTCAATTTCAAGTTTTCCAAATCGCCAATTTTTATAAATGACAATATAGCCTTGTTGAGAGAGCCAGTTGGCGGCGAGTATTTCTCCTTTTTTCCCAGTTTCAATATGAGACGTCATCCATTATCTTTACGATAAGTATAATAGATTCGCTGTATGAGTTCAATATATTTAGTTAAAGGAGTGGTGAAGCATTACGATTGGGGTGGCCATCATTTTTTACCCGCCTTATTGAATGTTGAGGATACGCAGCAGCCTTTTGCTGAGTATTGGATGGGAACGCATTCGCAGGGGGTTTCTCAGCTTGTAAATGAAGATGGTTCTAAGATTTCTTTAAAAGACAAGTTGAGTAACCTAACCTTTTTGCTGAAAGTCTTGGATGTAAAGGATATGCTGTCTATACAGGTTCATCCCACTAAGGCTGCTGCTAAAATTGAGTTTGAGCGAGAGAATCGGGAAGGAATTGATTTATCTGCTCCCACCCGCAATTATAAAGATGATAATCATAAGCCCGAGCTGATGGTAGCTCTAAGTTCTTTCTGGTTACTTCATGGGTTTAAAGTAGAGCAACAGTTGAAAGAGACCCTGGAAACGGTAAGTGAGTTTGCTGGCCTATTACCGGTTTTGGAAAAGGGAGGAAATGAGGCGCTTTACAGGCATGTTATGAATTTGTCGCAACAAGAGACAGATCAATTTTTGCTGCCGTTGCTAAAAAGACTATCCAATCTGTATCAAAAAGGAGCTTTGCCAAAAAGCTCACCTGATTTTTGGGCAGCCAGAGCAGGGGAGATGTATTGCAAAAATGGACATGCCGATAAGGGAATTTTTTCGATCTACTTTTTTAACCTCGTGCACGTTAATCCTGGCGAGGCTGTGTTTCAGGACGCTGGCATTCCTCATGCTTATTTGGAGGGACAGAATGTTGAAATTATGGCAAACTCTGACAATGTATTAAGAGGCGGCCTTACATCCAAACATGTGGATGTTACTGAGTTGATGAAACACACACGTTGTGAGGGTATCGTTCCTCAACTATTACTACCCCAAGAAAAGGACGAATCAGTCAAATGGTTTGAAACGCCTGTATCTGATTTTCGTTTGGGGATGTTACCACTGAAAGAAGGCCTAAAAAAGGAATTACAACTGGGGCAACCTTGCTTTCTATTAAGTTTAGGTGGTGCTGTGGAGTTAACCAGTGGGAAAACACAAGTGACACTTAAACAAGGCCAGATTGTTGCCTTTTGGGATGGGGCAGCGCCATTGACGATATCTTCTTCATCAAACACAGTAGTTTATATTGCTACCAGTGGTATCCACACTAGTTAATAACTAACTGCAAGAGTTTCTTCAATTCAATTAAATTTGCTACACATCACCCGAAACATTTTCTCATGAACAACCTTTTCAAGTCGGTACTTTTCGCAACTCTTTTAGTAATCGTTACTACAGCTTGTAAATACTTTTTTGGACCTGAAATTGCGCTTTCTGGATTTTCTCCAGTGATTGCGATTGCTTTGTTCTCAGGTTTTGTGATACGCCAAAAAGAGTGGTTGTTTTTCTTTTCGCTTACTTCTTTATTTGTCAGTGACCTAGCCATTGAATTGTTATACCAAAATGGCTTATTTGATTACGCGGGTGTATACGCTGGTCAATGGAAAAATTATGCGCTGCTTCTATCCATCACTTTTGTTGGTTATTTATTTCAAGGCCGTTCAGTGAAAGGAATTTTTGCAGGAGCTTTCTCAGGGGCTACACTTTTCTTTTTGCTCTCTAATGGAATGGTTTGGTTGTATTCTTCTGAGGCTATTTATAGTAAAGATTTGGCTGGATTAACTACCTGTTATATTGCGGGATTGCCCTTCTTTAAAAATTCAGTGATGTCTACGCTAGTTTTTTTACCAGGCGTTCTTTTCCTCTATAATTATCTATCGCTGCGTAAAAAGGCAATCGTACTAGCCTAATCGTACTGGTATTACTTTACGCTTCCTTTTCTTGCTCGTAAACCTGATCGGAAATTTTTGATCCATTGATGGCTGCATTGGTTGCTAATTCATCACATTTGTTGTTGTAAGGATTGTCTGCATGACCTTTGATCCATTTAAATGTTACGTGATGTAATTGGAGTAATGCATGTAACTCTCTCCAGAGATCTGGATTCTTTTTGCCGCCTTTGAAATTTGTTGCGATCCATTTTTTTAGCCAGCCCTCTTTGATTGCTTTTACAACATATTGGCTATCGGAGTAAATAGTAACATGTAGTCCATTTTTTTTAAGGGCTTTGAGTCCTTCAATAACCGCCATTAGTTCCATTCGATTATTGGTTGTGTAGTGAAATCCTTGGGCTAATTCTCGTTCAAGTGTTCCGTATTTTAAAATGACTCCATAGCCTCCGGGACCAGGGTTTCCTCTGGAAGAACCGTCAGTATAGATTACAACATGTTCGCTAGTCATATTTATACTTGAAAGACACCGGTTTGAAAGGGGGGAATTGTTGGGTTCTCATTGGCAGCAGCAATCCCTTGGGCAAGAGTTTCTCTGGTATTTACGGGGTCAATGATATCATCAATCCACAACCTGGCTGCCGCATAGAGCGGATTCATCTGTTCGTCGTATTTTTTTTGAATCCTTGCGAGTAATTCTTTTTCAGTAGCAGGATCCACTTCCTTGCCTTTTGCTTTTTGTGCAGCTACTTCAATTTGTAGAAGTGTTTTAGCAGCTGATTCACCTCCCATCACTGCAATTTTTGCCGTGGGCCAGGCAACGATTAAACGAGGATCGTATGCTTTTCCGCATAGCGCATAATTACCTGCGCCAAACGAATTTCCTGTAATCACAGTAAACTTTGGAACCACTGAATTGGCAACAGCATTGACCAGTTTTGCACCGTCCTTAATAATGCCAGATTGTTCACTACGGCTTCCTACCATGAATCCAGTTACATCTTGGAAAAATACAAGCGGTATTTTCTTTTGATTGCAATTCAGGATAAAACGGGCTGCTTTATCAGCGCCATCGTTGTAGATAACACCACCCATTTGCATTTCACCTCTACCGCTTTTTACAATTTTTCGTTGATTGGCAACTATTCCTACTGCCCATCCTTCAATGCGTGCATACCCACACACCATGGTCTTTCCATAGTCTTGTTTGTAGGGCTGAAAACTATCCTTGTCTACAATGCACGATAAAAGCTCGTAGGTGTCATAGGGTTTCCCATCCCTTGGAAAGAGGCCATAAATGGAAGCAGGATCCTTAGCGGGTGCTTGTGCTTTAATGCGATTAAAGCCCGCCTTTGGTTTGTCGGCAAAAAGTCCAACCAGTTTTCGAATATGATCTAAGCAGTCCTCTTCAGTTTTGAAAGTGGCATCAGCGGTACCGCTAATATTTGCATGCATTTGAGCACCTCCTAAACTTTCATTATCTACATCTTCACCAATGGCCGCTTTTACCAAATAGGAACCTGCTAAAAACACGGAGCCATTTCCCTCAACCATTAAGGTTTCGTCGCTCATAATTGGTAAATAAGCGCCGCCTGCTACACAGGCTCCCATCACTGCAGCAATTTGTGGAATTCCCATTGCACTTATTTTGGCATTGTTTCTAAAGATTCTACCAAAGTGCTCTTTATCGGGAAATATTTCATCTTGAAGGGGAAGAAACACGCCTGCACTATCCACCAGATAAATAATTGGCAGGTGATTCTCCATGGCAATTTCCTGTAATCGAAGATTCTTTTTACCTGTGATAGGAAACCAAGCTCCTGCCTTGACCGTTTGATCATTGGCCACTACCACACATTGCTTGCCACTGATGTAGCCAATGCCCGCTACTGTTCCTCCTGCGGGGCATCCACCAAATTCGGGATAGAGACCATGTCCGACAAACTTGCCAATTTCAACAAAGGGAGCATTTTTGTCTAGTAGATAGTCGAGTCGCTCCCGTGCTGTCTTCTTATTTTTTTCGTGCTGTTTGTCTATTGACTTCTTGCCCCCGCCTAACTCAATTTGTTCTGCAGTTTGTCTCAGCTGACTAACTAAATTGCGTAGATGGTCTTCGTTTTTATTGAATTCAATATCCACGTTAAATACTTTATTTTGGTTTGACAGCGCCGGGTTCGTATTTCGTTTCTATATCACGAAGTACTGTAAATAGTCTTTCATTGATTGGTGCCTCCGTTCTTTCAAATCCACCATAATAAGCAGGGATCGAAGATTGAATATACTTGTAGTAGTTGTCCTGCTGTTGTAGATCTGTTAGAATGGCTTTTTTCACCTTAGTAGCCAGTTCAGTCATTCCTGCTTTGTAGGCTGCTTCTAAATAAATCAAAGCTGTTTGATTATGGCTGTTATACCTGCTCACCATGGCGTAGGGGAGCGAGGTAGGAGTAATTGAATTTTCAATTTTCTCCATTAGTTTTTTAGCCTCATCTTTTCGTCCTGCGTCAGCTAAGTTTCCAGCTGCTTCAGCATACACGGATCGAATGTTGAGTAAGTGTCTTCGATTTTCTTCATCAAAATAGATTCCTTTTTTCTCTGCACCACCAAATCTGAATTTCTCCATTAGATTTTTGTACATCACATCGAGATTATTGTCTCGAAGCGTTGTTCCACCTAATCCATTTGAACGCATGGATTGATCTGCAATCCAGTTCATTTGAGAAAAACGAGGGAGTACAGGAACTAAGCGATAGGAGAGACCTTCTTTGCGTAAATAAGGACCAAAGCCTAACTCACCCATAGGAGAAGTGAAATAGATCGGACGTTTCCATTGGTTAGCAGCAATAATGTTCAAAATGATCAAATCATTTTTGAGCAATGCTCTTTTAGGAAGCTCTATGCCTAATGCAGGTAAAATGCTATCCCCAGCAACTGCAGTACCATTTTGTAAAACAATAGAGCGGTCAACAGGAACAGTTACACGACTAACGGGCATTATGTTCAACGGCTCTCCCCTGGAATTATCCATTCTTGCAGGATCGTCGCTGCCTACATAACTGTTCATGACGTCATAGAGATCATAATAGGCTTCTTGATCAATTCCGCTAACTGGATTGTAGAGGACATAGTTTCTTTTATTGCCTTCTATTTTATCTGCAGGCCAAATCATGTTTAACGAATCCGCATCATTGATTTTATAGCGCAGTTGATTGATGTACCAGTCAATTCCCAATAAGCTGTTATTGACAACACGTACATCAGTGCGAATACCTTCTACTTCTTGCGCATACCATAAAGGATAGGTGTCATTGTCTCCAAAGGAAAATAAGATGGCATTGGGGGCACAACTCTCCAGATAATCTCTTGCCATGTCAGGAGCAGTGGTTTTATTGCTTCGATCATGATCATCCCAAGTTTGATAGCCCATCCAAATGGGAACCAATATACAAATCCAAAGTGCCAGTCCGGCAACGATTGATTCGTTTTTGCCCTGGCCACTTATTTTTTGTATCAAGAATGGTATAGCAATTGTTAGACCTATTCCCATCGCACCAGCAGCAAGCGAGGTAATCATAGCGCCATCTCCGTTGCCAGGGAAACAACTCATAAAAGTGACCAAAAATGCCAAGGAGCCTGTATAGATCAATAAGTCTTTAAAACTTGCCTTTTCTAATTTTTCCTTTGCCAGTTGCGCAAATGTGATAACGGCAAGTCCAATCCAAATGGCAAATGCATAAAAGGATCCAACATAAGCGTAGTCACGTTCACGTGGCTGGTTGCCGGGCTGATTTAGGTAGAGCACTACTGCAATTCCAGTAAAGAAGAAAAGTAGAAAACTGACAATCCAATCTTTTCTGTTTTTTAAATATTGGTATACGCAGCCAATGATACCTAGTAGGAAGGGGAGTAAAAAGAAGCGATTATGTGCTGCATTGTTTTTAATGCTATCAGGTAAACGGGATTGGTCTCCTAATCGGCTATCATCAATAAATCCAATGCCGCTAATCCAATTTCCATCGCGTTTATTGCCCAGTCCTTGAATGTCATTTTGTTTACCAGCGAAATTCCACATGAAATATCGCCAATACATAAGACTCATTTGATAACTGAAAAACCAATTGATGTTGTCCTTGTAGGTAGGGGCCTGATAATTTCCAGTTTGCGGGTCTTGTTCAAGACCTAACCATTCGGCATAGAATTGTGCGTGGTATTGGTCATCACTAGAGTCCCATACACGGGGAAATAATTGTTTAACATCGCTCGTGTAATTATAATCTTTTGTGCGACCGATTGGAATATAGCTGTCCTTTCCTTTTAAATACTTCATTTCGCTTTCAACAAACGGCTGGTCTTGAACTAGGTCTTTAGAAGGATCAGCAGCAAAATGCGGTCCATATATCAATGGAGCACTTCCGTATTGTTCACGGCTCAAATAATAAACCAAACTAATGGGATTGTCTACATTGTTCATGTCAATGCCCGGATTTGCTGTAGAGCGAATCAGCGCTGTGAAATACATAAAGTATCCCAATAACATAAACGAGTAACACCAAAGTGATAGCTTTAAAACTCGAAGTGAGGATGGTTTTAAGAAATAGCCCACTGCTACAGCAGCTGCAATTACAAGTACAAGTGGAAGAAATTTAATACCATCTCCAGGAATAATTACAAAAGGTAATACCAGTAAAACAAGAAAAGCAACAAACCAGCTGATAATTTTTGTAGATGAGAATTTGGCGACAGAAAAACTGAGACCCACAATAACTAAAACCGTGAGCGCAACAAAGTAAAATGCAAATCCAGAGAAGAATGGAAGTTTCAGGTTATTGACAAAAAAGATATCTACTAATCCTGCGGCTTTCATGGAATACTGTATAACGCCAACCTGTACTAATCCAGTTATTGCACATCCAATTAGGAATGCATAGATCGCACCCTTGGTGGTAACAGCATATCTGCGATAGTAATAGATCATTACGATTGCAGGGATGGTTAATAAGTTTAAAAGGTGAACACCAATTGAAAGTCCCATCATGAAAAAGAAGAATACAATCCAACGGTCAGCCCTTACTCTGTCTGCTGGATTATTGCCTGCATTTTCATCTGCTTGTTCCCATTTCAACATCGCCCAAAAAACAAGCGCTGTAAAAAATGATGAAAGAGCATATACTTCGCCTTCCACCGCACTGAACCAAAAAGAATCAGAAAAGGTATAAGCTAACGCACCCACAACTCCAGCACCCATAATGGTTGTGATTTGTGGTTGAGTTAACTGATCTTCTTTAACAGCATAGAGTTTTCTTCCAAAATGAGTGATGCTCCAAAACAAAAACAGAATGGTAGCAGCACTGGCTAGTGCACTCATAAAATTGACTGCGCTTGCCGCAGTAAGTGGGCCGTCTCCAAAAAGGATGATAAAGAATCGACCTAGCAAAACAAACAACGGAGCACCTGGAGGGTGAGGAAGTTGAAGACCCTTGGCACTTGCGATAAACTCGCCAGTGTCCCATAAACTACCACGAGCTTCTCTGGTCAATACGTAGGTTGCCAGCGCAATCAAAAAAATCACCCATCCGGTCCAATTGTTTTGTTTTCTAAAATTCATCTTCGCATAATTTGAGGTCTGACAAAAATAGGATTTAGCGGGGCAAATTGTCCTCTAATCCATGATTTAACGTAGCTTTTTACTGAAAGTAAACACGTACAGTTTGGTAGGCCAGTTGGCCCTGGCGAATTTTCTCAGAATATCCTTTGAGTCCAAATAATCCGGCGGCATTTCCCTTGTTTATGGCGATCTCTAAATAGCCGGCACTATTAAAAAGTGCGAGTTTTTCTCCCTCTGCAACATCTGCATAACTCTCGCTCAATTGATCAATTGTTTCATCTCCCCTAAAAACAATTTTGAATCCTCTTCCTTTTCTGTTTTCTTCAAATTGCTCCCGATTTATATTGACAATTACATTCTCAAAGCTGTCAATAAAAATAATCTGACCCTCGATGAATTGTTGTTCGATGATTGGTTGCAAATGTTTTTTCTCTACAAAATTGATCTCCTCTGCGCCAACTTCTTTGATTGAAGTGCCTTGGTCTAGTTTGTTGATTACAATTCCCATTGACTCTGTAATCTGTAGAGTTGTTTTGGTTATGGTGGGATCCATCGATATGCCCACGACCATTTCGGGCGTACCTTCCAAAACCATACTCAGCAAACCGTTGTTTGCGCAGAGAAAATATTGATTCTGATGAAAGGCTAATACAAGATGATTGGAGGGGTTGGCAAAAAGATCTACGAGTATTACATGAAACGTGTGCGAGGGGAAGTGTCGAATCGCACTTCTGCACACGTAAGAAGCTTGTGGGTAATTGAAAGGAGGGATTGCGTGAGAGATATCGATGATCTGCGCATTTGGAACCAGCCGTAATAGCTGTGCTTTTATGGCACCCACTAAATAGTCAGGGCTTCCTATGTCAGAAGTAAGCGTGATGAGCGCCATAAATTATTTGATCAATTTACCCTCTTTAAAGAAAAAGCGATATACCAGTTTATCTGCCCACGCAGGGAAAAATCTATTCATAAAGACTGTTCTCTTACCTGTGAAAGTCAATACAAGTGTTCTTTTCTTTTTCGCGATAGCATCGAGAATATGTTTTGCGCATTCATCGGCAGGCATCATTTTGCCTTCATCCATCGATGTTTCACCATGTGCTTCTGCATTTTTGTCTAATGCAGCGTGTCTAATATTTGAGGTGGTAAACCCTGGGCATACCCACATGACATGTACACCGTCATCTACTAATTCAGTTCGAATAGATTCCAGAAAACCTTGCAAAGCGAATTTACTGGCAGAATAGCCGCTTCTTCCTGGTAAACCTCTATAGCCAGCAATAGATGAAACGCCAACAATTGTTCCTTTTCTTTCAATCAGTGAAGCAAGGGCATAACGAGTACAAAATACCACCCCCATGAGGTTGATGTCCATTACTTTTTTGATCACCTCGGTTGTTGCATCTTTTAATAGGGCACGCATCGAAATGCCTGCATTATTGATCAAAATGTCAATTCCCCCAAATACACTGATTGTACTTTCTATAAATTGCCTGCAGTCATTTTCGGAGCTTACATCTGCAACCATTGTATGCAGACAACTGCTAGAAAATTCTTTTTGTAATTGATAAAGTTTATCATGATTTCTGCCACAAGTAGACACAAATGCTCCTTGTGAGAGAAGGATCTCCACTAGCGCGCGGCCAATACCATCCGTTCCGCCAGTAACGACCACAACTTTTTTCCTAAAAAAATCAGGTGTATGCATACCTGTACAAACCTACTTTAAAATTGAAGAAAAAGAGTTGATAATTCTCTGTAAAAAGTTTTGGTGTAAAGGGTTGGGAGACTTATTTTTGCACTCCCAAAATTGGTTGATCTCGTAGCTCAGTTGGTAGAGCACAACACTTTTAATGTTGGGGCCCTGGGTTCGAGTCCCAGCGGGATCACCAAAAAAGCCGTCGAAAGACGGCTTTTTTATTAGGGTTGAATTGCTTTTTGAAGTGTGCCCATCACGTCTTTTCGGATCATCTTTTCGGCCAATTTGAGCATATTTACAAAGGCCTTTTCTCCTGAGATTCCGTGGCCAATAATCACAGGTTTTGCTACACCTAATATGGGCGTTCCTCCATAATCTTCAAAATTAAAACGGTCAAAATAGGCGTTGTTGATTTTTTCGGAACGGGCAATATCATAGATAGATTCTGCCATTTTTAAAATGATATTCCCTGTAAAACCATCGCAGACCATCACGTCGGCTTTTTCGCCAAGTATATCTCGTCCTTCAATGTTGCCAATAAAATTGATTTGTGGGTTCTCCTTTAAAAGAGGGTAGGTGGCTTGCGCCAGTTGATTTCCTTTTCCTTCTTCTTCTCCTACGTTAATTAAACCAGTAGTTGGTTTGTCAATTCCCAAAATTTCTTTCGCATAAACCGTGCCCATCATGGCAAATTGATTTAATTGCTCGGGCTTGCAATCAGCATTTAATCCTACGTCCAGCAATAATCCAGTTTGACCATTTCGCTTGGGAATAATGGTAGAAATAGTAGGGCGTAACACACCTTCTAGTGGCTTAATGCTAAAGTGGGTTCCCACCAGCATTGCACCTGTGTTACCGGCGCTTATGAAAGCATCAACTTTGTTTTTGGCAAGCAGGCCAAAACCAACTGAGATGGATGAATTGGGTTTTTCTTTTAAAGCCTTGGTTGGATGCTCATGCATGCCAATCACTTCGTCTGCATGTTGTACTTGAACAAGTGCAGAATTGATTTGATGTGCTTCCAATAAGGGATTTAATTGCTTCTCATCACCCACCAAACAAAGAGGAAGTGGGGAAGCTGTTTCCAAGTAAGATTTTACTCCTTTAATAGCTTCTGCAGGGGCGTAATCTCCGCCCATCATATCAATTCCAATTACCATAACATGTATTAAATGAGAAATTCCAAATCCAGCAAAATGATGCAATGCTGAATTTGGAATTTGATTGGATAAAAATGGTGTTACGCTTTTAGCGGAGCCTTTTCAGCCACCAATTTTCCTTTGTAATACAACTTGCCTTCGCTCACATGTGCGCGGTGACGTAAATGTGTTTCACCAGTTGTACCATCTAAAGAAAGAGTGGTTGCAGCTGCTTTATAGTGAGTACGGCGTTTTGCACTTCTTTGCTGGCTGTGGCGTCGTTTAGGATTTGGCATATGTTATTTTTTATTCAGTTATGATAAGTCTTTAAATTGATCGAGTCCTTTCCAAATGGGGTTTTTTTCAGGAGTGGGGGGTGCCTCTTTTTCTAACTTGTTCAGCATTTCGCGCGCTGATTTGTTACAAAAAGGACCATCCATTTTTTCAAATCCACAGGATTTTTGCATGGGGAGACACAGATTGATGAACTCATAAATCCATTCTTCAACATTCAGATGACTTTCTCCACGCCCAATGTAAAACACATCTGGGTCATCTTCTTGTTCATTCATCAACTCAGGTTCTTCAACCATTTTAACTGTGATCTTAAATTCGTCCCACAGTTCCAGTGGAAGATTTCCGTTGCAGCGGTCGCAGGTAACTTCTAGCTTTCCCCCAATTTCAAACGTGAGAAGCATAAAGCTATTCTGCTTGTCAAGCGTAAGTTTTACGTTTGCGTTGCAGTTTCGAAAATCCTGTTCCTGAAAAGAAACAAAGAACTTGTCGCTGATAACGTAGTTGAATTCGTGCGTACCCGGCTTTAATCCAACAAAGGCTATATCGTATTCCCGGTTACGCCCCATGTTACTACTTTTCAGCGGACGCAAAGGTAAGATAAAGTTTTGATTCTTTGCGGGGTATTTTCGCTACTTTTAAGCTACCTATTATTTTATAACCTGTTGGTAATGAGCCTTCTAAAATCCTGGCAAGTACGCGTTCGTCTCACTCGCTTGTTCGAGCATGCCATGAAAAACTGGGCCTGGGTCCTATTAATTGTTGGAGCCCTTTTTATTCGGATTTTGGCAACGCAGAAAGATTGGGTGGAAAAATACTACACACATGGAATCTATCCTGTTATCTCACTCATACAACGATACCTATTTGGCTGGTTGCCTTTGAGTGTTGGTGATTGGATTTATGGAGCATTGTCAGTAATTATTTTATTAAAGACGGCATGGTTTTTTCGAGACCTGTTCTTAAAAAAAATTAACCGTTCCTACCTTGTTTCCGGATTGCAACAACTCATTTTTTTCTTTTTGTTTGTTTACGTTTTCTTTAATCTTGGGTGGGGGCTGAACTATAATCGACAAGGCATCGCCAAGAAGCTTTCATTGCAGACTGATTCCTTTTCTGTGAATCAGCTAGACACGCTTACCCGCTTTTTGCAACAACGCGCTAATTATTACCGATCAATGGAGAAACAAGGGATTCGGGAGAAATTGAAACGCAAAAAAAATCTATTTCATCAAGCGCAACTGTCTTTTGATTCGGCAGCTATCAAGTTTCCCTTCTTAACCATGCAAGCTCCATCTATCAAGCCTTCTCTTTACAGTTATATGGGAAATTATTTAGGGTTTCAAGGCTATTACAATCCATTTACAGGAGAAGGTCAGGTCAATACAACTATTCCTGTTTTTGTACAACCTTTTGTCACTACACATGAGATGGCGCATCAAATTGGTTTTGCAAAAGAGAGTGAAGCCAATTTTGTTGGGTATTTGGTTTGTAGAAAATCCCCTAATTTATTTTTTCGTTACTCTGCATATCTTGATATGTACTTATATGCACATGGATTGTTATATCAGTTGGATTCTTCCCGTGCAATTCAAATTGCCTCAGGTATTTCTCCATTGGTAGTAAAAGATATTCGAGCTTTGAAACAGTTCTATCAACGCTATAAGAGTCCCTTAGAAGATTGGATTATGGTTGGGTATGATTATTTTTTACAAGCCAACCAACAGCCACAAGGAAAACGTAGTTACGGACAGGTAACAGGATGGCTACTTGCCTGGGTGCGAAAAGAAGGATGGGATGCTTTGTAATAATTAGAATTTATTCTTCCACATCATACTTTCAACCGGCCTATCAGGTTGATTGCTGTATTTAGAATTTTTCTTTTGGTTGTAGGCCACTTGAATCGGCCCTTCAACAGGAAAATAAATCAGCTGACCAATGGGCATTCCTTTATAAACTTTCACCGGTTGTTTTACTGAAATCTCTAGTGTCCAGTTACCACAAAATCCTACATCCCCTTTTCCTGCAGTGGCATGAATGTCGATGCCCAATCGGCCAGTAGATGATTTTCCTTCTAAGAAGGGTACATGGGCATGCGTTTCGGTGTATTCTTCGGTGACGCCTAAATAGAAAATATGTGGATAGAGTACAATGCCGTCGTCCGGTATTTCAAAATAGTCAATCTGATTATGTTTTTTGGCGTCAATCATATGTTCTTTATAGGTAGCCAGGGTTTTTCCTAAATGAACATCATAGGAATTGCTACCTAAGCACTCTCTATTGTAGGGTGAAATCTTAATTGTTCCTTTTTCCATTTCCTCCAGGATTCGTGTATCAGAGAGAATCATAGTTGTATATTCGTTTTGATTTACGGCAAATTAATCAGGAATTACTCCACCATGCCGATTATTTTTCAACAGCAATTAAGTTCCGGGGCCTCCTTGGCCATTTGGAAAATTACCGAGCCTCTTCATTTTTTTGAGACTAAGCTTTCTGCGGCACGTGCAATTGCCCACGAGGAAGTTAAAAAAAGACATTTGGCAGCGCGGCTTACACTTCAGCAATTGGAACCAGGGCTTGATTTATCCGCAATAAAAGTGGCTGAATCAGGAAAGCCTTTTTTTGAGGGTGTAAACGCTTTTTTCTCATTATCTCATACCGATCAATATGCTGCTGCAATAGTATCCAGCGAAAAACAGGTGGGAGTAGATATTGAAGGAGTGGGAGAGCGGATCTTTAGAATTCGCCATAAATACCTGGATGATACCGAGCAAGATTTGTTACAAAAAGAATTGAATTTGTCAACACTTCAAGAAGGGGGTGATGCTGCAACAT
>JBJOGP010000008.1:0-49183 GCA_046048175.1 Bacteroidota bacterium
TTGTTTATCAATAATTTTATTACTATTGCAGTTCAAACCTTTAGCGTATGTCTACACGAACTGACCTAGTATTTAAAGGGCTTTATTTTCTGTCCTGGATTATATTCATTGGATTATGTATTGAGTCAGGAGCTTTTCTTTTCAATTTCATTTTCACTCTACTCAAACCAGTGGGGGCTCATAATATTTACAAAGGCCTAGATCTTTCTGACCTATACGAAAAAGAACAAACACACTACATAGGAATAATGACTTTGATTGTACTAGTGTCCACCCTAAAAGCATTTTTATTCTTTCAAGTTATAAAGGCCTTCACAAAGCTGAATATAGCTAAACCCTTCAGTAATGAAATCGCCAATCTAATCAAAAAAATGAGCGAAGTGGCGATCTCAATCGCTATCACAAGTTATATTGGTCGTCAGTATACAAATTGGCTTACTCAAAAGGGTCTTGATCTAGATAAGACTGGGCTGTACTGGGAAGATGCATTTGCATTTTTTATGATGGCAGCAATACTGTACTTCATAGTTCATATCTTTCGCAAAGGAATTAAATTACAAATTGAAAGAGATTTAACTATTTAATATGCCAATCATAGTAAACCTTGATGTGATGATGGCTAAAAGAAAGATTTCATTAAACGAACTTTCAGAAAAAGTAGGACTAACACTTGCCAATCTTTCCATTTTAAAAACAGGCAAAGCGAAAGCGATACGATTTAGTACTTTAGAATCAATTTGTAAGGCATTAAATTGCCAGCCAGCAGATATATTAGAGTTTGTAAATGAATAGCCTTGCATCGTTATTACTTAATTTTATCCATTTGATGCAAAACAAAAGTCGATGAGACCAAAAGAAATTTTACATAAATGGGTAGAGCTTTTTAACCAGTATGATTATAGTGGGTTAAGCGAACTATATGCAGAGGACTGCACTAATCATCAAACTCCTATTGGAATTATCAAGGGAAAGGAAAATATCAAACAAATGTTCAAAAGTGAATTTGAACAGTTTGAAATGGTATGTATTATCGAAAATATTTTTGAAGACGGCAATATTGGTATTCTAGAATGGAAAGATCCAAAAGGACTAAGAGGTTGTGGTTTTTTCTGGTTTGAACAGGACAAAATTGTTTATCAAAGAGGCTATTGGGATAGACTTACATTTATGGAGCAACAAGGGAAATTGATGAATATCACATTCAGTGCACAAAGTAAATTACTACTAGAGAAAAGATAAAATATCTCGATTCTCTACTATTTCTTTAGCGAAACCATTCATCCAACAACAAACAAGCCAAGGCAAGCTGCTGTGATGTAACACTATAGTTTTTGCCTAATAATTTAATAAGAGGATATTTAACCTCTCTTTTAAATCGCGCAAACAACAAATCACTTCTTTCAGTTTGGATGCAGAAAATTTATTTTTTCCGAATTAATGATTTGACCTTTTTGATAGCAGATGAAACAAGGTATATCTTTAACAAGTTACTGCCAGTCATACCTGTAGCTCCAGTAAGAAGAACTTATTTAGACACTAACTCAAAACTATTCGGCTATTGCCCCTGCCCTACCGAAAAGCGAGGAACACCATCAAACTCATACAGATTTTCAGTCTTAATCGTATCAATACTCGCTCCTATTGCGTTGGTAAGTAATGATACGATAGTCTCTTTAGATATCTCTCCATTAGCACTAGCCTTAAATCGACAGCGCCAATGATCTGTACAAAATGTTTCTCTAAATCCATCCGGCCAAACTTTTATACCTCGATTGGTAATCATTGAGAGACTAGCTTCGTTCGTTTCAATGGTCTTAATCTTTTGCGCCAACTCATTTGGATCTGAGCCTGTCCAGTGAATAAATAAATCGACACCTACCAATTTTTTAACCGCTGGCTTTTTGCGTTTGTAAGAAGGAAGTTGTAAAGCGCCGGCACCTGCATAGGATACAGCCTGCAATAATTTTGGTGTCTTACCTAAATTAGCAATAACAGCATCAGCAAACTCCTTTGTTCCAACTTGTTGTTTGCTAAAACCTTCTTTATATATATCCCCTGTATGAATACCTTCTTCTAACGTTGTTAACCAAGCATTTTGAATTTTTTGCGCAACATCTGTTTGGCCAATATGATTCAACATCATAACAGCGCCTTGCAAGAGTCCTGAGGGGTTAGCAATATTTTTTCCGGCAAGTGGTGGCGCAGAACCATGAATCGCTTCAAACATAGCACATTCCTCTCCAATATTTGATGATCCACCCAGCCCTACAGAACCTGTAATCTGCGCAGCAACATCACTCAAAATATCACCATATAAATTTGGCATCACAATTACATCAAAGACTTCCGGTGTGTCAGCCAATTTAGCTGCTCCAATGTCAACAATCCAGTGTTCATTTTCAATTTCAGGATATTCCTTAGCTACTTCATCAAAAACCTGATGGAATAATCCATCTGTTTGTTTCATGATATTATCCTTACTAAAGCAAGTAACTTTTTTTCGTTTTTGCTGACGCGCATATTCGAATGCATAGCGAATAATCTTTTCACAACCGGGGCGACTAATCAATTTCAGACACTGTACAACTTCATCAGTTTGTTGGTGTTCAATCCCAGCATATAAATCTTCTTCATTCTCTCTAATGATCATAATATCCATTACTGGATGCTTTGTACTGACATATGGATGAAGACTTCTGCAAGGACGAACATTCGCATAAAGACCTAAAAACTTTCGGGTGGAAACATTTAAGCTTTTATAGCCACCTCCTTGAGGAGTAGTTATGGGAGCTTTTAGAAATATTTTATTACGACGGATTGTATCCCAAGCTTCAGTAGAAATCCCGGATGTATTGCCTGATAAGTATACCTTTTCCCCAACTTCTATCTCCTCGGTCTCTAACTCAGCGCCTGCTGCAAAAAGAATACGTAGGGTAGCGTCCATTATTTCCGGGCCAATTCCATCCCCTTTTGCGACTGTGATTACGGCTTTTTTCATATTGCATGCATTTGTCGCCGCAAATTTCAGGAATTTTTTCTTAACCCGAGCTGTTGTTTAATATTTAAAAAAGACCAGATTGATTTATCTTTAATAGCATGCCAAAAACAAAAGTCTACCCGATATTAAATATTCTAATTTTTCTGCTCTGCCTTTTTATAAATTTTAAATCGGCCACAGGAGAACTTGGCGGAAAATCGATCCGGGAACTCTCAGATAAATACAGCAATCTTTTTACCCCATCTAATCAAACCTTTGTTATTTGGAGCTTAATTTATCTATTATTAACGGCAGTCTTGATTTCTCAATTCAGCAAAAAATTGAACAACCCCATATTAAATACTCCACTATTTCTTTTTTCATGCATACTTAATTTTAGCTGGATTCTTTTTTGGCAATTTGAGTTAATTGGTATTTCATTACTGGTAATGATAGGCCTACTAAGCTGTCTGGGCGTAATCAATTATAAATTGCAAGATCAAAAACAATGGTTGCTCAAAGCTTCGTTCGGAATATACTTAGGATGGATCTGCATAGCAACGATTGCGAACGTGACAACATTTTTGCAATCCATACAAATGAATATCGACATCGAAATTCAAAAAATTGTAACAATCATCATAATTGCAACAGGAACAGTAATTACTACTTGGGTAATGAAAAAAATCAAGAATCCATTTTTATCCATCGCAGCTGCCTGGGCCTTTTATGGAATCTACTCTAAGAGAATAGATGATTATCCAAGTATCGCTTATACGGCAATAATTTGTGGAGTTATAATAGTATTTATCGGAGTCAATCTAACCAACAAGCTTTTTAAACCAATGCCCTAAGTCTATTCACAAAAAATGAGCCTATTTTACCGCTTATCGAAAATATTTTGAATAGACCTTCAATTAGAGGACTTTTGCGGGGTAATGAGAATTAATACCCTCCTACTTTTAATAGGCCTTTTTTTATCAACTGCCAGCTTAGCACAATCTGCGTTACCGTTGCGAAAAATGCAAACGGCCCGTACACTTACGGCACCAAAGATTGATGGTAAAATCACAGATAGTGTTTGGACTCAAGTAACCCCTGTTTCAAACTTCATCATTAATTCTCCAGACTTCGGGAAACCAGCAAAATTGAAAACAGAGGTTTGGGTGCTATACGATGATGTAGCGATGTATGTAGCAGCTAAATTAACAGATCAACCTCGCAGTATTCGTAAACAACTCACTGCGCGAGACGGCGAGCAGCGTCAGGATGTAGACTATTTCTCGGTATTTCTGGATACATACAACGATAATCAAAACGGATTTCAGTTTGTAGTAACCAGTCGAAATGTACAGTCCGATGGACGAATTTCCCCAAATATTCAAAGTCAATTTGGTCCTCCAAGTGATTACAGTTGGGATGCCGTTTGGGAAAGTAATGTGCAGCTGACAAGTGATGGGTGGACCGTAGAAATGCGTATACCCTACATTTCCCTTCGTTTCGCAAAAACTGAAAAACAAACATGGGGTGTTAATTTTCAACGCTTCAGCAGAGGTACAAACGAGAGTAGTTATTGGAACACGATTGACCCCAACGAAGCCGGATTTGTAAATCAATTTGGAGACTTAGAAGGTATTACAGGTATTGAGCCTCCGTTAAGATTATCTTTTTTACCCTATGTAACGACCGGAATACGAACAACTCCTACAGCTAAGGGCAACGTTAATGAAACATTACGTAATGGAGGCATGGACGTAAAGTGGGGCATCAACGAAAGTTTCACCTTAGACGCAACACTTGTTCCAGATTTTGGACAAGTAATTTCTGATAATGTGATTTTGAACCTTTCTCCATTTGAAGTTAGATTTCAAGAAAACAGACCTTTCTTTACCGAAGGAACAGAACTGTTCAATAAAGCGGGTTTATTTTATAGCCGAAGAATTGGTCTAACCCCTCGTGGCTATTGGGATATAAAAAATAGAGTAGCGAACGACCCATCTCTACGAATTATCAATAATCCGGGTCTCACACAACTGATTAACGCCTCAAAATTTTCTGGAAGAAATAAAAATAATCTTGGCATTGGCGTTTTTAATGCAGTAAGCGCCCCTATGAACGCTACGATAGAAAATATTCAAACAGGAAAAAGAGAAACGATTCAAACGGAACCATTGACTAACTATAATTTAATAGTCTTGGATCAAGCACTTAAAGGTCGTTCTTCTATCACTTTCACAAATACCAATGTAATCAGAGATGGCAATGCCCGTGATGCAAATGTATCCGCTCTGGATTTTGCACTGTTTGATAAAAACAATAGGTATTCCGTTGCAGGCACAGCAAGATATAGTGCTATACAAAGCCAAGACCCTTATAACGGCTTTACAACAAGACTTAGTTTTAGAAAAGTAAGCGGAAAAATTCAATATGGATTAACGCAGAGTATTGAGTCTGATCGATATGACCCAAATGATTTAGGTTTTTTACAAGCTCCCAATGAGGTGAATACAATTTTTAATGCCAGCTACAATCAGTTTACCCCAACGAAACGATTTTTGAGTTACAGATACTCGATTCGCGCATCTAATTCCTATTTATACAAGCCCTATGAATGGCGCGAACTTGAAATAGGTGCTAGTGCATTTTATTTTTTAAGAAACTTCTGGGATGTCAATATTGAATATGTAGCAAAGCCCCTGTGGCAACATGATTTTTTTGAATTAAGAACTCCAGGAAGAATGGTAAGAAGTATGCCCTGGCATTATACAGGATTTTCAGGAAGCTCTGATAGTAGAAAAAGATTTTTTGCAGGCTTAGAAGGGGGTTATGCGTTTACACCTGCCTTTGAAAATGCTGAGTTTTTCCGCTATGAATTTTCATTCCGTTATCGATTTACAGATTGGCTTAGTCTTACCTTAAGCAGCGAAGGTAAACGTGATATGGGTAATGTGGGATATGCATTCAGAAGAGAGGCAAATGGCGAACCCATCATTGGTTGGCGAGATGTTTTTGAACAAACAACGCTATTAACAGGTCTCTTAAACTTTACGCCCAGAATGTTTTTAACATTACGAGCCAGACATTATTGGAGCCGTGTTACCTATGAAAAATTCTTTAATGTAGATGCAGATGGCAATTGGATAAATAGAGCTTTTATACCAGGTGTTGATAATAATTATAATGCATATAATCTCGATGTTTTTTACACGTGGGATTTCAAATACGGTAGTCGTCTAATCATCGGATGGAAAAATTGGATGCCACTTGATTACGCGATTGATGGCTCTGCCTTTACTAATTATGGGAAAAACTTAAGACAGGTTTTTCAAATCCCTCAAGGAAAAGAATTAACTGCACGACTTATCTATTTTTTGGACTATCAGAAACTTAAGAGAAAAAAAGTCGTTCTCCCTTAAGCAATTAAAATAAGCGGTAATCTCCAGTCAGATAATTATTTGCTTCAGCTTCCTTAAATAAAGATTTTTCTTTATCATAGTGAAGCGTCTGGCCTGCAAATCTTCCAGCAATTACCCCCAATAAAATTGTCTCTGTTAATTTAGATGCATATTCAAAGGGGGCTGAGCATGTAGACTTCCCTAAACAGGCATCAATAAACTCATGGTAATGTCTAGGAGACTCTTTCCCATAATCACGAATAGGTTCTCCTAAACTTTGCGTGGTATCGTATTGCGCAATAGAATAATCTACAAATGCCCCATTCACAATCAACCGAGGAAGTTGCATAAAGTGTGGCAATAATAGGCGTTTACCATTTTCACCAATAAACATTGCACCTTGATCAGGTAGACTATCGCCATTGGGTAAACTTAGTTCAACTGTTTTATCGGGGCCAGCCACTCCGTCATACCATACCCACTCAAAATGAGAAGTAGTATAAGGTGTACCATCAAATGTATAATGAACAACATTGCGTTCAGGATAACCATAGCCCGTTGAGGGTCTACAATGGTTTGTAATAGTATTAGGCACTCCTAATTCAAGTGCATTGTATGGAGTATCAAAAATATGTACTCCCATGTCCCCCAATGTAGCACACCCATAGTCCATTAGCTTACGCCAGTTCCCTGGGTGATAATACCCTTTGTTATAAGGCCTTTCAGCAGAAGTGCCCAACCATAAATTCCAATTTAATCTTTCAGGGATAGGATCCGCAGTGGCAGGAGGCTTACCATCAAATCCCCAGTTCTTGTTTGACCATGCAATTACCTTACTAACTTTTCCAATAATTCCTCCACGAATTAATAAGGTGGCCAATTTGTAGTCATAAAAAGAATGCACTTGAATTCCCATTTGGGTAACAACCCCTTTTTCCTGTGCAACGCGACGCATTTCTCTAGATTCTGCTACATAATGCGTCAAAGGTTTCTGGCAGTAAACTGCTTTACCATAATCCATAGCCATCAACGAAGCAGGAGCATGCGTATGGTCAGGGGTAGAAACAACAACAGCATCAATTTTTTTATGCATTTTTTTAAACAGCTCCCGGTAATCACTGAATATTTTTGCATCAGGAAAAAGCTGATGTGCTGCTTTTAAATATTCTGCATCCACATCACATAGCGCTGTCACGCGCACATTCCCATGAGAAGAAATTGCTTTTAAATCTTCCAATCCCATATTACCCACACCAATATGTGCGGTACGAATAAATCTTTTTTTGTTAGAAGCAGACCACAAATTTGACATTGGAAGAATAGAAGCACCCATCGCTAAGGTTGTTAATTTGAAAAACTCTCTCTTATTCATATTAAAGCTGCTTTATTTTGATATTACGAAACCACAATGGACTTCCATGATCCTGAAATCCGATATATCCTTTTTTGAATTTCCCATAATCAGGTGCCAAATTCCATTTACCATTTGCTTTTTTGTTTTGCCAATCTGCAGACCAGGGTTCAAATCGAACAATCAATTTCCCATTTAACCAATGCTGAACTTCTTTTTCGGTGAAAATAATTCGAGTTGTATTCCACTCCCCTGCCGGATTTAATACTTTTTGATTGACATCAGGAGCATACATCGCATAGTCTGCACCTGTTGACTGTAAGGGCTGTAGTAAATGAGGATTGACCGTTACGCCTATACTCTTATTATAGGCAGTGATGTCATGAAAATCGGTATAATGCTCGTCATCTATCAGCTGGTACTCAGGAGACACTTCTGGGATTCCTTTGTACCCCTCTACAATGTGATAAAAGATTCCGCTATTGCCTCCTGGAGGAATTTTCCACTCTACTACTAATTCAAAATTATCAAACTCTCTTGCCCCGTATATTATATCACGACTTCCTTTATAATCATAGTCCTTCTCCAAAATCATTTTAGTGCTGAATGTCATTTCTCCATTTACAATTCCCCAGCCTGGCGGAAGACCTTTTCCATTGTAAGCTCTCCAACCATCTAAAGAAGTTCCATCGAACAAGGTAATCCATCCCTTGTCAGCATGTGAACGATAAGATTTACATCCACTCAGGATGAATAAAGAAAAAATAGAAATAATAATTACGCGTATCATTTTATAATTCTTTTAATTGAATATTTCTCCAACGAACTTTAATGCCTCCACCCGAATGAATCTGTAGTGCTATTCCACCTTCGCCCATTCCAATTTTTTCATCTTTTATACTAATCATCTTGTGCCCATTTAAATACGTAATCACTCGGTCTCCTTCAACATGTATTTTCATTTTATTCCATTCGCCCATTTTAAGATATTTTTCACTGGCAATAGCTGGTTTTATCAGCCAGCCACGTCCATAGGATTCATAGATGCCCCCTGTATGCTGCCCAAGAGGAGCTACCTCTACCTGCCATCCTCTTATAACTGTTCCTTTAACTGTCGATCTAAAAAAAACACCACTATTTCCATTGGCCTCTTGTTTGAATTCAAGCTTTAAGACAAAGTTTTTATAGAATTCATTAGTAGTGAGATA
Source organism: Bacteroidota bacterium (assembly GCA_046048175.1). Taxonomy (GTDB): domain Bacteria; phylum Bacteroidota; class Bacteroidia; order Chitinophagales; family Chitinophagaceae; genus JJ008. Next base: position 8,932 of record JBJOGP010000008.1, read on the forward strand.
CCCATATTCTTTATCAGGGCCACTTTCGCAGATCAACTCGCCATTTTCCACATACCATTTTTCAGTTCCATTGATCTGCCAACCCGTTAAATCAAAACCATTGAAAAGTTTTGTTTGTGCATTTACTTGATAAGTGAGCAAATAGATAGCAGTAGCAAGTATAATTCTGTTAAGGAACTGTAAATTAATACGCATGAGCAAGCAATTTGAGAGCCAATTTAAAGTTAAGGGACTAAAACCATAATTTTGGTAGCTTGATCAACTAAACTTTCAAGCCACTTAACTATCATAGCTGGAATTAAATACTGATTATGAAGCAGGTAAGTAATTTTTTGATCTTAGTGGCAGCACTGTCATTTATTTTCAATAGCTATGGTTGTAAGAAAAGCAATTCAGAAACTAATTCCTACACAGCAATTAGAGAAAAGTTTGGAACAAGAATCGACCCCACTAATCTGGCAAATTATGCCAACCAGGGCAAACCCGCTTACATTACCAAAGACAATACCGGATCCAATACAATTACCAATGCCAAGGCAACTTTAGGAAGAGTACTTTTTTATGATAAACAGCTTAGCATTAACAATACTGTTTCCTGCGGAAGTTGTCACATTCAAAAATTTGCTTTTGGAGACACTGCGCTGGCTAGTTTAGGAGTAGAAAATGGTCGCACAGCTCGTCATTCGATGCGTTTGATAAACGCCCGCTTTAGTAATGAAGAAAAATTCTTTTGGGACGAAAGGGCGAACACATTAGAGGAACAATCTACAAAACCCATACAAGATCATGCCGAAATGGGATTTAGTGGACAAAATGGTCGTCCTGGAATTAGCTCTTTACTAGCAAAAATTCAAGGTATTAATTATTACAATGAGCTTTTCAAATTTGTATATGGGAATACAACTGTAACAGAGGCACGTTTACAAGAATGTCTTTCGCAATTTGTTCGCAGTATCCAGTCATTTGATTCTCGCTATGACATAGGCCGATCACAAACACCGCAAGACCAACAACCTTTTACTAACTATACGCAACAAGAAAATGTAGGAAAGAATTTGTTTCTGACTCCACCTCAATTTGATCCACAAGGTGTTCGTGTAGGTGGAGGATTAGGTTGCGCAGGCTGCCATGCCCCACCAGAATTTTCAATAGATCCTAATTCCGGAAATAATGGAATCGTTGGGGTTCTGAATGGAACAGGGATTGATATTAACAATACAAAAGCACCTACCCTCAGAGATTTAGTTGGCGTCTCAGGTAATCCAAATGGCCCTCTAATGCACACTGGTGCAATAAAAACATTACAAGCAGTTATAGGACATTATGGTCAGATTGTGCAAGCACCTGGAAATACACGACTTGATCAACGGCTACGCCCCAATGGATTTGGACAAAATTTAAACCTAAACCAACAAGAAGTAGATGCAGTGATTGCATTTTTAAAAACATTAAGTGGAACTGCAGTGTATACTGACGAAAAATGGTCCGACCCTTTCTAACAATTAACTATGAATAAAAAAGTACTTGTATTGTGCACAGGTAATTCTTGTCGAAGTCAAATTGCACATGGTTACTTAAATAAATTTCTTACAGACAAAGCGGATGTCTATAGTGCTGGTGTTGAAACACATGGCGTTAATCCCAATGCAATTTCTACCATGTTTGAAGATGGAATCGACATTAGCCACCATACATCAAATAACATTAGTGAATACACTGGAATTCAGTTTGATTACGTAATTACGGTTTGTGATCATGCAAACGAACGATGCCCGGTATTTCCTACATCAGCTATAAAATTACACCACAACTTTCCTGACCCTGCAAAAGCCACCGGAACACAGGAAGAAATTAAAAGTGAATTTGCGAGAGTTCGTAATTTGATTAAGCAATACTGCCAACAATTTTCGTCCTCACATTTTTCTTAGTACTTACAGGTTTGCATACATTTAGGATATGCAAAAACTACTTTTAGTACAATTCCTACTTGTCCTATCCAGTATTGGCTTCTCTCAAAAAAATATAAATACAGAGGTTTTACCATCTCCCTCTCAATTAAAATGGCATCAATTAGAGTACTACTGGTTCGCCCATTTTGGACCTAATACTTTTACGGGAGAAGAATGGGGATCAGGAAAAGAGCCTACAAGCTTATTTAATCCTATCAACTTTGATGCCCGCCAATGGTGTCAATTAGCAAAAAAAGCAGGCGCTAAAGGTATTATCATCACTGCCAAGCATCACGATGGATTCTGTTTATGGCCCAGCCAATTCTCTACACATACCGTACGCGAAAGTCCATGGAAAAATGGGAAAGGAGACGTATTAAAAGAACTCTCAATGGCCTGTAAAGAGTTTGGACTTTTGTTTGGCCTTTACCTATCTCCTTGGGATAGAAATCACCCAGCGTATGGAACAGCTTCTTATAACCAGGTTTTTGTAAATATGTTGACTGAAATATTTCAGCAATATGGACCCATTTGGGAATTATGGTGGGACGGCGCAAATGGCGAAGGTCCTAATGGGAAAAGACAAGTATATGATTGGGAGCTTTTTCGAAATACAATCAAAAAGCTATCGCCCCAAACAGTCATTTTTAGCGATGTAGGACCCGACATAAGATGGGTAGGAAATGAAAAAGGCTTTGCTGGAACTACAAACTGGAACTTACTCAACACCGATGGGTTTGAGCCTGGCGAAAAAGCACCATCAACGGATACACTACAAACGGGAAACAAATTTGGCAAATATTGGATCCCCGCGGAATGTGACGTTAGTATTCGGCCAGGTTGGTTTTGGCGTGAAAGTGAAAATAATAAAGTAAAACCGCCTGAGGAATTATTTCAGTTATATCTTAAGAGTGTTGGCCGTGGAGCTAATTTGCTACTCAATGTTCCTCCAAATAATAAAGGAGTAATTAGTCCATTTGATTCCGTCTCACTAATCAAATTCAACGACTTACTAAAAGAAAATTTAAAAAATAACTTAGTAACTAAAGCAAGTATTCATAATGCCCTAACACAAAAAAGCAAAACTATCCACACGCTTTCAGACAACAATTTACTAACCAGCTATAGTGTAAATAGTGGATGCGAACATATTCATATTGACCTAAAGAAGAATAGATCGGCTAATTGCGTCCTTATTCAGGAAGATCTCAGCAGCGGACAATCTTGTAGTCAATTTGATATTTCACTTTATGACGAAAGAAATGTTTTACTAAAAACGATCTCAGGTACCACTATTGGCAACAAAAGAATTATCACATTTCCAGCATTACCCGTAAAAAAGATAATTCTTCGAATTGTAGAACAAAAGGTATCAACTAAAATCAATGAGATAAAAGTTTTCCTTATTAATGAGAATCTAATCGATGTAAAAACTACTTTCAACTCGAATTAATCAATACTTATCATTGCTCTAAAACCTCTAGCAGCATAATAGGAAGAAGCTCCATTATGATATACAAAAACCTGACCATAGCGGTAGTCACAAAATAGAGCTCCCCCCATTTTGCGTATAGAATCTGGGGTAAAAATCCAACTTGAAGTCTTCTGATCCACCGATTCAACTTTCTGGAGCAGTCGATACTGTTGCTCAGATAAAAGAGTCAACCCCATTTCAGTAACAAAATCAATTACATTACCCTGTGGGCGATTTTCTTTTCTTGCATTCCAAGCATCTATATCATAGCACAAACTTCTCCTTCCAACTGGAGATTCAGCAGCACAATCGACATAACAGATATTATCACTTTCACTAATAAGTGAAATGACATCAGGCTCTCCGCCTGTGAGCTCCATTTTCTCAACAATAGCTACTATCTTTTTGTTTTTTAAAAGAAGCGATTCTACTTTTTCCCATTTCAAATCAGGATGCCGATACATATGACTCAGAAACCGTTCTTTAAGAATAGCAATTATTTCTTTTTCTGAGTTTATTTTCGCTGTATATGCCTTTGCCATAACTTTGAATTAGTAAGTACAATTAACGTACTACAATTCATACTCCTAATTTATGAAAAAACTATTACTCATATTACTCAGCGCAGGAGGCCTTTCACTCAACGCACAAGAAAGTGCAAAAACACTAAAACTTGACCCAAACAAAAAAGTAATTGAAGTTTTGGCTAGTTGCGGCACTTGCAACTTTAAAATGAAAGCTCCTGGCTGTCCTCTTGCTATTAAAATCGAAGACAAGTTTTATTTAGTTGAGGGTACAAAAATCGATGACCACGGAGATGCTCATGCAGATGACGGATTTTGTAATGCCATAAAAAAAGCAAAAGTCCAAGGCACAGTCGAAGGGGATAAATTTAAAGTAACCTACTTTGAAATAATAAAAGAAAAATTGAAGTAACTTACCTTATCAATCGTATCTTGTAAAGACAGTTGATATGATAAGTAAGTATAAAACAATTCACTCCCTTTCACTATATCTATTTTTTAGTCTGGCATTATTCAGTTGCAAAAAAGAAACAGGTCGACCAGACTTTGAGATCATTCAAGACGAAATACTAACCCCTAATTGTGCAAATTCAGGCTGTCATTCATCTGTAGGTGACGCCAGCTACTCACAACATAAACTTTTACTGTCAATTGGAAATAGCTATGATGCATTAATCAATAAAGCACCACAAAATGCCACTGCGATAGCTAATGGATGGTTGTTAGTAAAGCCAAGCGAAGTTGACAAGAGTTTATTATATCACAAAATTACTTGCGAAACAGGTCATCATAGTGGGAATATTGGAGCAACAATGCCACTAGGAGGAAAAGTGTTAAGCAGAGGACAAGTAGAATTTATAAAACGTTGGATTATTGCTGGTGCCAGTAAAACAAGCGCTGCTGTAGATGACGCAATTCTAAAAGATAGTTCAGCTTGTCAAGTTAACATAGAGCCGCTTACTCCTCCTGCTGCAGGCGCTGGATTTCAATTGACAATTGAACCTTTTGAAATTCCTAAAAATTTTGAGCGCGAGGTCTTTATTCGAAAAAATACACCAAATAGTGACACTGTATTTGTAAACAGAATTCAATTAAGAGGCGGCTCTAACAGTCATCACTTTGTAGCCTATTCATTTCGTAATGAATTGCTTTTACCTGCACAAAATGTACTGAGAGACCTACGAGATCCAGTAACAGGTGTGCTCAACCAGACTACCTTGCTTGAAATGCAAAATCATATTTTCTTAGGAGGCGGAACGGATGTTAATACAGATGTGACCTTGCCAGCTGGAACCGCCATACGTATTAAACCTAATATGCCAATTGACCTAAATGCACATTATTTTAATTTGACTAATCTGATTTTGCAAGGTAGAAATTATGCAAACTTTTATACCATTCCACGCACTTCGGTACAAAACGAGGTCAAGATGCTTGATCTAAACAACCTTGATATTTACATTCCCCCCTATACTCGTCGAACCTTTACTAAAAACTTTACATTCTCAACAACTACTCGCGTAGTTTTACTTACCTCACATTTTCACAAGCTCGGAGAAAAGTTTGTTATCAAAATTTTTGGTGGCGCGCGTAATGGTGAAATCATTTATACTAATACAGACTGGGAACACCCCCTAGTGAAATCATTTACTACCCCCATTGTATTGCAGCCCGGTGAAGGACTAACATCTGAAGTTACTTATTATAATTCCAGTTCAGTTGCAGTTGCTTTTGGCTTAACGAGTCAAGATGAAATGAATATTATTTTTGGATATTACTATTAACATAATGTGGAAAGAAATCAATAATCAGTTATATCAAAAATTTGAATTCAATGACTTTAACAGCGCATTTGGATTCATGAGCCGTGTTGCACTGGCAGCAGAAAAAATGGATCATCATCCTAAATGGACAAATGTTTGGAATGTTGTTGAGATTTGGCTAAGTACACACGACGCAGGAAACATTGTAACAGATAAAGACAGGCGGCTAGCTTCGCTGATTGAAGAAATCTATCAGACTTCAAAATAATAGCTATGGCAAGAGATTCCCGTAGAGGATTTTTACGAAAGGCAGGTTTACTTTCAGCAACTAACCTATTTGGATTGGCTACTGCAAAATCATGGGCAAATAATTTAGAAACTGCGCTTACTAGTGTTCAACATTTATCAGCAGATCAGTTAGCTACAGAAGAAGATTTTTGGTACTATATTCAACAAGCATTTACAGTTTCTGCCGGCATCATCAATCTTAATAATGGCGGAGTAAGTCCTGCACCACGTTCAGTACAAGAAGCAATGAAAAGATACTACGACTATTCTAACGAAGCTCCCTCCTACTACATGTGGCGCATATTGGATCAAGGTCGTGAGCCGCTCAGAGCGAGGTTAGCAGAAATAGCAGGATGTAGTAAAGAAGAAATAGCCATAAATCGAAATTCGTCAGAAGGATTAGAAACAGTCATTTTTGGTTTGACCTTGGAGAAAGGCGATGAAATTGTAGCGGCAAAGCAAGATTATCCCAATATGGTCAATGCATATAAACAAAGAGAATTAAGGGATGGAATTAAATTGGTATGGATTAATCTAGAACTTCCAAGCGAAGATGAAGATTATTTGGTTCAACAATATGTAAATGCTTTCACAGCTAAAACCAGAGTAGTACACATCACTCATATAATCAACTGGAATGGGCAGATCATTCCCGTACGAAAAATTGCAGATGAAGCACACAAAAGAGGCATACAAGTGATTGTAGATGGCGCACACAGTTTTGCACATTTTGATTTTAAAATACCAGACCTGGGAGCAGATTACTTTGCGGCCAGTTTACATAAATGGCTATATGCACCAATCGGCTCTGGCCTACTCTATGTAAAACAGAACAGAATTAAGAACTTATACCCTCTGTTCGCCGCTCCAAATGCGCAGGATGATAACATTAGAAAATTTGAAGCCCTAGGAACAAGACCATTTTTTATAGAACAGGCGATTGGAAAGGCCATTGACTTTCATCACATGATTGGAATAGAAAGAAAGCAAAAACGATTGCACTATCTCAAAAATTATTGGATGGAAAAAGTAAAAAATATTCCAGGTGTTGTACTAAATACATCATTAAATTCCAAATGGGGATGTGCGATTGGAAACGTTGGCATAGAGGGGAAAAAGCCAAGTGAGCTAGATTCGTTTCTTTTGAACAACTACAAAATACACACTGTAGCAATTGAATGGGAAAATATCAAAGGTGTCAGAATAACCCCTAATGTATATACCACAACAAAGGACTTAGATGTTTTAGTTGAAGGCATCCGCCAATTTTCATCACAACAAACAAAATAAAGATGAAAAGATCTCAAGGCTTATTGCTACTGCTAGTGTTTTCATTTCAGGCGCTTTGTCAAGAATTGACAATTGAGCAACAACTAGAACAAATCATTACTTCTTACCCTGCAGTAGGCCTAGCGGTTGCAGTAGTAAAAAATAATAAAATTATTTATACGCAGTCCCTTGGCTACCAAAACAAGGAAGAAAATAGACTACTTCAAAATGATAATCTCTTTCGAATCGCCTCGATTTCAAAATCATTTACAGCCACTGCACTTTTACAATTAGTTGAAAAAAAACTTATCTCTTTAGATGATGACGTGAGTAATTTGATAGGGTTTACAGTTCGAAACCCCAACCATCCGGAAATAGTGATTACACTGCGTATGTTATTATCTCATCGATCTTCTTTAAACGATAGCCAGGGCTATTTTAATTTAGATGTAGTAGATCCGTCTACGAGTAATAATTATCAAAAATGCTATAATACCTATGCACCTGGAGAAGGTTATCAATATTGTAACCTGAATTTTAATATGGCAGGAACTATACTAGAGCGGCTAACTGGAGAACGTTTCGACTCGTACATAAAAAAACAAATTTTAAACCCCCTTTGCATAGAAGGAGGATACAATATTGACTCACTTGATCAGACAAAATTTGCTATGCTCTATGAGTTCAATGCAAAAGAAGAAAAATTCAACCCCAATCCCGGAGCATATGCATCTAGGGCCACAGAGCTGGCTACCTATAAATTAGGAAGAAGCACCCCCATTTTTTCACCAACAGGAGGCATGAAAATAGCCGCAGAAGGACTTGCAAAGTATATGCTCATGCATAGCAGATATGGCAAATATGAAGGAGGAAGAATGCTTCGTAAAAAAACGTCAAAACTGATGCAAACTCCTTTATCGTTAGATGGAATCGATCAATATGGATTAGCCCTATGGAAAACGAATAAACTAATCCCAGGAGTTGAGTTGACTGGACATACCGGATCAGCCTATGGATTGAACAGCGCCTTCTTTTTTAATCCAAAGCAGAAATTTGGATTAGTAGTAATCTGTAATGGAAGTAAAATAGTATATAAAGATGGCTACCCAACCATCTTAAGTTCAACACTGAATGTGCTATACAATAATTTTATAAAATAGAAATCAATTAGCTTGACGCGTCCACAAATCAGTCCGTCCAATTAATGTAACTCCTATATATCCACGGACACTTAACGTATTATTATCTTTTAGCTTGATAATACAATCATACGTTTTACCATTTTTTGGATCATAGATCTTTCCATTTTCCCACACACCATCCCCTTTATAGGTAAAACCCCATACATTCGTTAACCCTATGATGGGCCGGTTACGCACTTTTGAATCTGGATGCTTTTGGTCTGTCTTTGGCTTACCCGAAACAGGGTCAATGGGATCTCTCAGCCAAATGATTTTACCTTGGAAGGTGCTTCCGTTTTGGACAATTTGTATGTGCGCAGTTCCCTCCCCCGTTTTCCATACTCCCAAAATAGTTGTAGGATCAATTTTAGTAGCAAAAGAGGTTGATACAAAAAACAGCGTTAATAAAAGTAGAGATCGCATAATTAAGTAGTTAAGTACACAAAATTAAGAAGACGATAGATTTCAAAATTGATTTTTAATTGCTGCCAGTGCATTATATAACTGATCTAAATCGGTCTGCGAGTTAAAAGCCTGTATGGAGTAACGCAAAAACACCTTATCCCCATGCCGCATAACAGGCACTTCAATTTTGTATTCATTGAATAAAATTGACTTGATTCGCTCTGCATCATTAGTTTGTAATTGAAAACTGCATAACTGAAGTATAAACTCCTCTCGCAAAGGAGCCAATGGCTTCGCACCCAGTAATTCATAAAAACGAGGCGCATTGTCAAGTACTAGTGCTCGACAAGCAGCAGATACCTGCTCCCAACTATTCTGCTGCATAAATTCAAGTGCAGCAGGAATACATAAAAAAGCAGAAAAATCTCGTGTACCCTGCGTTTGATGATAGTCCAAAAAACGAGAGTGAGAAGGGTGGTCGCTATTATATCCCCAGCTGATTACCAATGGATCTAATAAACTTTGTTGGGACTTTTTTGCATATAAAAAACTACTCCCTTTTGGCGTCATCATCCACTTATGACATGCTCCTGTATAAAAGTCGACCCCAAGACTAGTTAGATTGAGCGGTATTTGTCCCGGCGCATGTGCCCCATCAATAAAAGTTAATATACCTCTTTTGGTAGCCTCGCGTATAATCGACTCTACAGGAAATCGCAACGCAGTACTACTCGTGATATGGCTTAGAAAAATCAATTTTGTTTTATCTGAAATTCCTTGCAAGAATTGAGCAACAAAATCCTCTGCACTTTCAATAGGAAGTCGTATTGGTTGTTTGATATAATTTGCACCAGACTTATCACAATAATACTGCCAGGTACGATCACAGGCGCCATATTCCCAACTACTTGTCAGTATTTCATCACCAGGCTTAAGTGATAAGCTCTTTGCAACAATATTTACTGCATGTGATGGATTTACAACATACACCAAATCATCCGAATCTGCCTGTAAATAGGCGGCTAATGCTTTCCGAGATGTAGCCAGATACTCTAATCCATTTTGAACAATAAATTGTACAGGCTCTTGTTCCAACTCTAATTGATATTGTTGGTAGCGATCAAAAACAGGTTTTGGGCAAGCCCCAAAGGAACCAAAGTTCAGATAGGTGATATCTGAGCGCAATAAAAATTTCGAGCGGAGATCAGGTAAAGCAGGTGCAGTCTTTTGCATAAGTGAATAAGTTAACTGAATTATCTAGAGGTCACCTCATCAAAAGAAGAGTCATACTCCGGACGCAATGTTCCCATCCAGCGATCCCAAAACAGGAAATACAATCCATAATTACCGGTAAAGTATTTATGGTGTTGGTTGTGAGAGATAGAGGTATTAATCCACTTTCCGATCCGGGTTTTTTGAAATCCCTTGGGGTATAACTCCCAACCTAAATGTCCATACACATTATAGACAATCGATAAAAAGAAGAAAATAATTAAATGCGTACGATGAATAGGAAATATAAAAAGAAATAAAGCGAAAATGCCCACTTCCAATATAGCTTCCAGTGGATGAAATGCATAAGCAGCCCAAGGAGAGGGATTAGTAGAACGATGATGCACCAAATGAAACAATTTGAACAAACGAGGATGATGCATCAATCGGTGAATCCAATAAAAATAGGTATCATGAATAAAGAATAAAACCGGGAAGAGTCCTATGTAATAGAACCAACCTCTCTCTGCAACAGTGGAGTACAATTGTGTGTAGGGTCGAACGGCCGGATTAAACACAATCAATGCAGGTATCAACGCAAAAAGAAAAATCGTAAAAGAAGAGTAAAAAATTTCTCGGAAGTAATCTTTATTAGCAGGGAATTTTAATTGAATTTTTTTATGCTGAATAGAGGACCGTCTTAAAATGTAAAATAATAGAAAAGCCAAACCCGCCACTAGGTAATAGCGACTCCCCACTTGTTGAACTAAATACCAATAGCGAGCCAAAGATTCATTCATACCACAAAATTACTCAATCGGTTTCATCATACTCGCCCTTTAACGCGTAGAAACCAAAAATCAAAAAACTACCAACAATAAGAGGAGTTAAAATAAAGGCATAAATAATAGCTGGTATTCTGTCTTCTGCCTGAGCGCTTGTAAATTTTGGGACCGCCTGAGAAATTAATAGATAGTAACCAGCCGCCAGACCTATTATAATCCAAACGATACCCAAGAATCTTTTTAGTTTATTCATAAACTACTCGGTTAGATTTTTTCTTTCTTTAATGTAAAGGGCCCCAATTATAAAACTAATACTAGCGATCACTATAGGATACCAAAGTCCTTCTAAATAAGGCTCTTTGTAAGGCGGAGTAACGCCGTTTTTAACTGCTGCTTCGTTTAGTTGTATAGCTCGAGTGGACAAGTAAGTAGCAATGGCGGGTAAAAGTCCTCCAAAAATTCCATTACCCACATGATAAGGCAATGACATAGAAGTATAACGAATCCGAGTAGGAAAAAGCTCAACTAAAAAAGCAGCTATAGGCCCATACACCATGGTCACAAATAGTACTTGGATAAACACAAGAAGAACCATTTTCCAAAACTGAAAGTCATTCAATAAAAGGCCAGATTGTATTTCACCATTCCCAGCACTAATCCCAATTTGATACATAGCACTATATATCGGTCGATAACAAATTACTGCTAAGAGCATACCGGTTAGCATGATCCACTTTCTTCCAATTTGGTCAGACAACCATCCAAAAAAAACAAAAAAGGGAGTCGCAAATAAAAGGGCAAGCATAATTAATTGGCTTGCTTGTGCTACATCAACCTTTAAGGTATTCTGCAAAAAACTAAGTGCATAAAACTGACCCGTGTACCAAACTACGCCCTGCCCCATGGTAGCGCCAAGTAGTGCGAGTAATACAAACTTAAAATTGTATCGGTTAGCAAAACTATCTTTCAAAGGATGAGAAGAAACTGTGCCTGCTTTTTTTGCAGCAACAAAAAGTGGTGACTCATGCATTTGCAAACGAATCAATATCGATATCCCCACCATGATAATTGAAATCCAAAAAGGAATTCGCCAGCCCCAATCCGCAAATTCTTCTGCGGATAAATTTCCTTTTACAGTAATTATTACAAGCAATGACAGAAACAAGCCTGCTGTTGCTGTCGTTTGAATCCACGAAGTCCAGAAGCCTCTTTTACCCACGGGTGCATGTTCTGCGACATAAGTAGCCGCACCTCCATACTCACCACCCAATGCCAACCCTTGTAACAAACGAAGTAATAACACGAGTACAGGAGCTATATAACCAATCGTTTCATAAGACGGAATACAACCTATTAAAAAAGTAGATAGGCCCATCAATACTAACGTCAATAAAAAAGTATACTTTCTTCCAACTAAATCACCCAGCCTTCCAAAAAAGAGTGCACCAAATGGTCTCACCACAAATCCTGCAGCAAATGTTGCAAGCGTAGAAAGTAATGCCAGCGTTGGGTTTCCTGCAGGAAAAAACTTGGTGGCAATCACCGCAGCTAAACTGCCAAAAATGTAAAAATCATACCACTCAATTAAGGTACCGACCGAAGAGGCAGCAATGATGGAAATCAGCTTTTTAGGTTCACCCGATGGACCCATTTGTTGGTTTTTTTGAAGATATGCAAAAAAATGGTAGAACTAATTTTATATAATGCATTGATTATCAGTGCGAAAATAATTTCAACGTATTAGTAGGAAGTTTGTCTATTTTGTTTAATATTTACATACTGAATGTTAAACAATAATGGAAACACAGACAAACATACCCAGCCTCACACATAATGGAGATACTAGTTTATTTCTACAACAACTAATGCAGCAAATTGAAGAATACAGCGAATTAGAAAACTGTAGTGTGACCTGGGAGTTTTACAATAATGAATTAGAGTACGAATAAATCAAATTGGGAAGTTGGTACATAAAACAAGAGGCGGCTAATTGCCGCCTCTTTTATTTAAAACCCTTTTGTTTCCGATTTCGTTTCTGATTTTATTTCAGCTGGCATTTGCACAGCGATCATTTTTCCTTTCGCATTCAATAAAAGATTCGCCGCCTTTTTTACATCGCTCATAGAAAATGCATTAAAATATTTTTCAGCATTGACAAGACGATCGGCTGAACGTTCGCCCATATGAATATCCTCTAGCGCGGCTAGCCAAAATTCATTTTTCTTACTATCTACTCGATACTTTTCGATCCAGGCCTTTTTAACTTTTGAAATATAACCCGTATCAACGCCATTTTTTGCAAGCTGCTCCAGCTGTGTGCGATACGTTTTAATTAAGGTATCCACCTTAGCAGGACCACAAGGTAGTTGCAAAACAAATTGATAATTGCCGACTGGGAATTTAGAGAGTTGTACTTGTGTTCCTCCGCCATAGATTCCTTGAATTTTTTCACGCATTTCTTCAATGATTGTAATATTCATTACTTCGCTTAATCCCTCCAATTGAAGTAATGTGTTTTCATTGTAAGGCACTTCACCGTGATAGATTCCAAGAATTAAACTTTTGTCTTCTTTTCCTTTTTTAAATTGAAAATCATTTTGTCCTTTAAAGGGACGCACTTTATTATCAGTGAAATTTCGAGTTTGATTAGCTGGTAAACCCGCCACATATTTTTCAAGAAGTTGTATTACCGTATCCTCATTAAAACTTCCAACGATGGTGATGTGCATGCCTGCTGCATCTCCTAACTGCTCTTTATAAATAGCAAGAGAACGATCCAGATTTATTTTATCATAGTTAGCAGCACGGGGTACGGCTGTTGGAGCTAATGGATTTTTATCATAGAGTACTTGATACAACGTATCAATAAATGCAATCTGCGGATTGGCCCCGAGCATAGCAACTTGCGCTTTGCTACGCTGTACAAATGACTTATAAAGTGCACTATCCATTCTAGGCTCTAGCATTTCAAGATGTAAAAGCTGAAAAAGCATCTCTAAATCTTTTTTGCTGCTGTTCCCATTAAATCCAGCGGTATATTGACCTATCACCGGATTGAGTGTGACTGATTTTCCAGCCATTGTTTTGCGCATATCAGTTGGAGAGAATGATCCAAATCCCATACTTCCAATCACTGCGGTTGCATTTTCTGCACTATACTTATCGTCTAACGAATAAGCAGTGAGCCCACCATAGCGAGAAGCGGCAAATAAAATTTGATCATTTTTAAAATCAGTAGCCTTTAAGGTAACAGTTACGCCATTAGAAAGCGTCAACTCGGTGGTACCTAAAATGCTATTTCCTTTTTTACTGCGCAATTCCCCTGAACGTGGCGCACTACTTAGCAAAGTTGTGGCAACTGCTTTTTCTTCATAGGGCTTAATCGTTTGATCAGTTGTAGCAGCAAGTAATGCTGTGTTAATAGCCTCTGCAGTAGTTAGCTTTGCCTGGCTGGATGCTTCTAAACCAGCAACATAAGAGAAAGTATTTCTTTCATTACGATACAATTCAGTTAAAGCATTAACCTCTGCCAGCGTAATACCTGGCAAGAGTTCTTTTACATAGGTATACTCAGCATCTATTCCAGGCACTGGTTCTAAATCTGTGAAATGGCGAATGTACTCATCTGCATAAATAGCAGACTCCGTTTTATCTCGATTATTCCAAAGTCTTTCATACTGTGACAAAATAGTTTTTTTGGCACGCTCTAATTCAGGATCCGTAAATCCAAATCGCTTAACACGTTCAACTTCTGTTAATGCAGCTGTCAATCCTTTCTGCACATCCTGAGTACCTGTAGAGCCCGTTACGCTGAATGATTCGTGAAATTTTGCATAACTCTCAAAACCAGCAGCAGCAAATACAAATGGAGGATCTGCCTTTTGAGTCAAGTCGCGGAAACGATTATTTAATAATGATGTATAAATAGAGCGAATCAAATCACTTCGATACTCTTTCAAGGTACTGCTAGGCGTTACAGGTCTTGCAGGAAAGTTGATACTGAATTCAAATCCTGTTGCCTCTTTATCAGTTACCACCATTGCGTTAGAAGTGGAATAAGGGGGCACTTTTTCGTACACTCTTGAACGAACAACAGCAGGATTGCTTAAACCTGAAAAATGTTTCTCAATCATTTTGATTGCATCTTCTTTAGTTATATCACCCACAACAACCACTGCCATCAAATCAGGACGATACCAGTCGCGATAAAAACGACGAATGGCATCAGGAGGAAAATGCTTGATGATACTATCTACACCAATTGGTAAACGACTGGCATATTTAGAGCCCTTAAAAAGTTCGGGATACACTTTTTTAAACATGCGCTCATCTGCGCTTTTACCCAAGCGACTTTCTTCCAGAATGATTCCTCTTTCACTGTTAATATCTTCATCGTAATAGGTGACCTGATGTGCCCAGTCTTCTAAAATCTGAAATCCTTTTTCCAAATTACCAGGCTGATCCGTAGGGATAGGAAGAATGTAAACCGTTTCATCAAACCCCGTGTAGGCATTCAAGTCTCCTCCAAATTCAACACCGATACTTTGCAAATAAGAAACGATATCATTTTTTTTGAAATTCTTTGTGCCATTAAAAGCCATGTGTTCGGCCATATGCGCCAATCCCTGCTGGTCATCATCTTCCATGATGGAGCCCACTTTTACGACTAACCGGAGTTCAACTTTTTTTTCAGGTTTTTTATTCTCGCGAATAAAATAAGTCAACCCATTCGACAATTTCCCTTTGACTAGTTTGGGATCAAGCGGAAGAACTGTTTCTAATTTTTGTTGGCTGAATGCAGAAGCACTAACACATAGAAATAAAAAGATCAACAATCGCACTGACTTATACATTTGATATGGTTTTAAATAATAGTTGAATAGATTTAGGTTGAACTACTTCAAAAGTTCACTTAATTTTTTTTGTAACGCAGCACCGCGAAGATTTTTTCCAATGATCACCCCATTAGGGTCTAGCAAATAATTTTGAGGAATGGCTTGTACTCCATAGGATACAGCCACATCATTTTTCCAATATTTTAGATCTGATAAATGCGTCCATGTTAAATTATCATCATGAATGGCCTTCAACCATTTATCCTTTGCATTGGGCTGATCCAATGAAATTCCCAAAACAGTAAAACCCTTACTATTAAAATCATTGAATGCTTTTACAACATTTGGATTCTCTTGTCTGCAAGGGCCACACCAAGAGGCCCAGAAATCAATCAATACATATTTACCTCTGAACGAAGACAGTGAAACAGGTAATCCTAACGTATCGTTTTGTGTAAACTCGGGCGCCACTTTGCCTAGTCCTGTTTTTTTAGCAATCGAAATTTTCTCTGCCATCTCAATACCTAATGGTTTATTTTTTATACGTTCATCAATTGCCATAAATACAGGTTCTGCTATGTCTCCATCAATATCATATCCAACAAACTGCTTAAATACAAACAATGCAATCAAAGAAGAAGGATGCTCGGCGAGATACTGTTTATTTTTCGTCTTCTTTCTTTCCGTAACCTGTGTTAGTTCAGCACTTGTTTTTTTAAGCCCCTCTGCATCTTTTGCTTTTGCAAATGCATTGTACTGTTTGTTAAGCTGCGCAGACAATTCGGTTTCTTCTTTCATGTAGTCTTGCCATTTCAAAAATTCATCATGTGCGGCTGAACCTTTCATCACGATATTTGAAAAGGAGTCTACACTTGTAATTTTTATTTTACTGTTTTCAATAAAGATGGACTTGTTATCCCGTTGCGCAGTTGCGGTAGACATCACACGTGGGTTTGGATTATCCGCATAGATTGCTCGAATGTTTGCAATCACTGGTTCTGACAAACTTCCGCTAAAGCTATACTTGCCATCAACCACCTCTGAGCTGTCCATATTAGACTTTCCATCCGCATAATAGGTGAGATATACCTTTAATATAGGTGAGGATACTTTGGAGACATCCCCTTTAATAGAGAACTTATTTTGTGCGCTAAGGCAAAAAGCAGAGAAAAAACAACAAAGGGTAATAGCTATTTTATTCATAATCAATACTTTAAAAAATTAAAAAGGGTTCGGCAATATACCTAATAAGTGATAAGCAGCCATAAAGACAAATCCAAATAAAGGTTAAATTGGAAAAATTATAAAAATTTCCTTCAAAAATTTGAAATATCTAATATATATTATATTGTATTACAATATATTACAAATTATAACTACTTCTAATAATATAGCCTGCCAGTCCAAATTTACTTCTTACTGAAAGTATTGGCTTTCAAGCCTCTCGTCCAATCAAAATTTGCGTACCTTTCAGTTTCAAAAACTAATCTAATGAGAAAGTGTTTGATCGCATTCTTGTGCGGACTTCTGATTCATTTTCAGGTGGACGCTCAGAACAAAGTCATCAAAGGTCGTGTTACCGACGAAACCAACAACCCCGTTCCAAATGCATCTGTTGTAGTTAAAGGAGCAAAGGCGGGTGCAGTTACTGATGCAAATGGAGTTTACAGTATTACTGTTCCCACTTCAACAACTACACTAGTAGTTTCTTCCTTGAATTTCACCAGTCAGGATGTACAAATTCAAGGTCGTTCTGAAATTAACGTCAAGTTAGTTGCCTCCATTTCTACCCTGCAGGATGTTGTGGTAGTTGGATACGGAACTACGAAAAAAGCAACCCTTACGGGATCTGTTGCAACAGTAAAGGCAGCAGAAATCGAAAACACACCATTTTCCTCTATTGACAAAGCTCTTCAGGGTAAAGTTGCTGGACTTCAGTCCGTTGCTTCCTCTGGTCAACCCGGAGCATCGCAAGAAATTGTGATCCGTGGTTTCAGCTCTATCAGTGCGAGCAACCAACCTTTATGGATTGTAGACGGTATCATTTTAAATACGGGTGATATCTCTCGTTTGCAAACAACAGCAAACATCTTAAGCACTTTAAACCCCAACGACATTGAGAGTGTAACAGTATTGAAAGATGCTGCCTCCACTTCAATCTACGGAAGCCGCGGTGCGAACGGTGTTATCATTGTAACAACTAAAAAAGGAAGAAGTGGTAAAACACGTGTTCGCTTTGACATGGAAACTGGAAAGAGCGATATCGCTTATGAAAACAGCCTCTACCGTCCGCTAAATGCACAAGAATATTTGGATCTTACACGTGAAGGTCTAGTGAACGCAGGCGCCTCTGCTGCCTCGATAAATTCTGTACTTGCATCACTAGGCGCTGGAAATGGAACTGACTTTAATTGGTATGATGCAGTTACTCGAATTGCAGGTCAGCGTTTGTATAATATTAGCTTAGAAGGCGGAAATGATAAAACAAACTTCTTTGTATCTGCGGGTAATTTCTTCCAGGAGGGTACTTCTATCAACTCTCAATTGAAAAGAAATTCTTTCAACATCAAAATCAATAACAAGGTTACTGATAAATTAACAATCGGGGTAAGCGCAAACGGTGGTGTGGTTAGTCAGCGTGCGCCATTAGCTGGTGGAGCTTTTGGTAACCCAATCCTAAGTGCGTACTTCTTATTGCCTACACGTTCTGCTTACTTACAGGATGGTAGCTATAATTTAACAGCATCTACACTAGGTGGCTTACATAACACTGTAGCGCTATCAGACATTGACAGACGATTCCTAAGAGAAGTTAGCGTACGTGGTGGCGCAAACGCTGAATATAAATTCTCGGAGAATTTAAAATTCCGCAGTAACTACGGACTTGATTATAATACTGCTGAGGAAGATCAGTACAATAACCCGATTCATGGTGATGGCCAGGCCACAAACGGTCGTGCATTCTCCTATTACACTCGTTACTTTAATTGGACATTTACAAACACATTAGACTATACGCGTAACATCACAAAAAACGGTGATTTATCACTTTTTGCGCAATTAGGGTATGAAAGTCAAAAGTCTGCCGGCTATTTCAACTCACTTCGTGCAGACCAATTCCCTCCATCTTTAACACTTGTATAT
Organism: Bacteroidota bacterium; assembly: GCA_046048175.1. Taxonomy (GTDB): domain Bacteria; phylum Bacteroidota; class Bacteroidia; order Chitinophagales; family Chitinophagaceae; genus JJ008. The sequence goes on from JBJOGP010000008.1 coordinate 27,761, forward strand.
CCAGCGTCAGGTGCAAGCCCAATCACTGCAAACGCATCGATCAGTGATTATACTTTTGAATCTAGATTTATTAATGGAAACTTGAATTACAAAAATCGTGTGGTTGTTTCTGGAAGCTTCCGTCGTGATGGATCATCTCGCTTTAGCTCTGCTAATCGCTACGGAAACTTCTGGTCATTGGGTGCGACCTGGAATATGGAGAAAGAAAAATTCATGGAGAAATTTACTTTCATCAATCAGTTGAAGTTGCGTGGATCAATCGGAGTGAATGGTAACGCTGGAATTGGAAACTATGATTCTCCTGCCCTTTATGGATTTGGTTTTAACTACAACCAGTCTCCAGGTAGTGCTCCTTCAAATGTGGGAGATCCTAACTTGACTTGGGAGTTGAATAAACCAACAGATATCGGTATCGATCTTTCTCTTTTCAAAAGCAGAGTAAACATCACTTTTGACTACTACATCCGTAAGTCAGAAGGTCTATTATTGAACGTACCACTTTCATTGACTTCTGGTTTTGGATCTGCTAGAAGAAATATTGGTTCTATGGAGAACCGTGGTATCGAATTTGAAATCAATGTAGTTCCAATCGTTACAAAAGACTTCAAATGGGATATTGATTTCAACTACGCTGCTAACAGAAATGAAATTACCAGCCTTCCTGATGGCAAAGATATCGGAAATGGAAGCTATATTCTTCGTGTAGGTCAAGCACGTTTGACTTATTTTCAGCGTATTTACGCTGGCGTAAACCCTGCAAACGGGGATCCACTTTGGTATACAGATGGAACTCGTACTACAACAACCAACACTTACCCAGGTGCTGATGCACGTGCACTGGTTGGACAAGCAATGCCTAAATTCTTTGGTTCACTTACTAACAGCTTTACTTACAAAGGATTTTCATTCAGCGCACAGCTTTACTACAACTTCGGAAACTTAGTGTATGATACATGGAGTGGTTATTATTTGGGTTCAGGTTTTGGAGCCGTATATAACAAGGTTCAAAGACAATTAAACCGCTGGACTAAACCAGGCGACATCACGGATATTCCTCGCTATGTATACAATGGCAACCGCAGCTTCCAGAGTGCTTCTACTTTCAACTTAGCACAAGGGGATTATATCCGTGTTCGTGATATGCAAATCGGTTACGACTTACCAAAGCGTGATGTAGAGAAAGTTAAAATGAGTGCAATTCGTGTATATGTACGCGGTAGTAACTTGATAACTTGGGTTAAGGATAAGCGCCTCGCGTTTGACCCTGAGCAGGGAGTTTCAGCTACAACAAACCTGAACGTTTTCATTCCTAAAACTGTAACCTTCGGAGTAAACGTAACCTTCTAATCCAAACCTTGAAATACTTTTTTATGAAAAATATATCTGCAAAATTTCTACTGGTTGTGATGGTGCTCACCACCTTCTCATCTTGTAAGAAAAGTTTTTTGGAATTAAACCCTCCAACTAACTTAACTCCTGCACAAGCACTTAGTACTGAAGCAGACTTGCTAGTTGCCCTTCGTGGAGCCTATGCAGGGTTACGTGCCACTGCAATGTATGGACGTTCATTAATGGTTATTGGTGATATGATGGCCGATAACACATATCAGTCCGTGTTAAATACTAACCGTTACACGTTGTTCAACAACTACACGTACAACGTAACTGATGGTGATGTTTCCGGACTTTGGTCACAAGCTTACACTGTTATCCTACGTACCAACAATATCATCAATGCCAATGTAAGTGGGCCTAACGTAAATCAATACAAAGGTGAAGCTAGAGCAATACGCGCCTTATGTTATTTTAATCTAGTACGTTATTTCGCAAGACCATTTACTGATAACCCAAATGGATACGGGGTTCCGATTGTTACAGTATATAATGCAGACTTAAAGCCTGGCAGAAATACTGTTGCGGAGGTTTACAATCAGATTCATGCAGATCTTAGCTCTGCTTATACATTGATGACTACTTTCTCTAACTCTTCTCAGTTTAGCAAGTTTGCTGCCCGTGCATTACAGGCTAGAGTATACTTGACACAAAATGATAAAACAAATGCCAGAACGGCTGCATTGGATGTAATCAACAATAGCGGATTTACTGCTGTAACAGCCGCCAACCATGCTGCATATTGGGCTAACTCTGTTATCAGAACGGATCGCGTTGAGACACTTTTTGAAGTATCATGTGATGCAGTTGCTAACAATGCTTTTGATGCATTGGCTTACATCTATAGCCAAGCTGGTAATTACGGCGACATGCTTTGCGCTGATGACCTTTATGCATCATTTGAAGCAAATGATGTGCGTCGCGGATTATACGCAACTGGTGTAAGAGGCGGATTACCCTCAGTCTTTGTAAATAAGTACACTGTGTTTACAGGAGATCACTCTGATACAAAAGTGCTTCGCCTATCTGAAATGTACTTGATTGCTGCAGAGGCTTCACTTCCTGCTGATGAGAATAGCGCAAGAACCTATTTAAATGCGATCACTGCACAGCGTGGCGCAACTGCTATCACTGCTACAGGTACTGCATTATTTGATGCGGTGATAAATGAGAGAAGAAAAGAATTAGCCTTCGAAGGAGAGCGTTATATGGATATGCAACGCCTCAAGTTAGATATCACCCGTGGTGCTAACTATCCTGCTGCGGCTCGTTCAATTCCATATTCAAACTTTAGAAGAGTTTTCCCAATTCCTCAAACTGAAATTGATGTAAACTCTACCATCAAAGCACAGCAAAACACTGGCTGGTAATTGAATTAAATTTATTTTAAAAGCCGCTTCAACTTGAAGCGGCTTTTTTTGTTACTATACTAAACTCTTTAAATCATGTTACAGGTAAACGAATTTGAAACTATTATTCAACGCAGACGCTCAAACCGCAGATTTGACGACGCTATAGCTGTACCTGACGCAGTGATTCAAAAAGCCCTGGAACATGCCATACTTGCACCAAACAGCAGTAATATGCAATGCTGGGAATTTTATTGGATCAAAACAGATGAGGAGAAAGAACGTTTTGGTGCTTATTGTTTGGGACAAGGTGCGGCACGAACGGCCAAACATTTAGTTGTATTTGTTACACGTGGTGACCTTTGGAAAAAAAGAGCAAAATGGAATCGTGACAGAATTTTACAAGGCATTCAGGGAGAGCCTTCTAAAATGCAAAAAAGAGGTTTGGATTATTATGGAAAACTGATGCCGCTTGCCTACGCAAATGATCCAATAGGAATATTGACAGCAGCAAGAAGAATAATGAGTTTTTTTGGCGGCTTAACTAAACCCTTCATGCGATTTGGAGGAAAAGCAGATCAGCGTGTAACTGTCCATAAATCCTGTGCACTAGCTGCAGAAAACTTTATGCTTTCTATTGCCGCAGCAGATTTTGATTCTTGTCCTATGGAAGGCTTTGATGCAAAGCGAGTGAAAAAAGCATTACAGCTTCCTTGCGGTGCAGAAATCAATATGATTATCGGAGTTGGGAAAGGGACTCCGGAAGGAACGTGGGGACCGCGCTTCAGAGTACCTTACGAGGAAGTTGTGAAAGTAATTTGATCTAACTCACTCTTGACAAATCCCATCAATTTGCTAATTGTAGCACTGGAGAAATCAAATTTTAATTCAGCTGCTTCAAATAGTTCAGGTAATGTTTTTGTTCCGCCTAACGAAAGCGCATTTAAATAGTTATTGATTGCCTGATCCGGATCATTTTTGTATTGCTGCCACAGGCCAATGGCACCCAGCTGTGCAATACCGTATTCGATATAATAAAAAGGTACTTCAAATAAGTGTAATTGTCGCTGCCACAACACGGCTCGATATTTTTCAAGACCTGAAAAATCAATAATAGGAGAACTAAATTCTTGTAGAATAGACATCCACATCGCTTCGCGCTCATTTGCCGTATGACCAGGATTTGTATAAAGCCAATGTTGGAATTTATCAATCGTGGCAATCCATGGAAATATCGTAATCACACGTTCTAATTGCTGTTCCTTTGCACGAGCGAGTTCATTGGTGTCAGAGAAAAATACATCCCAGTGTTGCATCGTAAATAACTCCATAGCCATACTGGCTACTTCTGCAATTTCAGTGGGGTACTCTTTAAATCCATTTAACTCCAATGAATGGCATAAAAAGGAATGAATCGCATGTCCCCCCTCATGAACCATCGTAGTCACATCATCTAAGGTACCCGCTGCATTCATAAAAATAAAAGGAGCCCCACTCTCTGCTAAAGGACAATTATAGCCACCAGGCGCTTTGCCCTTTCGACTATCTAAATCTAAGTGCCCCATTTGCTGCATGCGATTGAGACAATCGCCAAAAAAGGGACGAAGCTTAGTTAGACAATCAATTGTTTTTTTTGTTAATTCAACACCATTTGAGAATGGACGAAGCGGTGCAGTACCCGCCGGTTCTGCCTCCAAGTCCCAAGGGCGCAGTTCAGTTAATCCTAATTTTTTTCGCTTGCGCTCGTATAGTTCATTTACGAGCGGCATCACATGATCACGAACGGCATCATGGAATTGAACGCACATATCGGGATTGTAATCAAAGCGCCCTAACTCCAAAAAACGATACTGCACATAATTAGTAAACCCTGCATTAGTAGCAAGAGTATTTCTTTTTTCTAGTAATTGTTCAAATAAAGAAGTAAGCGCAGCCTGGTCTTGATATCTTCTCTCCGCAATTTTTCGATAGACTTCTTCTCGTACGGAACGATTCTCGTCTTCTAAAAATTTTGCAGCTTGTTGTAGAGTGTATTCATTGCCATTGACATTGACTGTCATTTTACCAGTAATAACGCCAAATTGTTGCTGTAACACACTAAGCTCGGCAATTAATGGAATGTTTGATTCACGAAAAAGATCAATCTGTTTTCGGATACTTCGCAAAAATGTAAAATACTTTTTTGAATCAAGCGATGAAGTAAACGGACAATCTACTAGTTTACGATTTAACTTATCAGACCATACCTGGATATGCGGCTGGATTTCCAGCATAAAATAATTAAACCGTTCTTCCAGCTCTTTATTCTCTGTATCACAGGTCATTTTGATCTGTCGCCAACAAGCATCTTCACTAATTACTGCTTCTAGCTCACTAAGATCACGCAACCAATTTTCCAATGCAGTCACATCAGACAAGGTTCTGTCATTCAATGCTTGAAAATACCCAGCTAAACGCTCCCAATTTGTAATTACAAAGTTCTCAGGAATAAAATGTCGAGGAATTTTTTGAATAGCCGCCGAATACATAATGAGTCAAATCTTATTCTTGTTCTGATAATTTCAATTCGATATTAGCTTTCTTTAATTGAGAAAACCATTTGATCATTTTTTTGCGGTCGCTGTCATACACACGCTCAAAATCCATATCTGAAAACACTTCTTTGAAATAAGTACGAATTGCCGAAGCATCTTTTTCGGCAGGTAAAGGAAGTGTAGACTTTTCCATTGCTTTGAATACTTCTACCAGGTTAACATTTTCGCGGATCGTGTATACCTCAATACTCTCTAAATGAGAAAACTGATGTACCCGAGTTGAAACAAAACGAGTAGACTGATCCTCCAGGGAACGTACAATCCCCCCATCGGCTTTACTACTCATCAACTCAAAAAGTCCGGACAAACCGGAAACAGCAACTAACTGACTATATTCCATTCTTATAGGATTAATTAAGAGGGCAAAGATACCTGAGTTCTTGCAAATCCCTACCTTTAAGTGAATGTAAACCGAAAGTTGCTATCCGCTCTTTCGTCAAAATCAAGTTAAAATACTATTATATGAAAAAATCAATTTTGCTTGCCATTTTAGTTGTGTCCATTGCCACATTTTCTTATGCCCAACCACAAGGTGGGGGCGGTATGATGATGCAACGACGAACCCCGGCTGAGCGTGTTGCCACTATACATCAAAAATTAGATAGCGCATTTAAACTAGAAGCTACCAAACTAGCCATGGTCGATACGGCATTAACCGTTTTATATAAAAAACAAGATGCCCGTATGATGGAAATTCGAGATGCGATGATGAATGGTGGAGAAAGACCTGATCCTGAAGCTTTGCGTACAGAAATGCAGAAATACAATACAGCCCAAGAAGAAATTTTAAAAGCTGTACTGACTGCTGAACAATTCACGATTTGGAAAGACCAAATTGTACCCTCCATGCGTCCCCCTCGTCCAAATGGCGGTGGTGGTGGTGGCGGAAATTGGCGCGGCGGGAATCGCTAATAAATAATTGGATATAGCGCCGGTTAATTCTTTTTTAGTGTGCCTCAAGCCAATTATCTCCCTGTCCGCATTCTGCAATAACGGGAACATCGTTCGGCAATGCGAGTGCGTCTTGCATAGATGAAATAATAAGCGGTTTTAGCGTAGCAGCCTCCGATTTGAGTGCATCAAAAATTAATTCATCATGCACTTGCAAAATCATTTTACTTTTTAATCCCGCTTCTTGAATAGTGCGATGAACTTTTTGCATCGCTAATTTGATCATGTCTGCGGCTGTTCCCTGTACAGGAGAATTGATGGCGTTACGTTCTGCAAAACCCCGCACCGTAAAATTAGAAGAGTTAATATCACGCAGCCAACGCTTGCGGCCTAGCAAAGTTTCTACATATCCTTTTTCTTTTGCAAAGCGGATGGTGTCATCCATGTATTGCTGAATTCCTGGAAACTCTCGCTTGTAGTTTGCAATAATTTCTTTTGCCTCAGTTCTTGAAATACCCAAGTTATCTGCTAGCCCAAATGCACCCTGACCGTAAATAATTCCAAAATTTACACTCTTTGCTTTATAGCGCATTTCTTTTGTTACGTCAGATTCTGCTACATTGTATACACGCGCTGCCGTTGCAGTATGAATATCCTTTCCCTCTTTAAAAGCCTGACACATATTTGCATCACCACTAATAGCCGCAACGATCCGCAATTCGATTTGTGAATAGTCTGCCGATAATAATACATGGTTTTTATCACGAGGGATAAAAGCCTTTCGAATTTCACGACCCCTCTCTGTACGAACAGGGATGTTTTGCAAATTGGGATTATTGCTTGCTAAACGACCCGTGACTGCAACTGCTTGCCCGTAGGTAGTATGTACACGACCTGTTTTTGGATTGATCAATTCAGGCAACGCATCGATATAAGTAGATTTCAATTTTGTTAATTGGCGAAACGTCAAAATATCATCTACAATTTCGTGTCCCTTTGCAGCTAATTTTAGCAAAACATCTTCCCCCGTTTGATATTGCCCTGTCTTTGTTTTTTTAGCAGAGGGATCTAGTTGTAATTTATCAAAGAGTACTTCACCCAATTGTTTGGGACTAGCTAAATTAAAATGAACCCCTGCTTTTTTGTAGACATTCTTTTCTGCGCGATCTGCTTCTTTTTCTAATTCAACAGAATAGTCTTTCAGAAAATTGACATCGATATTCACTCCTTCAAATTCCATGTCGGTTAACACTTTCACTAAAGGAGATTCTACTTCGTTAAAAACCCGCTCAACTTCTTTCTTTTTTAACAAGGGAACAAAATAGCGCTTTAACTGTAACGTGATATCAGCATCCTCACCAGCATACTCCTTAACTTTCTCCACTTCTACGTCGCGCATATTCAACTGTCCCTTTCCTTTTTTCCCAATCAACTCTTCAATTGAAACAGGCTCATACCCAAGATATTTTTCACTAAGCAGATCCATACTACGTTTACCCTCTGGCTCAATTACATAGTGCGCTAACATAGTATCAAATAATGAACCCGCTATTTCAATACCTGCCCATTTCAAAACAAGCAAATCATATTTACAATTTTGTCCGATCCATGTAATAGAAGGATCTGCAAATAGGGACTGAAATTGAGCGAGAATTTTTTTAGTAGTGGTTGCATCCTCAGGGCAGGGCACATACCAGGCTTCGCCAGGCTTTACAGAAAAACTCAAACCTACTAACGAGGCCTGATTTGCATCCAGACCGGTAGTCTCTGTATCAAAACAAATTTCTTTATGCTTTTTTAATGTGCTCACTAATTTCTCAATAGCACTTTCACCCTCAACCAAACTATATTGATGCGGGGTGTTATGAATATTTTTATCAGCTACTCGAGCAACTTCTTCTTCGTCTTCACTTTCAGCTGCCACACTACTAGGCTCCGGCATAGGAGCAGCTGAAATAATATTTCCAAAAAGATCGGTTTGGACTCCCTGAGGCATTTCTTTTTCAACAACAGAGCGTGGAGATGGAGGCGGCGTAAATTCTTCGCCTAGTAATCGCTTACCTAATGTTCTAAATTCTAGTTCAGAAAAAATATTTTTTAACTCGTCTTTATTCCACTCTTTTAATTTGAAATCTTCTTCATGAAATTCCACCGGCACAGAAGTAATAATCGTTGCCAATTTCTTTGAAAGAATCGCCAACTCCTTTCCTTTGCGAACCTTCTCCCCCATCGCTCCCTTTATAGTATCTGCATTGGCCAATGTATTTTCAAGAGAGCCATATTCCTGTAAAAATTTAGCTGCTGTTTTTTCACCCACACCGGGTATTCCAGGAATATTGTCCACGGCATCTCCCATCATTCCTAACATATCAATCACCTGACTCACATCCTGAATATTCCATTTCGCACAAACTTCTGCAGGACCTAAAACTTCTGCATCATTTCCACCATAGGCGGGCTTGTATATTTTGATACGCTCAGAAACTAATTGACCATAATCCTTATCAGGAGTCACCATGTATACATCGTATCCCGCTTTCTCAGCTTGCTTACTCAATGTACCAATCACATCATCAGCCTCATATCCATCTTTTGCAATAATTGGAATATTAAATGCTTGAATGATTCGTTTAATATCTGGAACAGCTTCTAGAATATCTTCAGGGGTTTCTTGGCGATTAGCTTTGTAGTCGGCAAAATCAGTATGTCGTTCGGTTGGAGCTGCCGTATCAAAACAAACAGCCATATGTGATGGCTTTTGTTTGTTGATCAAATCAATTAACGCATTGGTGAACCCAAATTGCGCATTGGTATTTTTACCTTTTGAGGTAAGACGTGGACTTCTAATTAACGCGTAATACGCACGAAAAACTAATGCAAAAGCATCCAGTAAAAACACCTTTTTCTCCATATTGCTAAGGTACTATTCCCCTAGTGAATTCAGGCCTTCATCTCCTTTAATAAGCCCTCTAATCTGAACACCTCATCGCGAAGGCTGGCGGCCTCCATATAGTCTTGCCGTTGGGCGGCTTTGTCCATTTCTTTACGTACTTGCTTGATTGCCTTCTCTAACTGTGATACCGTTTTATATTCCACTTGTTCATCTAATACGGCTGAAAGCGTGAGTTGAACAGGGCCATTTGCCAATTCATCATTGGCATCCTTTATATCTAACACAGAGGTTTGAGCAAATATTTCTTGGGTAGATTTTCGAATTGTTGTTGGCGTTATGCCGTGTGTTTCATTATAAGCAATTTGCTTTGCACGACGACGGTTGGTTTCATCGATTGTTCGTTGCATACTGTCGGTCACCTTATCGGCATAAAAAATAACTAACCCATTTACATTTCGTGCCGCACGGCCTGCGGTTTGGGTTAACGACTTTTCATTGCGTAAAAATCCTTCTTTATCTGCATCCAAAATAGCAACCAACGAAACTTCAGGTATATCAAGTCCTTCTCTTAATAAATTGACGCCGACTAATACATCGATCTGTCCTAATCGGAGTGCGCGTAAAATCTGTACACGCTCGAGTGTATCCACATCACTATGAATATAGGTAGACCGAATATCAATACGGTGCAGATATTTATTCATCTCCTCGGCCATTCGTTTTGTAAGTGTAGTGACTAAAACACGATCTCCTTTTTTGACACGTTTATCAATCTCATCTAACAAATCATCAATCTGATTTTTACTAGGACGAATTTCAATGGGAGGATCTAATAATCCCGTGGGGCGCACGACCTGTTCTACCACTACCCCTTCACACTTTTCTAATTCATAATTTCCTGGTGTAGCAGAAACAAAAATGACTTGATTTTGTAACGATTCAAATTCATGAAAATTGAGTGGTCGATTATCTAAGGCAGAGGGCAAGCGAAATCCATAATCTACCAATGTCAACTTTCTACTTCGATCCCCGCCATACATCCCACTGATTTGCGGAACAGTTTGATGACTTTCATCTAATAGTAGCAGATAATCGGAAGGGAAATAGTCAAGCAAACAAAAAGGTCGAGTGCCGGGTTTGCGTCGATCAAAAAAACGTGAATAGTTTTCAATACCACTGCAATAGCCTAATTCACGGATCATCTCAAGATCATAATTGACTCGCTCCTTCAGACGTTGTGCTTCAATTAATTTTCCTTGTTGCTTAAAATAATTTTCTTGAGCCAATGCCTCATCCTGAATCTCATAAATTACTTGTTGCAATACATCTTTGGGAGCTACGTAAAGATTGGCTGGGAAAATAGCGACATTCTCCATCGATGCAATTTTTTTGCCCGTTGCCACTTCGATGGTTTCGATGGACTCTACTTCATCACCAAAAAATTGAATGCGATAAGCCACATCCAAATATGGAATATTAATATCAACTGTATCTCCTTTTACTCGAAATGTTCCTCTTTCAAATTCTAATACAGTCCGATTATATAAGGCATTGACTAACCCATGTAAAAAAGCCTGTCGGGATAATACTTGCCCTTTTTCTAACCGAATGATCCCATTCTGATAATCAACCGGATTACCCATACCATAAATACAACTCACAGAAGCTACAACAATAATATCTCTTCTCCCACTTAGCAAACTTGAAGTGGCGCGTAAACGTAACTTGTCTAACTCTTCATTAATAGAAAGATCTTTTTCAATATAGGTATCACTCACCGGCATATAAGCCTCCGGCTGGTAATAATCATAGTAGGAAACAAAATATTCTACGGCATTATCAGGAAAAAACTGACGAAACTCCCCATATAGTTGCGCCACCAACGTTTTATTATGTGTCAACACCAATGTGGGGCGTTGCACTTGCTGGATCACATTAGCCATGGTAAATGTCTTTCCACTTCCCGTGACCCCAAGTAGGGTTTGGTATTTTTCACCGTTTAAGAGCCCTTCTGTTAATTGACGAATGGCTTCGGGCTGATCACCTGCAGGTGTAAAAGATGAATGAAGTTTAAAAGGCATTACCTGTGCAAGTTAGGTAATGAATGGCTGGATATTGGCATTTACCTATTCCGATTCGGAGGAGGCAATTCGCTTACGGGCAGAAAAGATATAGATACCCCCTGCTACCACTGTAATGCAGAGCATTCCAATGATCCAGGCAGTTTTCTCATGTCCTGGAATTCTTTTAGATCGGTTGATTTCAATCATGCAGGGAATAGCATATAATAATTGAGAAAGTACAGCTGCATAAAATAGTGTATCCATCTTTGGGAAATGACTTAATCGAAACAAAATCATCAAGCAAAGCAAAGAGAGATTAAATAAATAGGTAGCAGGTAAAAACTGACTGTTTTTCATAGAAGATATAAGCAATAAAAAAGCTGTCCCATAAAGATAGGACAGCTTTTACAAATAGGTTATAAGATTACTTCAATTCTGCAGATACCGTGATTTTGGGTTCAGCTGCAATTTTACCGCTGTTCCCAACTTGCACACCGTAGTCAGCAAGTACAATTGAGAAATTAGCTGTTGCAAGCAACGCACCATTTTTTACTTCAATAGTAGCAGGAGTTGTTACAACATTTGTTTTGTCTTTAATAGTCATTTGACCTGTTACGGTAACATTATAAACGCCATTCTTAGAGAAGTTATATTTTGTTACATCGTTGATTTTACCCATGAAAGTAAAAGCAGGATACTTATCAGAACTTAACCATCTCTCTTCATTGAAGTGAGCCTGAATAGTTGGGTTTGTAAATGCAAAGTTTTTTACAGCCGCTTCAAATCCAATTTGACCTGTTTTAGTATTAATCTCTGCAATAACAGTTTTATTTTCAGCTTTTGGTAACGCATCTAATGCAGTAGTAGCATCAAAAGAAACGGTAGCAGAAGTTGTTTTTTTAGTTTGTGCAAGTAAAGCGCCTGAGAAAGCAATCATCGCTAAAATGAGAATTGTTTTTTTCATTGTATTGTTTTTTGTGGTTTAAAACTTTTTTAAAAGAGTGGATCGCTTAAAGCTGATCATATGTGCATTGCGAAGTTGACTGTAGATACTGCCACTACAAGATCCTTTGAGTGCAACACTATCACCTACTTGCAACACTTTAGCTGCGGCAACTTCTTTCGATTGGAAATCAAAAATTAAATAGGACCCTGAATTTGCATTTATGAATTTTACATTGACAGTAGTATCCGCCGCTTCTATTTCCGAAATTCTTCCATTTACTGTAATGATCTGCTCGCTATATTTTGCATTAGCAGAACTATCTGCAGACTGAAAGGCATCAATCAATTCCATTGCGTTGATCGTATAAGCCGATTCCGTTGTAGCAGTATCCTCAAATTTTTCATTCATGATGTACCAATAAGCAGCACCGGCAAGCAGTATACCTACCCCCAATCCAATTAGTATCTTTTTTTTCCAAGTCATTGTTCCTTCTTTTCCCGCTATAAACATCATAATGTTAAACGTCCATTTTACCATTAGGTTCGGACCAGGGTGCAAATATACGATGTTTAAACATTGATTTTTTAGTGCCCCTGTATTAAATAAATGCAAAAGACCTGCCCGTTTAAGGACAGGTCTGTACTAACCCATTGATTCATAATGGTTAAGATTAAAGGGCTTGCGCCTCCTTAATTTTTTCGCGGATCTTGACTTCTATCTCGCTGGCCAGCTCAGGATTATCTAACATCAGCTGCTTCACAGATTCACGGCCCTGTCCTAATTTATCATCATTATAGCTGTACCAACTACCACTTTTGTTGATTATGCCTAACTCTGTTCCCATATCAATAATCTCTCCCGCTTTGGATATTCCTTCTCCAAAAATGATATCAAATTCTGCGGAGCGGAAAGGTGGAGCTACTTTGTTCTTAACCACTTTAACTTTTACGTGGTTTCCGATTGCTTCATCACCATCTTTTACTTGCTGTGTACGACGAATATCTAAACGAACAGATGCATAGAACTTTAGAGCATTACCACCCGTTGTAGTTTCAGGATTACCAAACATAACTCCGATTTTCTCACGAAGCTGGTTGATGAAAATACAAATCGTGTTTGTTTTTGCAATGGTTGCAGTAAGCTTACGTAATGCCTGACTCATTAATCGTGCATGTAATCCCATTTTACTATCACCCATTTCACCCTCTAATTCACTTTTTGGAACAAGGGCAGCAACAGAATCAATCACCACTACATCCAATGCACCAGAGAGAATTAAACGGTCTGCAATTTCTAGTGCCTGCTCGCCATAATCAGGTTGAGAGATTAATAGATTCTCAACATCTACTCCCAACTTTTGTGCATAGGAACTATCAAATGCATGTTCCGCATCGATGATGGCGCACATACCACCTTTCTTCTGTGCCTCAGCAATTACATGTATTGCGATGGTTGTTTTACCAGAAGACTCCGGACCATATATTTCTACAATTCTTCCTTTAGGAAGACCTCCGATACCTAACGCTGAATCCAATGCAATGGATCCAGTGGAGATCACTTCTTGCTGTACCTCACCCTTTTCATTCATCATCATTACACTGCCCTTTCCATAGTCTTTTTCAATCTTATCCATGGTCAGCTTGAGGGCCTTCAGTTTGTCATTATTCCCAGACATGTTAAATAAGTTTAGAAAGCAAAACTAATAGTTTTAGCAAACAAAAGCTAATTATTTTGGAAATTTTTTAAGTTTCTTTTCCCCTTCCACCCAGAGGAATTAAACATTGATTTTCAGTGAATTAAACAAATAATCCGGCTAAAAGTAGGGTGAGAGCCCCGGTCAAAAGTCCCCAATAAACTTCGCTTGGTCGGTGTTCTCCCACCAAAAGCCGGGCAGAACAAACCGTTCCTGTTATTAGTATTGCAACACTCAACCAAAGCCCAAAAAATAAGTTTTCGTGAAATGCCATCCACAGTAACATACATAGTGTAGTACCCAACGCAATGGCGTGTAGACTGATCTTAAATTTTGTATTCAGCATCAAGGCGGCAACTGAGGATAGCCAAACGCCTAACGCATAATGAACAGTTACAGAAGGCTGACCGGGTAAATTTTTCCAGACATACCAGATCCAGAAATACCAGATGCCGGACGCTACCAATGGAATGATTCTGTCTTTTTGTTCTTTTAAATGAATGGAAGAAATAAATCCCAGTGCTTTTAACAACGCAACAGTGACCAATGGGAAAAATGTAAAGAGCGCAACCGATTGAAGCAATACTATTTTTTTTTGCGGCCCTGTATATCCTAAAAAATGAATGGGATGAACGTATAATAAAAAGAGTAGAAAGTAAACAGGTATAAATACCGGATGAAATAGAAAAGACAGTAAAGAAGCCAGTCGGCGCATTGTGCAAAATTTGCGGTAATTTAGTCAGTTTACGGCCAACTTTTATTTTTTAGTGCATGCGTAAGACCTTCTTTTATTTACTGTTGCTGCTATTTCAGTTTTGTGGACCCCTCGCTGCGCAAAAAATCAGCTTTCGAGAAAAGTACCAGCCGTTGGCAGATTCGCTTTCATCTGTTTATCAAATTCCAGCCTCCGTCATCTTAGGCGTAGCGATTATTGAATCCGGATCAGGAACCAGTCGAAATAGTAAACTGCTAAAAAACTTTTTCGGGATCAAAGGGCGCAACAATCTTTTAAAAACGAAAGGAATTCGCAGTAGCTATAAACAGTACAAAACAGATACTGCTTCATTTATAGATTTCTGCAAACTGGTTGCCAAAAAACAATTTTATCCCAAACTTGCGGGCAATCCTGACTATAGACCTTGGATTGAAGCATTGAGTAAAACAGGTTACTCTGAAGTACCTGCAACTTGGCGAAACCTCATTATGAATGCAATTAAAAAGAATCGATTAGACAAAGTAGACCGAAAAGAAAATTTACAGCTCCCTGCGGAGTCGGGCAACCGGAATATTTAATTGTTCACGATACTTTGCCACCGTTCGGCGCGCAATCTCATATCCCTTTTCTTGTAATTGCTCAGTTAACTGATCGTCACTAAGCGGATTTTTTTTATCCTCAAACGTGATTAAATCATTTAATATTCGCTTCACTTCGCGTGTTGAAACCTCTTCGCCACTTTCGGTAGTAAGTGCCTCATTAAAAAAGTATTTAAGTCGATAGGTGCCAAATTCAGTTTGCACGTATTTACTATTGGCAACACGACTCACTGTTGAAATGTCAAGCCCTGTTGCCGCAGCAATATCTTTTAAGATCATTGGTCGCAGGTCAGCCTCATCTCCACTTACTAAAAAAGCATGCTGGTGTTCAATAATAGCCTGCATAGTAAGTAGCAACGTATGCTGACGTTGCTGTATAGCATCGATGAACCACTTAGCTGCATCAATTTTTTGTTTGATGAAAGTGACTGCCTCTTTTTGACGTTTATCTTTTTTACTACCCTTTTCATAGTCGCGTAACATTTCGCGGTATCCCTCGCTTACGCGAAGCTCAGGTGCATTGCGACTATTTAAGGTTAGCTCTAATTTGCCTGCGTTGTTGTAAACAAAAAAATCTGGAATTACATAATTCAACTCGTTTGTATCATCTGGCGATTCACCCCCTGGCTTTGGATTTAGTTTGGTGACAAGTTGAATAATTGATCGCAACATCTCTTCGTCCAACGAGAGTTGCTTTTGAATTTTATCATAGTGTTTACGAGAAAATTCTTCAAAATAATCTGTGAGTATTTGAATCGCTAGCTTGACTAATTCGCCTTCGTTTTCTTTTCTTTTTAATTGAAGCAGTAAACACTCTTGCAAATTTCGAGCAGCAACACCGGGTGGATCAAACTGCTGAACAATTGCAATAACCGACTCCACATCTGCCTCTGTAACAATCAAGTTTTGGCGAAAAGCAAGATCGTCAACCATTGCAGATGTTTCCCGACGCAAGTATCCATCCTCATCTATACTTCCTACTATTTGCTCCGCAATAATATGTTGCGTATCGTCTAGATTTAATACTTGCAACTGATCATTGAGTAAATCATAAAAACTAGTGCCTGATTGGATGGGATGCTCTCTTTCTTCTGAAAACTCAGGATAATTCGTATCACGAAGTTTGTAATCAGCTTCGTCATCATCGTCTTGGATATAATCACTGACGGAATCATTTTCGTCAATATCTGCAGCTGTATCTTCCTGGGTTGAGTCTAAAGAATCTAACTCATTTAAAGAAGCATCTGTTTCTTCGGGACGCTCTAACTCCAGCTCTAAGGCAGGGTTTTCCTCTAACTCCTCTTTGATGCGTGTTTCCAAACTAGCTGTTGGCACCTGCAACAATTTCATCAGCTGAATCTGTTGGGGAGACAGCCGTTGAAGCATTTTTTGTTGAAGCCGTTGTTGCAAGGCCATAAACTAAGTTTACTCTTTTACCACTGTTGTGATGGGAACAGGTTCGCTCTCGATATTGTTCGTTCCGACTGATGTAATATAATATTGATAGGCTTTCCCCTCCTCACGTTGTTGTAGTACCTGCTCAAATCCGTTTGGTTTTACTACAATTGAAAAAATAGAAGAAGGCTGATTGATCAACGTAGCAATGGAGCGACCTGCCGGAAAACGATAAATCACAAAATACTTCACAGGCACTTTACCGGCAGAACTTGGCTTAATAGAGAATGAAATCTCATCTCCTTTTTTAGCAACTCGACCTACTACCGGAGTAGCTGGTATTTCTTTACTGATCCAATCCATAGGAGGAACCAAGGCAGGATATTTATAATAGTTATTCTGCAAGCTATCGTTCCATCCGTTTGGATTTTTATCAAAGGACTTGCTACTGAAATAAATACTACCCTGCACATTCGAATTTTGACGCAATAACTTTAATTGATTGGGAAGCTCGGCAGGGTTTTTCCATTTGACAGAATTTTTTTCATCAACGCGGTAGATACCATGCCCGATATAAATATGTTTTCCAAAAGCATTTTTACTCCACCAATCTAACAATTTTTCATAGGCGATTTTATCATGTCCGATTTCCAGATATAATTGTGGCGTCACATAATCAATCCAGCCCTTTTCTAACCAGAGTAAAATATCGGCATATAAATCATCGTAATTAGTTTGACCTGCACGACTATCACTACCACGAGGGTCTTTATCTTGATTACGCCATACACTAAAAGGAGAAATGCCAAATCGAACTTGTTTCTTTTCTTCTTTAATCGCTTTGCTGATAGCAAGGATAATAGAATCAACATTACTTCTTCTCCAGTCCTCTTTATTTAATCTAGATCCGGAACGAGCGTAAGAGGCGGCATCCGGAAATTCCTTTCCTGCAATTCGATAAGGATAAAAATAATCGTCCATATGAATGGCATCAATGGGATACCGTTTTACAATATCACGTACCACGTTTACTACAAAATGCTGTGCATCCTTGTTGCCTGGATCAAAATATTTTTTATCGCCATAGACTAAAAACCACTCAGGTTTACGCTTTGTGATATGATCCGTTGCAATTGAAGATTTTCCAATGGTTTGCACCGCACGATAAGGATTTAACCAAGCATGAAACTCCATTCCTCTTTTGTGCGTTTCTTCAATCATAAACGCGAGGGGATCCCAATAAGGAACGGGCGCTTTTCCTTGTTCTCCCGTGAGCCATTCACTCCAAGGTTCATAAGAGGAAGGATAAAATGCATCAGCAGCGGGGCGAATCTGAACAATCATTGCGTTCATTCCATTTCGCTGGTGCTGATCAAGAATGCGAATAAAATCGGCGCGTTGAGCAGCAGGGTCTGTCATACCACCTTTGGGCCAATCGATATTGGCAACACTGGCAATCCAGACACCTCTGAATTCATATTTGGGTTGAGCAGATACAAGAAGAGAAAAGAGCAGTGACAGGGCTAGCAGGATACGTTGACTTTTCATGCAACAAAAATACGTTATCCTGTTGCACTTCGCATTTTATCGAGCAGTTCACTTAGTTGTTCTGCTTCTTTTTCTGTTAAATTATTCAGGATGGCGTCCATCTCTGTTTCATGCGTATCGATACGACTCAATAGTTTTTTTCCTTTTTCGGTAATCAAAACATCAACCAATCGGCGATCTGTTTCTGCAGTTATTTTTTTAACCAGTCCTTTAACTACCAACCGATCTACTAATCGACTAGTATCACTCATTTTTTCCAGCATCCGATCACGAATCTGCAACGTAGACAATGGCGTAGGAAAACTTCCCCTTAAAATTCGAAGAATATTAAACTGCTGGGCAGTAATATCTTCTTTATCAAAAAGAACTTTCATTCGATCGCGCAACCAACCGCTGGTAAAGAGAAGATTGATGGCAGCTTTTTGAAAGCTATTTCGAAAATGAGATTGTTGTATGTCTTGCTCGATTCCCACGTAGCAAAGTTAATGTTTAAACATCAAAGAAGGGATGCCCTAACATTCACCCCACACGCGTGTTCCCTCTGAGCAATTAGAGCAGATATCTATATTCTTTCGGCCCTGAAGAATTTTATTTCGGAAAGATTGATACGATTCACTGCGCCAGATACTTTCAAAGGATTGATTTCGTAAATCGCCCAATCGATGAGAAGCATCTTTATCAAAACAGCAAGGAGCCACTAGTCCGTCCCAGGTAATAACTGGATCATGCCAGAGTCGCCAACAATGATTAGTTAGGTTGCCTTTAAATTGTGTACCAGTCGAAGTTTTTTTATACCGGCTATATTTTGCATTGACCGGAATAAGCTCATTAGGATCATTTTCAAAATCATAAACCTGCGCTGTTTTAAACCAAATAGCATCTACCCCCATTTCATCAGCTAATTTTTTGGCATCTTCTAATTGGTGTTCATTAGGTTTAACGACTAAAAACTGAAAAATAATAAATGGGGTACGCGATTTCAATTTCTTTTTCCATGCTACTACTCTTCGGGTTCCTTCCAATACTTTCTGCAAATTCCCGCCTACTCTATATTGCTCATACACCTCTTGTGTAGTTCCATCAATAGAAATAATCAACCGGTCCAGGCCGCTCTCAATAGTGCGACGAGCATTGTCTTCGGTTAAATAATGTCCATTTGTAGACGTAGCAGTATAAATTTTTTTTGCTGCCGCATAGCAAACCATATTCAAAAAATCAGGATTGAGATAGGGTTCACCCTGAAAGTAAAAAACTAAATAAAAAAGCTCACGATGTAATTGATCGATAGTAGAGCGAAAAAAATCATCTTGCAACATCCCCGTGGGTCTAGTAAAGGAACGTAATCCACTTGGACATTCTGGACAACGCAGGTTACAAGAAGTAGTCGGCTCAAAAGAAATAGAAATAGGAAGTCCCCACTGAACCGCTTTACCCGTCCACTTACTGTAGTAGTAACTAGAGAGTACTTTGCAAGCATTAATAAATCGACGCCAGGTCAATTTTGACAAGAGATTGGTCCAGTCGGAAAGTGGAAAGCGATTCATACTGTCAATCAGTGTTTGCTCACATATTCAGAGCGATAAATACGAATCAGCAATAGTAATAATGAAATCAACAATGGACCAAAAATCAAACCAATAAATCCAAAAAGGCTTAGCCCGGCAATGACACCAAATACAGTAACCAGCGGATGCACATCTCCGATTTTTCGAAGCAACGTAAATCGCAACACATTATCGACTGTTCCAATCACGCCGAAACCAAATACAAACATGGCGATACCCTGGCCAATTTGACCATTGGCAAGAAATTTAATGATAAGTGGAATATACGCTAGTGCAGCTCCAATTACAGGAAGCATTCCTGCAATACAGGTTACTCCAAACCAAAAGAAGGGTTCTTTTACACCAATCAGCAAATATCCTATAAGACCTACTAGTCCTTGAGCAAAAGCTACCACAGGAATGCCCACTGCATTAGCAACTACTATAGAATGCACCTCTTTCTCTAACAATCCCACATTGTCTGCCCGGAAAGGCATGTAAGCCGTCAATGCTTTTTCAAATGCACGCCCTTGCATAAACAAAAAGTATAAAATAAAATAGAGAAAGAAAATAGTAGAGAGAGAATTGAAAGTAGCGCCCAATATTTTAGGAAGTAGTGACGCCATCCAAGCTCCTACTTTATTTATATTCTCATCACTCAAAATGACAAGATGATAGCGCAGTTCAATTTCAGAAACAACTTGTTTTAAAGATGTAACTAACTCTCCCGAATGCTCTAACGCGTAAGCAAATTTTCCAGAAAGCATTTGCAACAACAAGGCAATGGGAAATAAAATCACAACTAAAGAAGAAAACATTAATAGCAGTGCAGTGGGGGCTCTTTTCCACTTTCTAACTTCGGTCAAACGAAAATAGCTAGAGCGCAATAAGATATAAAGGGTTAACGCACCCAATAGTGCGGGTAAAAAAGAAGCTAGTTCTCTAAAAAGTATAATACCGATAAAAAGAATCAGGGCAATCAAAAAAACCTGTCGAATTCGATTCGCATCAATAATAGAGTGCATAGGCGTTTAGCTATGATTTAAAATTACGAAGGGAGCACCAGATTAAAGCCCTTTGAATTGAACAATCGAATGTGTTGTATCTTTAACCTCTTTTAGTTATGGCACATTCTTCTATCGCTGCTCTTCGCAAAGACTACGCATTACATTCTCTTTCTGAGAAGGATGTTGCAGCAAACCCCTTTGTGCAATTTTCTGCCTGGTGGAAACAGGCTACAGAAGCCGATATAGAAGAGGTTAATGCAATGACATTAGCCACCATTGGTGAAAAGGGTTACCCCGAATCTCGAGTTGTCCTTTTGAAAGGATATGATGAAAAGGGATTTGTTTTTTTTACAAATTATGAAAGCGCCAAAGGATCGCAACTAAAAGCGCAACCACAGTGTTCTTTACTTTTTTTCTGGAAGGAACTAGAGAGACAGATTCGGATTATCGGAACAGCATCCCCCATTTCTGCAACGGAGTGTGACACATATTATCACAGCAGACCCGTTGGAAGTCAAATTGGGGCTTGGGCCTCTCCACAAAGTCAAGTTGTAGACAGTAAGGAATGGTTGGAAGAGAATTTTGCACAAGTAGAAAAGAAATACCAAGGACAATCATCAATACCCCGTCCTCCACATTGGGGAGGATTTCGAATAGTGCCCATTCGCTTTGAATTTTGGCAAGGAAGACCTAGCCGTATGCATGACCGCATTTGCTACACCCGCGAACAAGAATTGAACTGGAAGATTGAAAGACTCGCTCCTTAAACCGCAAGCTGGTTAATAAAGTCCATC
>JBJOGP010000009.1:0-47174 GCA_046048175.1 Bacteroidota bacterium
TGCGCTTAATAGAAGAAAAGAAAAGCGATGTTGAACAAGTAGATCGCATTTTAGAATCGACTGGTTTTAAAATGGGGCCTTTCAAATTAATGGATCTCATTGGCAATGACATCAATTTTGCTGTGAGCTATTCCGTTTATGAACAATTAGGAAAGCCAGAACGACTACAACCTTCATTTATTCAGCAGCAATTAGTACAGGAAGGAAAATGGGGTAAAAAATCGGGCAGTGGTTACTATAAGTATACTTCATCATGAAAAAAATACTGGTAACAGGTGGTACAGGATTTCTGGGATCATATATTCTGCAAGAATTGATCACTCAGGGATATCAGGTTCGAGCTTTATTCAGAAAAAAAGAAAGACCATCTTGGATTGACTCGGCCGTTCTTGAAAAAGTAGAGTGGGTATCTGGTGACATACTTGATATTGTTTCATTAGAAGAGGCCATGGAAGGGGTAGACAATGTAATTCATGCTGCCGCAATGGTCTCTTTTGATCCAACTGAAAAAAAAGGCCTTTACAATATTAATGTGGAGGGAACTGCAAATGTGGTCAATGCCTGTCTTGAAAAAAAGATCAAACGATTTGTCTATATCAGTTCTGTTGCAGCACTGGGAAGAAAAGAAGGAGGAGGGCTTGTAGATGAAAAAGCAAAATGGGAAGAAAATCCACTTCAAACACATTATGCAAGGAGCAAATATAAAGCAGAAATTGAAGCCTGGAGAGGTTTTAGTGAAGGCCTCGATACTGTAATTCTTAACCCCAGCACTATAATGGGATATGGAGACTGGACCAAAAGCAGCTGTGCCATTTTTAAACAACTATATGATGGATTTCCATGGTACACGAGTGGATTAAATGGATTTGTAGATGTAAAGGATGTAGCTAAAGCAACGGTACTTCTGATGGAACATCCAGTTTCGGGCGAACGATATGTTGTGAATGGGGATACCTGGCTCTTTCAACAACTACAAGATAAAATTGCAGACGGATTTCAAAAACCCAGGCCCTCTCGAAAAGCAACTCCATTATTATTAGGAATCGCTTGGCGGATTGAAAGAATTCGATCATTGATCACAGGAAAAAAACCACTTCTAACAAAAGAAAGTGCACGTGTTGCGGTAAGCAAAACAGTTTTTGATAACCGGAAATTACTAGCGCTCATTCCCCAATTCAGTTATACTCCGCTTGATAAAACGATTAGCGAGGCCTGCAAAAACTACATGTCTCACTAAATTATTGCGCGCGCATTACTTTATCCCACAGCGCTGGGATACGTTTGATCCAAACTCGCTCACGTTTTTTTTCATTGGCGATTTCGGTAGGGGTACCAAAATAAATTTGATTGCCGGGTAAATCGCCAGGGACACCACTTTGCGCTAACACGGTTGCACCTTTACCAATGCGCAAGGTTTTATTGACGCCCACCTGTCCCCATAATATCACCTCGTCTTCAATGGTAACAGCGCCCGCAATGGCTACTTGCGCTGCAAAAAGACAATTCTTACCAATCACAGTGTCATGCCCTATATGAACCTGATTATCCAGTTTTGTACCCGCTCCAATAACAGTATCAGAAGTTACCCCGCGATCGATTGTACAAGCCGCTCCAATCTCTACCTCGTTTTCAATTAATACACGGCCACAACTTTTCATTTTTTTATAATGAATAGGACGATTTGTCTTTTTATTATAGTAAAACGCATCACTTCCAATAATGGTACCTGCCTGTATAATCACATCATCTCCAATAATACAATGATCCAGAATTGTCACATTAGGATGAATCAAACAGTTCTTTCCAATCTGTACATGATTTCCAATATAAGCACCTGGCAACACGACAGTTCCTACACCTATCACCGCACTATCACTGATTGGCTTTACTGAAGGACGTAAGGGCCGAAAATGATCTACAATTTTTTGATAGGCCCCAAATGGATCTTCCACCACCAACAATGCCTTTCCACTTGGACAAGGAATTTCTTGATTAATAATTATAAAACTAGCTGCAGATTGCAAACAGGTTTCATAGTATTTCGGGTGATCGACAAATACAAGATCACCTTTTTCTACTCGATGAATTTCATTGATGCCGGTAGTGAGTAGTGTTGCATCACCAATCACTTTTGCATGAATGATTGCAGCGATTTTCTCTATTGAAATTGGATTTTCAAAACGCATACGTTTCGATTTTACACAAAGGTAATCGCGATATGCATGCCGACTTTTTATTATGCTTATCCACAGTAATTTTTAAAATGTTGATAAAATAGAAGTAAAAAAGTTTTTTTAGTAAATAAAATAAGTCTTAATATTGTGTAGGGAAATTCGTTTCCCAGTACTTACTAACCCATCCATATAGATCCCTCCGTTTTCGGAGGGATTTTTCTTTCCTTCAATTCGAATAACTTTATACAAAGCTTTTTTACATGCTAAAATCAATGACGGGCTTTGGCAGAGCAGTAGTAGCGGTAGGTGATAAACACTTTGCTATTGATATCAAGTCTCTCAATGGAAAACAATTTGACCTGCAACTCAAATTGCCAACATTAGTTAAGCCCTTTGAATTTGATATTCGAAAAATCTTAGCCGAAAAGCTAGGTAGAGGGAGCGTAGATTGTCTAATCACAACTAAAGACGCAGGTTTTTCAGCTCCTGTTTCTATCAATACACAGGTTGCTCGTTCCTACTACCAACCGTTAGCGCAATTAGCCTCTGAATTGGGTCAGGATAGCACGCAGTTGCTTTCTGCGATCTTAAAGTTGCCTGATGTGGTAGCTGCGGGGAGTGATAGCTTAGAGCCTGCTCAATGGGAAACATTCAAAAAAGGTATTGAAACAGCAGTAGAAGCATTAGATACCCATCGCACGCAGGAGGGAAAAGCGCTGGAGGCGGACCTGCTGGCTCGTATCAGTCGTATCGAACAATTACAAAAAGATATTGAGCAAGCAGAACCCGCTCGACGTGAGAAAATGCGACAGGGGCTTATTCAAAAGTTAGAAGAACAGGTTGGAAAAGAGACGTATGATAAAAACAGGCTAGAACAGGAATTAATCTACTATATAGAAAAGATAGACATCAGCGAAGAAATGATACGTCTGCGTAATCACTGTGAGTATTTCCGCGCGCAACTAGCCACCCCAGAGGAGGGTAAAGGCAAAAAACTATCTTTTATCCTACAGGAAATTGGACGTGAAATCAATACGACCGGCTCCAAGGCCTATGATGCTTTCATTCAACGCTTAGTGGTAGAAATGAAAGATGAGCTAGAAAAGGCGAAAGAGCAGATATTGAATGTGCTTTAAAGAAGTCCCTTGGATTTACACGTATTTTTGCCCAATGCAAAGGCATTGGAGACTTCCCCTTTTAGGATTTATACTTTTTATGCTGGGATTGACAGCCTGTAATAGGCTGAATCTTTTTGAGCGCTCAGTATCTATTCCCAAACACGAATGGAAAAGTAATTTTGAGCCCTCATTCACCTGTACAATAAAAGATACCACCTCTTTATATGATATCGCACTTGTTCTAAGACATCGGGATCGCTATCATTACAATAACATCTGGCTACAAATCACAATCATCGACCCATCTGGCCAACAATTTCGTTTCAACACAGAAAAGATTTTAGGGACCAATGAAAAAGGCTGGCTGGGGGTAGGCATGGATGATATTTACGAACACCGACTATCTCTTCAATCAGATATCATCAAAAATAGCGTGTCAATTCGCAAAAAAGGTTCCTACCAAATTCGAGTCAAACAGATTATGCGCGAAGATCCGCTACAAGAAGTGATGAACGTAGGAGTTCGGATTGAAAAAATGACGCAGCGCAACTGATATGTTCAATTTAGGAAAAATAAAACTGCGTCGCACTAACCTCCTTTTTTGGTCCTTATTAGTATATATCATAGCGGCACTCGTTTGGTGGTTTATTTCGCTGGAAAAACAGAATCAAAAGATTCGAGCTGAACAAATACAACTTTTAGAATTGCAAGCCCCCCAGATGAACGATCTTGAAAAAAGTGCTCGGGCTACACAAATTCAAACACAAGCATTTCGGAATAGTGCCAAATACCTTAGCGAAGGCATCACTTTTTTGATTATTATTTTGATTGGGGCAATTGCAGTTTACAGGGCCGTTCGTAAACAATTTTTGGCGCAGCAACAGCAGCAACAATTCATGATGGCTGTAACACATGAATTAAAAACGCCCATAGCTGTTACCCGCTTGAATTTAGAAACAATGCAGCGGTATAAATTGGAACCTGAAAAACAAGAAAAACTAATCCGTATTGCATTGGATGAAACAAACCGATTGAATCTTTTGACCAATAATATTTTGGTTTCATCACAATTAGAAAACAAGGGCTTTGCAAGTACGAAAGAAGAATTGGATTTTTCTGCGCTGGTACAGGATTGCATCCGCGACATGCAAACACGATTTCCTGGAAGGGAGATTCGTTCGCATATAGAAGCAGAATTAGATATCAAAGGGGATGCGTTACTGCTACAGATTTTGTTAAATAACTTATTAGAAAACGCAATTAAATACTCCCCCTCTTCTTCCTATATCGAAGCCACTTTAAAAAAAGAGGCTTCCCAACTGCAGCTACAAATTGCCGACCAGGGTATCGGCATACCAGCTAGTGAGAAAAAGAAAATATTTGATCGATTTTATCGCATTGGCAATGAAACCACCCGCACTACCAAGGGTACTGGCTTGGGATTATACCTCTGCGAACGAATTGCGCACCACCACCAAGCTACAATTACTGTAAAAGACAATCATCCCTCTGGCAGCATTTTCCTGGTTAACTTTGCGATATGAAATCAGCAGAAAAAGGAACAATTTTATTGGTAGAAGATGAAGAGAATCTGCATGAAGCGCTCAAATTAAACCTGGAACTCGAGGGGTATTCAGTTACCTCATCCTATGACGGAGCGGAGGCGTTGAAAGCAATCAGTAATGAATATTTTGATCTGATTATTCTGGATATCATGTTGCCAGAAATGGATGGCCTTGCTGTTACTGAATCTATTCGCATCAGTAATAATGAAATTCCTATTCTGATTTTAAGCGCAAAAAACACCAGCGCAGATCGAGTGACGGGATTAAAAAAAGGCGCTGACGATTATTTGACCAAACCCTTTAACCTGGAGGAATTACTGTTACGGGTTCAAAAACTAATCGATAAAAACAAACGCCTTCAAGACAAGGAATATGTAGGTGAGCAATACCAGTTCGGCTCCTGTATGATCGACTTTAAAGCACAAGAAGCCGTAATCATAACAGGAGAACGTATTCAACTGAGCAAGAAAGAATCCATGCTCTTAAAATTGTTGATCGAAAACAAAAACGAAGTTGTTCCGCGCGAAAAAATTTTGCAAACCGTATGGGGCTATCAAGTATACCCTACCACTCGCACTATTGACAATTTTATACTGAACTTTCGAAAATATTTTGAGACCGACAGCCGTAATCCCCGCTACTTTCATTCTGTGCGTGGCGTAGGATATAAATACGCTGAGTAATTAAAGATCGCCTAATCGAGGGCGTAATACAATATCTTCTACACAGGCCTGAGGAGACAATTGCGTAGCTTGTACAATCATCTTAGCCACATCTTCTACTTCCATAATACGCCCAGAAGAATTATCAAAATCACCCCACGAATCTGTCAATACAGCGCCTGGATACACACCCGTTACTTTTACACCGGTTGGTTTTAATTCTTCCCGCAAGTTTTTTGTAAACCCATGTAACGCGTACTTACTGATGCTATACGAACCGCCCTGTGCATAGGGTTGTAAAGAGGCAATAGAACAGATGGTGAAAATATGTCCGGTGCCACGCTGCACCATAGAGGGAATAAGTGTACGCGTTAAATGATAGGCACTTCCCAAATTAACACGAAGTTGTTGCTCCAACTGACCATCGGGCTCTTCGGCTAGTGAACCCGGCAAAAACTGTCCTGCATTATTGATTAAAATGTCTGGCTCCGAAAAAGAAAGACACCAGCGACCAAATTCACGAGCTTGTTCTGGAATAGAAAGATCAACTGCCTGTCCATGTATAGAGCAAGATGGAAACTCTTTTTGTAATGCAGCAATCGTTTTTGTCAACGTCTCACTATTTCGAGCAGTCAACAATAATTGATCCCCTCTCTGCGCAAAATGCTTTGCCAGTGATTGCCCAATTCCTCGGGATGCTCCCGTTATTACCACAGTTAGTGTCGGCATACGATATGTTTATACTTATCTTGCAAAGGTATCAACCCACCTTTTAAATTTAGGATTTGTCTTTGCATACCTCTTACAAACATCTATTCTTTGATCTTGATCATACCCTTTGGGATTTTGAAGCCAACGCAAAAGCGACCCTTTGGCATTTATATCAAGATCTTAAACTGGAAGAAAGAGGTATTCATGATTTTGAACTTTTTCATCGCAATTATTTGGTGCATAATGAAAAGCTGTGGGACCGCTACAGAAACGGCTACATAAAACAAGATGAACTGCGGATCAAGCGAATGCGTCTCAGTCTTTTAGATTTTAAAATTGCAGATGAATCGTTAGCAGAGGCGATGAGTACTCAATTTTTAGCATTACTGCCCAGTCGTACGCTTTTGTTCCCCTATGCGCTAGAGTTAATGAACTATTTGACCCAAAAAAACTACCAGCTCCATCTAATCACGAATGGGTTCGAAAAGACACAGCATAGTAAACTACTACACTCAGGACTACAACCGTTTTTTTCAGCAGTCATCACCTCTGAAGGCGCAGGAAGCCTGAAGCCAAAAAAAGAAATTTTTGAATACGCACTCACGATAGCAAAAGCTAACAAAGAGGAAAGTGTGATGATCGGCGACACCCTTGAAGTAGATATACTAGGTGCCCGTAATTATGGGATTGACCAGATTCATGTGAATCATTTAAATCAACTCCGAGAACCCCTATCAGATGGTAGTTACCCTACACATACTGTATTTTCACTAGAAGAATTAAAAAGGATCTTGTAAATTAAAGCGTAGCAATTACCGTTACTCCGCCTTTTGGTTTGTCCCCCATATTAACCTGGATCTTGGCATCCAATGGCAATAAAAGATCAACACGAGACCCAAATTTGATAAAGCCCATTTCTTCTGTTTGCTTCACAGTTTGTCCAGGCTGTAGATAATTGACAATGCGCTTAGCCAATGCGCCTGCAATTTGTTTGACTAAAATTTCTTTACCCTGTGCGCGATAGACTACACTATGTCTTTCATTTTCGGTAGAAGATTTAGGATGCCAAGCAACCAGGTATTTTCCAGGATGATATTGGCTATAAACAACCTCTCCACTAACAGGATTTCGGTTCACATGCACATTGAAAGGACTCATAAAAATGGAAACCTGAATTCGACGATCCAAAAAATATTCGTCGGCTTGCACCTCTTCTATGACCACCACTTCGCCGTCGGCAGGAGCAATGATTGCGTTGTCTTGTATTGTCAATTTACGAGAAGGAATACGAAAGAAGGAGAGAATAAATACCCAAAATAGTAGGCTGACTGCCGCAACCAAAAAGCTAATCCATGAAGAAGCGACAGTACTAAACACTAATCCATTAATAAATGCCACTAGTAATGTTACAGTCAAAATAGTACCTCTTCCTTCGCGATGCAGCGTCATACTCTTTAGATTTTACGGTGGCAAATATAGGGAATGCCTGTGCTAAGCAAGGATCAGTTTCAAATAGATCCAACAAACAGGAGTAGCTACTAACAAAGAGTCAAAACGATCTAAAAAACCGCCATGTCCGGGTAAAATGGTACCACTATCCTTGATACCTGCTACTCGTTTAAATTTTGACTCGAGTAAATCACCCCATGTTCCTGCAATAGCTGCCAATAAGGCTAAAACATACCAATGCGCAGAAAGTAGGGGCTCCATTTTTCCAACAGGTATTAATGACCCTAGTAAATAATTGGCACCCCCTCCCACTACAAGCACGGTGAGTACAATTCCTCCCAATGTTCCTTCCCATGTTTTTTTAGGTGAAATAGGAGAAAGAGGTGTTTTTCCAATTAATGAGCCAACGATGTAAGCCATTGTATCATTAATCCACATACAAAGCAGAATGAAAAAAGGAAATTGTTCCCAAGGGGGCGCGGGCACACCTGATTCTGGAGCCATTAAAAGCGGATGTTGATGTAACTCTATAAAAAAGAACCAGCTTGCCGTTAAATAGACTAAACCAAACAGGATAAACAAAAAAGAATTTTTAAATGAGGCAACTATTCTTTCATATTCTACCCAACATCCTGCATGTAACACCAACACCAATAACCAAAAACTCACATCACTTAAAAGCAATGCGGTTAGCATGACTACCACAAAGAAAAAAGCGGTGACGGATCGGGTTGTAAATACTTCTCGATTAAAAGGCATACTTAATTGGATGTATCGTGATCCGTCGTTGTATTCTCTTCTTTAATTTGTTCATCTGAAACCGGATTACCATGTTTGATCATCCAATGTAAATTCATCGTCACCATCAAAGCACTGATCAATCCAGAATATACTAATGTTTCTGGTGGCACTACCGATTCGTCATTAAGCAATACTGGGTTCAAATAAACCAAGACAATTAAAATGGCATCATACATAAAATGAGCAAGTATAGCCACCCACAAGCTTCCACTATACCAATAAATTGCCCCTAATAAAATACCGAGGGCAAAGCGGGGCAGAAAACCATAAAATTGTAAATGCAAAGCAGCAAATAAAAAGGCTGACACTATAATAGCCGGCCATGCCTGACCAAATTGTTTCACAAAAATGCGTTGAATCACCCCTCTGAATAACAACTCTTCACCCACTGCAGCCAGCCCTGCTACGAATAACAAATTCAATAAAAGATCTTGAATTGTATGCCGAGACAATAGCGCTTTGACTGTTTCGTTAGCTTCGTCTTCTTTTCCACGAATCCAATCGGTTAATTCTGAAGGAAATTCAATAGAACGATTCACTTCACCCAACCATTGAACCATGGGTAAAGCAATGAGAATGGCAAAGGAACCAATCAACCAAAATCCAGCGTGAGAGGGTAAACGAAATCCTAAATAATTTCCTGCAGGCTTATCAGTGAAAAAACGAGCTGCAAACCAACTCGGAACCAAAAACAATCCAATGAATTGAACCGCTTGCATCCCTCGGATAAAAAAAGGTAGCCAAGGGTGTTTGGGGTCTATTTTATCTAGTGCAGCCATTTCTGTCATGGAAATTCCGGTCATTACACTCAATAACTGCGTACCCAGTAAACCAATCAGAAAAAAACTAAAGAGAGAAATACTGAGTAACAGGAAAAATTGTTGACCTGCTGTTTTGTGTTGAAAAAGACCCTTCATGTATCCTTGACTGTTTAGACCGTAAATTTGCGTATTCAAACGCAGTACCTAAAGAATCAAAAATAGGCAAAACCCAACGATGGTCAGAATAGGCCCCATTCAATTACCCGATTTCCCGCTCTTGCTTGCTCCGATGGAAGACGTAAGTGATCCGCCTTTTAGAGCCGTTTGCAAAGACAATGGAGCCGATTTGATGTACACTGAATTTATCTCTTCGGAAGGATTGATTCGAGATGCAATCAAAAGCAGAAAAAAACTGGACATTTTTGAGTACGAAAGACCAATCGGTATTCAAATTTTTGGAGGAGACGAAGAGAGCCTTTCAATGGCGGCTAAAATTGTAGAAGTTACACAGCCCGATTTACTGGATATTAATTTTGGATGTCCGGTTAAAA
The DNA here is from genome assembly GCA_046048175.1 of Bacteroidota bacterium. Lineage (GTDB taxonomy): Bacteria > Bacteroidota > Bacteroidia > Chitinophagales > Chitinophagaceae > JJ008. The sequence goes on from JBJOGP010000009.1 coordinate 9,793, forward strand.
AAGTGGCACTCCGAGGAGCTGGTGCGGGAGTGCTACGTGATCTTCCTTTAATGGTTCGATTAACGGAAGCTGTAGTTAAATCAACTTCACTCCCCGTTACTGTTAAAACCAGATTAGGGTGGGACGAAAACAGCAAGAATATTGAAGAAGTAGCAGAACGATTGCAAGATGTGGGGATCAAAGCATTAGCCATTCATGGTCGCACCCGCACACAACTTTATAAAGGTGAAGCCGATTGGACACTGATTGGTAAAGTGAAAAACAATCCTCGCATTCAAATTCCCATCTTTGGAAACGGAGATATCAATTCGCCTGAAAAAGCAGTGGAGTACAAAAACAGATATGGCGTAGATGGTATTATGATTGGCAGAGCAGCTATTGGATATCCCTGGATTTTCAGAGAGATCAAGCACTTTATCAAAACAGGAGAGCATCTGGCCGCACCTACCATTGAAGAGCGTCTTGCAGTATGCCGCAAACACTTGCGTCGCTCTATTGAATGGAAAAACCCTGTTGTTGGGATCAATGAAATGAGACGACACTATACCAACTACCTAAAAGGACTGCCCAATATCAAAGAGTTCAGAAATAAATTAGTGACCTTAAAAACAGAAGAAGAGCTCAATGCTGTTTTTGATGATATTGCAAAAGCGTACCAGGATTACCAATTTGAAAAATCATCAATCGCGCTGGTAGACTATCATCAAAATTGTCCCTTGGATTAATGAGTGATTGCATTCACCACTCTCGTGTCGAGCGGTGAAACCGAAGGATCCATGTAATGAGTTAAACAACCTTGTTCGTCAACTAAATATTTTGAAAAATTCCAAACAGGCCCCTGCGTGTTCCATCCATTTTTCTGTGGATCGGTCAACCACTGATAAACAGGATGTTGTTCGACGCCTTTTTTCACCCTAGACTTTTCTAATAAAATAAAAGTCACTCCATAATTACGCTTACAGAAATTTTCAATATCGGTAGCCGTTCCCTTTTCTTGTTCTTTAAATTCATTGGAGGGTACACCTATGATTGTAAGCTTCTCACCAAACTGTGCATACAACTGCTGCAGTTCTGCATATTGCGCAGTATATCCACAATCACTGGCTGTATTTACAAGAAGCACTTTCTTCCCTTTTAAAGCAGAAAACGCAAAGGGCTGTCCATTGATGCTGGTAGCCGTTAATTCATAGAAAGAAAGAGGTGGATCTTGAGGGCGATGTTCAATAAAGCGATTATTCTTATTTGCCGCTCCAGTAAGCCACAACAGGGCAGGATAAAATTTTTTAAGTAGTTGTTGTCGCAAACTCATGGACCGATTATTTTTAGTTGCAAAGAAAAAAAGCACAACACTGAGAATCGCTCCTATGAGAACTACAATTTTGAATGTAGACCGCTTGTTCATCCAATTAACTTTTTTAACAGATTTAATTTGCCCTTAAAAGGAGGGTACTTGAGCGCTGGATCCGGCCAAGTTGGTGTTCGTAAAACACTTTTTTGATGACTGAACGTATCAAAGGAGTACTTACCATGATAAGCACCCACCCCACTGGTTCCACGTCCTCCAAAAGGAAGTCGATGATTTAACAAGTGAAAAATTGAATTGTTGACACAGGCACCGCCAGCTGGCACTTGTTGTAACCATGCTTTTTCATGGGCGCGACTTTCGGTATAAACATAAAACGCCAATGGATTCGGATTACGCGCAATGATGGACTTAGCTTCTTCAAAACTGGTATAAGTAAGAACAGGTAACAATGGACCAAAAATTTCCTGTTGCATGATAGGAGAATCGATGGCTACCTCTGTCAATAAGGTAGGCTCAATATAAAGTTGCTCGCGATCATAGTGACCTCCGTGATAAATGGAGCCGTCTTTTAAATAACTGACCAAGCGATCAAACTGTTTACTGTTGATGATTCGACCATAATGCCCACAGGTAGCAGGGTTCTCGGTGAAAAAGTTAAGAATTACTTTTTTCAATTCTTGTAAAAAGGAATCGCGTACTGAAGCGTGTACCAAAATATAATCTGGCGCCACACAAATTTGACCAGCGTTATTCCATTTTGCTAATGCAATTCGCTTGGCCGCTACGTTGATTGATGCATCTGCCTCCACTACACAAGGGCTTTTCCCTCCTAATTCTAAGGTAACAGGTGTAAGTTGGTCTGCAGCCATTTTATAAATGATACGACCCACTGTAGTGCTTCCCGTATAAAAAATATGATCAAATCGGAATGATTCTAGTAATGATGGAACCACACTCGCTCCATCCCCTTCTACATAAGCGATATAGGAAGGCTCAAAAACAGCTTCAATTATTTTTTTCATCACGGCCGCTGTTGCCGGTGCGTATTCACTGGGTTTTAAGACCACACAATTACCAGCAGCTATAGCGCCCACTAATGGATTCAATAATAACTGAAAGGGATAGTTCCAAGGTGCAATAATCAATACAACGCCTAATGGCTCTGGTAAAATAGAACTGGACGAAGGAAGATTCAATAGATTAGTGCGTACCCGACGAGGTTGCACCCATCCATTCAATTGTTTCAAAGCCACATTTATTTCTTCCACTACTAAACCCGTTTCGGACACCCAAATCTCTTCGGGATTTTTATGCAAATCCTGATACAAGGCCTCATTGATGGCTTGTTCATTTTTTAAAATCTCGGCACGCAGTCTTTGTAATTGTTGTTTTCTAAATTCAACAGATTGCGTGGCGCCGGATGCAAAATATTCCCGCATCTTTGTCAACAGCGATAAGTAGGACATACCTGAATTTTGAACCAAGTTAGCAAATACCACGGGCATGGATGATATACACTTTATGAAAATGGCTTTACAAGAAGCCTTACAAGCAAAAGAGGAGGAAGAAGTGCCTGTAGGAGCGGTTGTGGTGCAAGATGGAAAAATAATTTCCCGTGGGCACAACATGACGGAACGGCTGCAAGACCCTACTGCCCATGCCGAAATGATTGCGTTGACCGCTGCTTTTAATGCGCTTGGGAGCAAATACCTGCCCGATGCAACCCTTTATGTAACCGTAGAACCCTGCCCAATGTGTGCAGGTGCATTATACTGGAGTAAAATCGGACGCGTGGTATATGGGACAGATGACCAAAAAAATGGCTACCGTAAAGTAGCAGGTTCCAACTGGCCTTTTCACCCACAAACAAAACTGGATGCTGGCTGTTGCGCTGCAGAAGCTGCACAATTAATGAAGGATTTTTTCAAAGCACGCCGTTAGCGAACTCCCCTTGCGTAATTTTGTTATTCCAAAAAAGTAATTTATGCCATTCACATTATCCCCTCTCCCTTATGCACATGAGGCGCTTGAGCCACACATTGACACATTGACCATGCAAATTCATCATGGTAAACACCACCAGGCTTATGTAGACAATCTCAATAAAGCCATTGCAGGAACTCCTCACGAAAACAAATCAATCGAACAATTGGTAAAAGAAGCAGGAAGTATTTCTGCAGCGGTTCGTAACAATGGAGGCGGTCACTGGAACCATACATTTTTCTGGGAGAGTTTAGCTCCACAAGCTGGTGGACAGCCTTCTGGAAAATTAGCAGATGCCATCAACGCTGCATTTGGGTCTTTTACTTCCTTTCAGGAAAAATTTGCTTCTGCAGGTATGACACGTTTTGGAAGTGGATGGGCTTGGTTAATTGTGAAGGAAGGAAAGTTAGAAATCTGTTCAACGCCTAACCAGGATAATCCACTGATGGACATTGCAGAAGTAAAAGGAACACCCATTTTGGGAGTAGATGTATGGGAGCATGCCTACTATCTAAAATACCAAAATAGAAGAGCTGATTATTTAGGTGCTTTCTGGCAAGTAATCAACTGGAATGTAGTGGCTGCACGATTTGAAAAGGCTAGCTAACTAGGTTCTTTACGGAACTGGATCATAGCCGCTGCTTCCCCACGGATGGCAGCGGCTAATTCTTTTTATCGAAAGCCAAAGTCCTTTTAAAAGACCATGCTTTTGCAATGCCTCTACTGCATAGTGAGAGCAAGTTGGTGTATAACGGCATTTTGGTCCTATCCATGGTGATAAAACCCATTGATACAATTTGATCAACACCAAAAAGGGTAAAATCAAAATGCGTTTTATTAATAGCGAGATATTATTCTGATTCTTTTGCAAGGATTGTATTGAGTTTAGTGAGAATTTTTTCCACTTGAGGAGCTAGTGCTGAATAGACCGGCATGTCAGGTGCCGTATAAATAAAAAAAATATCCACCCCCTTGCAATGTTCTACTACAGAAGCAAGGATCTGTTTTTGTAATCGGTACGACTCGCGCAATAGACGCTTTACCCGGTTGCGTTCTACCGCTATTTTGAATTGTCGGGCCGAAACGCCAACACCTACTCGAATACCAGGTTGTGCAACTTTACGATACAGCACACGGATAGAGCCCATATTAAATCGCTGACCTTCTTTAAAAAGCGCATCAATCGATTTGCGGCTTTTTAATCGTTCTGCTTTACCAAATGTGTGTCGCACCATCATGAAAAGAAAATAAAAAAGCTCCGGTATTCCGGAGCTGTAAAGTTATCAAAACCTCAGGGAGGCGATGGGTTATTTCAATTTGCGCTCGTCAGACACAGTCAACTTTTTGCGACCTTTTGCACGACGACTAGCCAATACTTTACGTCCATTGGCAGTTTGCATACGCTTACGAAATCCGTGTACGGTTTTACGACGCTTACGATGAGGTTGAAAAGTACGTTTCATTTTAGTCTCTTTTTTTCACGTTAGATGAAAGATGGATCGGGAGAACGATCCGGATTTCCATTTACTTACGCCAGGTCACCACACCCGTCGTTTTGTGAAAGGACCGCAAAGGTAAGGGATAAAAAGGAGAGCGAAAAGAAAAATAAGACCATGACTACCAGGTAGTTAGTAGCAGCTGTCCCCTAACTGAGCCTCTTTTGAAGAAATGGGGCTTCCAAAAAAATGGGCTGCGTGGCGGTCAAAGTCCAACCTATTATCAGTGGTATGAAACTGCAAATTACCCTCACGAGTACAGCGGGAAGCAATTTCAGGATGTCGATTCAAGTAATCAACTAAACTGGAAGCAACAATATCGCCCTGAGAAAGCAGCTTTACTCCCGCTGGAATGCACTTTTCAATTTTGCTACGCAGGAGTGGGTAATGCGTACAGGCTAGTAACAATAAATCGATTTGAGGACTTTTTGAAAAAATAGCGTTCAAGTGTTTTTGCACAAAGTAATCAGCACCCTCGCTATCCTGTTCATTGTTTTCAATCAAAGGAACCCACATGGGACAGGCTTCTTGCGTCACTTCCAATGAGGGAAAAAATTTTGCAATTTCAATGGGATACGACTTCGACTGCACCGTTCCCTCCGTAGCTAAAATTCCTACTTTACCTGTTTGGGAATATTGACCAATCACTTCTGTTGTGGGTCGTATAACTCCCAATACCCGATTGGCGGGAGCGATTTTTTGTAAATCCTTTTGCTGAATAGTACGTAATGCTTTGGCAGAGGCTGTATTACAAGCTAATATCACTAAGGGACAACCTTGCTTAAAAAACCATTGGACCGCCTCTAATGTATAAGCATATACTGCGTCAAAAGAACGATTTCCGTAAGGCGAACGTGCACTATCGCCTAAATAACAAAAATCATGAGAAGGCAATTGCTCAACCAAACTACGCAGGATGGTTAACCCACCATAGCCAGAATCAAAAACACCAATAGGGCCCTTTAGAGGAGGAGCAACAGCACTCATACTACAAATGTAACTCGACTAAAACAAAGAGCCCGATCTGTTTGATCGGGCTCTTAAAAAAACGAATTCAACTTATTTTGTGGGCGGTGCTGCAGCAGGCGCCTTAGGAAGTGTCAACTTCAGTTTCGCAGCAACAGAAGCGATCATATCATCAGCATCTGGTGCAACGAGTAAAGTATCCTTATTTAATACATGGGAGTACCCTTTTTCTTTGGCAACAGCACGAATCGCATCATAGATTTTACGATACAAGGGAGCTAACAATTCATTTTGCTTTGCTTCCATAGCCTGGTTTACAATTTGCTGCCAGTTTTGGATGGTGTTGATTAACTGAGGAAGCTCTTCTTCCAATTGCTTTTTTACAGCAGCTGGTGGTGGCTTCAACGTATCCTTGTACACGCTATCCTTGTACTGATACGTTTGGATCAAAGAGGCATACTGAGGATTGATAGAATCCTGCTGGTAACGGGATAGAATTGAATCTAATTTCCCAACTTCTGGCATTAGAGAAAGAACATTCTCCACATTAATATAGCCGATCTTAATCTGAGCTTGTGCAGCATTCGCAAATGCAAACAAACCTGCTACGGCTAAAATCACAACGAACTTTTTCATTACGTATTGGTTTTAAATTGGATTGAACGTTTATCGGATCCCTAACTCTTTCAACACCTCTTCGCTTTTATCGAGTTTTGGGTCGGCAAATATAATGGTAATTCCTTCACTTTTATCGAGTACAAAGTCGTACCCTTTTGCAGCAGCCATTTTCTGAATAGCATTGTAGACTTTATCCTGAACTGGCTTTACTAATTCTTGGCGTTTTCTGAATAAATCTCCTTCAAATCCAAAACGCTTCCGTTGAAGATCCCGTAACTCCTTTTCTCTGGCAAAGAGCTGATCTTCTTTTCTTTTTTTCAATTCGGCTGTTAACATGATCTGCTCTGCATCAAACTCACGGTACATTCTGTCCAGCGAAGTTTGCATGCTATCTATTTGTAATTGCCACGTAGCAGCCATCACATCTAATTGCTGTTGAGCCGCTTTGTATTCGGGCAAACGATCTAAAATATAACGGGTGTCTACAATAGCATATTTCTGTGCTGACCCTATGAAAGCACTCAATAAAAATGAAAAAACCAGTAAGAACTTTTTCATAATCGAAATTTATTCAGGTTCAAATCCTAACATGAATGTAAATCGAGAGATTCCTTTCAGCCCATTGTTTTGTCCAGGAATGGCCCGATCCAATCCAATACCGTAATCAAACCCTAGCAATCCAAACATAGGAAGGAAAAAACGCATTCCCACCCCTACACTTCGACGCAAGCGGAAAGGATTATAGTCTTTGTAATTATACCACCCATTAGCCGCCTCAAAAAAGCTCAGTGCATAAATAGTACTGCTTGGATTAGTTACAAGCGGGAAGCGTGCCTCTAATTGATATTTATTGAAAATAGTAAAGAACTGGCTGGCGCTCTGCTGATCAGGATTTATGGTAGGGTCAGAGTTCTGATAAACCGGATAGCCACGATGTGCTACGATATCGTATCCTAATAATCCAAAATTATTAGTCAAGCCTGCGTCCCCAACTTGGAAACGTTCAAATGGTGAATAGGGAAGATCTTTATTATAGCGCCCCATAAAACCATACTTGGCTGCTAATTTCAATACAAATTGCTTGTTCTTTTCTGTGCCTGAACCCAGCGGTTTACCTATGGGAACATACCATTCTGCATTGAAGCGCCACTTGTGATACTCAGGTCTTCTGTATGCATTATAACCCGTACCAGTATTTGAAACTAACGAATAGGGTGGCGTTAATTGCACACTCGCTAAAAAGTTAGAACCACTGGTTGGGAATATCGGATTGAAAACAGAAGAGCGCTGTAAAGCAAGTTTGATGCTGACATTGTTTGACGTTCCAGACGTGAAGTCAGCACTAAAAATAGGATAGTTGCTAAGCTTATAACGAGTGTAGTTGAAGGTGAATACAAAATTGAAATAGTCATCCGGCCACTTCAATTGTTTTCCAAATGCAACTGAGAAACCACTTGTGCTCAAGTAGTTTGTATCTGAACGAGCTTTATCAATTCGACCTGTAAAGGGATCAAATGCATTAGAGAAACGACTACTATTGAATCCAACTGTCAATGAATTTCTTTTTTTACCACCCAACCAAGGTTCAGTAAATGATGCACTGTAAGAGCGATAGGCGCGGCCATTCGACTGCATACGCACACTTAACTTTTGGCCGTCTCCTGTTGGTAATGGATCCCATGCAGATTTTTTCCAAATATTCTTGACAGAAAAGTTATTGAATGTAACACCCAATGTTCCTGTCAATCCAATTCCTCCACCCCATCCGGCAGATAACTCCAACTGGTCAGCTGATTTTTCTTCCAATTGCCAATTGATATCCACAGTTCCGTCCTCTTGGTTAGGTACAACTCCCGGATTGATTTTTTCCTGATTAAAGAATTGAAGGTTTCCTAACTCACGTTGTGAACGAATCAATTGTGCGCGGCTAAATAATTCTCCAGGAACAGTGCGCAGTTCGCGACGTATTACGTGATCTTTTGTTTTTTCATTTCCTGCAATGGTCACATTTTTAATACGTGCCTGCGGACCCTCCATCAAACGAATTTCATAATCGATGGTATCGTTGTTAACCGCCATTTCGATAGGTTCTGCACGGAAAAACAGGTAACCGTCATCCATATAGTAACCACTGATATCTCCTCCTTCTTGTGAAGCTTCTTTTCCTAAACGCTTATTCAAAATGGCCACATTATAAATGTCTCCTTTGTTAATGCCCAGTAGGACATTCAAAATTGAATCAGAGAATTTAGAATTTCCTTTCCAAACAATATCTCCAAAATAATAACGGCGGCCCTCGTTGATCTTGAAGTCGACATTCATATGGCCTTTGGAGGTCAAATACTGTGTATCTGCTACAATTTGGGCATCACGATAACCTAAGGAATTATAGTAATTGAGAACTTTTTCTTTATCCTCTTCATATTTTTTATCATCAAACTTGGCAGAACTCAACAACTTAAATCTGAAAAAGGGATCGAGCATCCGCTTTGTTCTACTAGGAGAAAGAAACCCAAATGAACGAAAGTACTCCCGAACATTTGCGCTTGTGTTTGTCCCATAAGGGCTTGCTGATTTGTCGGGACGCAAGGTAATTCTGGTCATTTCCTTGGTTCCCTTCAATTGTTTTTTCAGGCGCAGATCATCTACTTCTTGATTGCCATAAAAATTGATATCGCCAATACGAACACGCTCTCCCTTATTTACATTGATCAGTAATTGATTGGAATTAGCGAACGCAGGGTCTGGCCTTTCTTCAATCTTTACAGTGACATTACGAAAACCTTTTTCGGCGTAATGCTTGGTAATTTTTTCAACAACTTCTCTGCGCGTATTTTCAGTGATAATAGTTTGTTTCGTTAAGCTGATCTTAGTAAGGATATCCTCCTCTTCTGATTTACGTATTCCACTGAACTTGTAATTTCCTAAACGAGGACGCTCCTGGATGTTGATCTCTACCCATACCTTGTCGTCTTCGATTTTGGTTACAAATACCTGTACGCCAGAAAAGAGTTTTTGGCGCCACAAATTGCTGATTGCTTTTCCAAATAGTTCAGCTCCTGGATGTACAAACTTGTCGCCGGGCTGCAGATTGGCAATAGAATACACAATGGAAGTATCCAGATATCGAATACCCGTAATCTTCACATCCGCAATGGAATATTCCTTAACTACTCTGGCATTTTCCCAATCTAATAACCGGGGGTCAACTGAGGTAGGTTTGGTGGTGTCAGGGATTACCTGAGCAGCCAATGTAGAGCATACACCGGTCAAAATGATGCCGATGAGAAAAAAACCGATTTTCTGAAATAATACTCGCATCAGTAATAATTCTTGATTGGGGCGATTTTAGGCCTTTCTGTTTTTATTGCAGTTAGTTATAAATCAATTAGTTATGTTAAAAGCCTTAGGCACCGGTTGGCAAATTAAGGCTTAAAATCGAAAGTGTTTGTTAAAGCTGTTCACTGATTTTTCCGAATCTTCTTTCCCGTTGCTGGTAGTCTAGCAGCGCCTCAACTAAATTCTTCTTTCTAAAGTCAGGCCAGCACACGTCAGTAAAGTATAATTCTGCATAAGCAAGCTGGTACAAAAGGAAGTTACTGATGCGGTACTCCCCACTGGTGCGGATCATCAATTCCGGGTCGGGGAAGGCATGGGTGGAAAGATTGTTTTGCAGTGTTTGTTCATCGATTTCTGCCGGGTCAAGCTCCCCGGATTTTACGGCCTTTGCTATGTTGCGTACAGCTTCGAGTAATTCCCATCTCCCGCTATAACTTAAGGCCATCACCAGATTTAAGCCCGTGTTGGCAGCTGTCATTTCCAACCCTTCCTGTAATTCATTTCGGGCATGCTCCGGTAACATATTTAGGTCGCCAATTACATGAAGACGGATATTGTTTTTGTTCAGGGTGCTTACTTCTTTTCGAATCGTGGTAACTAACAACTCCATCAAACCCGAAACCTCATCAGCGGGCCGATCCCAGTTTTCAGTTGAAAATGCATAAAGGGTGAGGTACTTAATCCCCAATTCAGCGGCACCCTCCACAATGTCTCTTACACTTTCCACGCCTTGGTAATGTCCATAAAGACGGTCTTCGCCTTTTTCCTTTGCCCAACGGCCATTCCCATCCATAATGATGGCAATATGGCGAGGAAGACGTTCTTTATTTAATAGTTCAGACAGGCTTGACATAGGAGAGATCCAATGAGCCGCAAAGGTACCCATTTTTTAATCGGCCGAAGGACATTTATAACTCATCAAATTGAAGCTAACCATCAAAACAGCTGTCACAAACTGGTCTTTTTGGCGACTCCCGTTTCCCCGTTGACGACCCGGAATGCCAATAGGGGTGCCAATTTCACCGGAACGGTCGCTCAACAATTGCGCTACTGAAACACCGCCGGGTGGTTTGGGAAAAGCAGCAGGATCCACATAAGTGGTACTGACATCATCTAAGTAGTCGGTGCTGGTAAAACGATGTAATACCTCCAATGATAAATTAAGTCGTCCTCCCCCAATAGAATACTTAAAGCCTCCGCCAAATGGAATAGTCAGCGCATTGTTACTGTACATTTTTCTTTCCGGATATAGCGGACTATTTTGACCTTCGGTGCCGATTGGTAATTGTCGGAAATAAATTCTTTCGTTGTTGAGATAAGTATAAGGGTCATAATTGATCAACCCAGCTCCAATTGTAATGTAGGGAGTGAAATTAAAACCCGGCTCATGAGGAACAAATCTGAAAAAATTAAAATCGCCTTGCAAGGATAGTTCCCACACATTCGAGTTGAAACTCAGGTTCCGTTTTAACTGTATTTCATTGTGGGTATTATAACGATCAGCATAACCGATTTGCGCAAAACTGACTCCCACTCGGGTGGCAATATATTGTCCCCAATTTTTTCTGTAAAACAAAGTTGCAGCTGGCTTTGGACGATTGAGTTGCGTTGTAGAATTGAGGTCCCCAAAATAATGTGCCGCTCCTAAGCCTATTCCAACTTCACCTGTATAATAATCTCCCTGCTGCGCAGTAGCCTTAAACAGACTTATGCTGACCAACATAAAAAAACCAACTAAACCAATTTGCTTTCTGAAATTCATCTTGCCCTCACTAACGTTTAAGAGTACTGATTTCGTATACCATCAGTTTCGTTTATCCAGACCCCAGGTCAATTTATTATGCAGGGTTTGTAAAAAATTATTTTCATGGAGTCGCAAAAGATTGACAGTAAATTGTTCTTTTCGAATTGCTAATTGTACATCCTTGTGAACAATTTCACGACGAGCATCCAATGAGCAAATTACCTGATCACCTCTACTTTCTATTTCAAATGAAATAACATTATCATCGGGTACAACTATGGGACGCACATTTAAATTATGAGGAGCCACAGGAGTGATGACAAAACTTTGTGAATCTGGAAAAACAATAGGACCATTACAGCTTAGCGAATACCCTGTAGAACCCGTAGGCGTTGCTACAATCAATCCATCTGCCCAATACGTATTTAAAAACTCACCATTGAGATAAGTGTGAATTTTGATCATTGAGTTGACATCCCTTTTTAAAAGAGTAAACTCATTTAGTGCATAAGGAACTTCTCCAAATAATGGAATATTTGCATCAACATGAATCAACGTACGACGATCTTCTACATACGTTCGTTGCGCTAATGCTTTTACAGCCATTTCGACTTGCTCTTTACCAATACTGGCCAAAAATCCTAACCGGCCAAAATTGATTCCCATCACACCGATTTTTTTATCCCGAACCAATGTAATAGTATCGAGCAGTGTGCCGTCACCACCCAAACTGATAATGTGTTCTATCCCGTCGGTCAGGTCTGCCGCACAGGTAAAAATTTGAACAGAGTCAGGTAAACGCACTTTATCACGAATCTGTTCATAGAGCGTTTTAAAAAGAACAGGTTCTACTTTTTGCTGATAGAGTGCTTCAAAAAAAAGCTGCAACGATAATAACTGGGTTTCATCAATCACCCGACTGTAGATCGCTGCTTTCATGTTAAAAATTGCTGGTGCGGTGCAAAAATAATCCGTTTTGCCCTAAGTTATTGAAGCTATATTCTATTCGAATCGTTAAATCATAAAGCGATAGAAGATCAATTCCAATTCCACTTGCTTGCAGAAATCTGTTTTGCAACTGATTATTCAGGGTAGTGGGACTATAGACATAACCAGCATTAGAATAAACTTTTGCAAATAGTCTGAATGGAATTGCAGTTACTGTAGCACGTTTACGAATAAACCCTGGCAACACAACATTGATACGTGCAATTTCTCTTGCAAATTGTGCGCGCACATAACCACCAACTACACCATCTACCACATTGTATTCAAAACCCCGCATGAAAATGTCTTTGTATCCCAAGAATCTTCTATTGATGTAAGGTTGGTTAAAAGGGAGTTTGAGCCCCGCATAGGACTCAGCAGTAAAAATATTTTTTATACCAACGGGCCATGCGGCTACTGTTTTCCAATGTAATTGCCAAAGATTGAACGAAGGAATTAACCCAAGCTTACTTACTTTAATTCGAGTGGCAAGTCCTTTACTAGGATAGGGCAAGTAATCCATTTTTACATAAGAGAACTGGTAAAAAAGATCCGGAAATCGGATAACTCTTTTTGCGCTTCCAAAATAATCAGGATTAAGCTGTGCAACCGTATCACTTACTCTTTCTTGATAATAATAAAATCCAAAACTATGACGAGCATAAAGCTTTGGTCTATAAATCAATTCGCCACCTAATGACGAATATCTCCTTATGAAATTATCGCTTCGGTAAAAAAGTTGTTTATCGCTTTCTGTATTAAAGTTTACCTCTTTTGTTTTTCCTGTTCGCATTGTAATGCCATACCCCCAACGCATTTTTCGGTCAAAATAAGGTCTTTCATAGCTAAGCAAATACTCACGTGCATACCCATTTACGATCCATAATTTTAGTCTATCATTATGTCCCGTCGAGTTATTATACAAAAGATGCATGCCATAAATAACTCGCTGTAAACTTGCATTATGCTCTACTAGCCACTGGTTGAAATTTCGATCCACCAAACTAAAAAATGGAAAAGGAAATAAATACCAACGTTCGGCAACTTCAATTGTCACTTCCAAACAATTCCCCTCAAACTTATTTGCATAAATACGGGCCGTATGAAACAAGGTTGTATTCATGAGTTGCTGTTCGCCCCGCTGAAATAAATCAATCAAGTCCACTAATGTAAACTGCACGCCTGCTCTAAAGGGTACTTCACGAAGTAGAATGGTTGGCTTTGTTTTTTTATTCCCTTTTACCACCAGTGAAGAAATCAAAAATGTTGCACCAGATGTAGGTTGGGTGGTATCAAATCCAGGAATATAATTTTTGATACCCTGAAAAGAATCGAGTGGCTGAATTGAATCGATAGGAGATAGCGCAAACTGTGCCTGAATGGATGAAAGCGAGTATAAAAGCCCAATAGTTAAGATTAATAAAACCTTCTTGCACATAAACACTAAAAACTGTGCCCCCTTGAATAGGGACTACATCTTAAGATAATGAATCAGGTTGTCATAATTAGAACGTAGCTCGTTTGCATATTGCTCTTCTCCAATAAAAAACCGGATTGTATACTCGTAACGTTGAAATGTTGATATGATATCAGAAATCTCAGAACGATTCAATCGAAGCGTGATCAGCATCGTGCCCGCTTGGACATTAGATCGCGTATTTAATTGCATCACCTGCACATCATTTGTCTCCACCAACTTGATAATTTCACTGGCGGAGTATTGATGAAGTTCTTTCTCTACCACCAGCAAGGCCCCACTTTCATGTAGTCCTAAAAACGCCGAAACAGCACTCATCAATTCGGTTTGCTCTACAACACCCAGCAAATCACCTTCGGCAGAAACAACGGGCATTAACCGAAGTGACTGCTCAGCAACAATCTGTACAACAGACAAAAAATGATCTTCCGGATGAATTAATGGTTTTGGCAACAAATGAATTAAGTGCTGAACAGGAAGCGAATCATCCTCTGCATTCAATAACAAATCCATATTCAAAAGACCAACATAATGGTCGCCCTCCACTACAGGTAACTGCGTGAGTTGCTCATCTTCCATTCGTTGTAGGGCAGAAGCGACAGAATCCATTTGCTGGATCCAGGGTAAACTCGCATAATTAAGCTCCTGTATTTGCATTAGCCGACTGTTGTAGTCTGTCGTAATTTATTCAAAAATCCGTGCAATATTTTATTGAATTCATCAGGCACCTCCATCATGGGAGCATGTCCGCATTTGTCAATAAAATGAAGTTCACTATTAGGAATTAGCTTATTGAATTCCTGCCCAACAAATGGAGGAGTAATGGTATCATTATTGCCCCAAATAAGCAAAGTAGGTACCTTAATTTGATTCAACTCTTCTCCCAAATTATTACGAATAGCACTTTTTGCCAATGCGATAATCTTGATAACCTTTAAACGATTATTGGTAATACTGTATACCTCATCCACTAATTCTTTGGTTGCTACAGCGGGATCATAAAAGGTAAGAGCCGTTTTGTTTTTGATATATTCATAATCACCCCGACGCGGATAACTATCACCCATTCCATTTTCAAATAGTCCGGAGCTTCCTGTTAAAATAAGGGAGCGAATTCGCGAAGGATTTTTTAGTGTGTGCACCAGCGCCACGTGTCCTCCCAAGGAATTCCCTAGCAAATGCACGTTATCTAATTCAAGCGTCTCTAAAAAACGATTCACATATTTAGCAAGCCCCCCCACGGAAGTATGCAAAATATCCATGTCCAACAAGGGTAACAACGGAACGATAACACGGTTATGGAATCGAAAATATTCGATTAGTCCCTGAAAATTACTGAGGGCGCCAAATAACCCATGTAATAAAACGATGGGTTCACCGGTACCTTCCTCCACATACCTAAACTTTTCTTTTTGTTTGATTTCGTAATTCATAGGTATAACAACATTCGCACTCTTGCTAAATTAGTTGTTTTCAACCAATAACCAACTGCCAACAAGATTAAGGTTGTGGGATGCTTTGCTTAATGCCATCAAAGAAATGTTCAAGGTCTTGGTACATTCCTTGAAATAAAGGAAAAACTTTTGCATACCCATTAATCACCCAAGGCCCAATTTCCTTTAGATAGGGATAAGACTGTGATTCCTGTAAAGAAGAAGTGGGGAAAAAAGGAAGTTCGACGAGATAAAAAAGAATAACACTGGTTGCAAAAAGAAAAATGACCCAATGAAATAAAATTCCTCCCAACGTATTTGCCCAACCCAATGTGATTAACTGTGCTCCTTTTTCAAGTGCATTGGCCCCCAGCCGAATTAATACGACAACAAGTATAAATACCAATAAAAAAGAAACAGGAGGCACCCAACTTCCTTTCCAATGAAAATAAGATTCCAAATACGCCGTGGCAACAACAGATAATTTCATCGCTGCGGCCATTCCAACTACTATCGCAATAAAAGACAATACGCCAACAATCAAACCGCGCTTGTACCCTGTATAGGTAGCAAAAACTAAAAGGAGTAAAAGAAGAATATCAATAACCATGATAAATTACTGACCACTTAATAATTCTTTCACCAAGGAAGCAATCAATTTGCCTTCTGCCTTACCGGCTAACTCTTTATTGGCAGCTCCCATCACTTTTCCCATATCAGCAGCAGTTGATGCACCAATTTTTGTAATGATTTCTTTCAAAACAACGCGTAATTCTTCTGCATCCATTTGCTTTGGAAGAAACTTTTCGATAACGGCAATCTCTTCTTGTTCCTTTTGTGCTAAATCTGTACGACCCTGCTGTGAAAAAATATCCAATGAGTCTTTACGTTGCTTGACCATTTTTTGCAGGATTTTCATTTCTGCATCGGCAGAAAGTTCACCACTGCCTCCTTCAGCAGTTTTTGCTAGTAAAATAGCAGCTTTGATAGCGCGTAAACTACGAAGGGCTACTTCGTCCTTTGCCAACATGGCTGCTTTAAGGTCAGACATGATCTGTTGCTCAAGTGACATATGTATAGATTAAGCTTTGTTTTGTTGTAATTGCTTTTCTCTGAATTTAGCGTAAAAGGATTTGGCAAATCCTTTCATCTCTTCTACCTGATCTGCGTACTGGGTAGCGCGGCCATACGTATCGGCCATTGTCATCAAGGTCTGGTAAAAAAAATCTGCCATCTCATCTACCATCATCTCTTTAGTCCATAAATCAATTCGCAGCGCAGCCTTGTCAGCGGGATCCCAAATAGAAAGAAGCAGCGCTCTTGCAGTTTGCATTTTTTCATCAGCCGCATCACTTGCTTTCCAGCTTATTGCTGCAGGAATTCTTTTTTCGTCAGTAGTTACTTCAATTTGTATGGTAGAGGTATTCATAATAAATAGGATGAGATTGCAAAGATACGCATGCCGGTAGCGAACCTGCAGTTTTTATCAATTGGGATCGGAGATTTTCGTCCTTATAAACGAGCATCATTTGTTCTGCCAGCGACTGAATTTCATTGGTAGAATATACAAGAAAGCTTTGGGGCTGCTTGGCATCCACTTGAAAAGACGCTGGTACAAGTAAAGGAATTTTTAACTGTCTGGCCTTTTGTTGCCACAGTGGTAAATCACCTTGCTGATCAGTAGCAATCAGTGCAAAAGAGGTTGACTCAAACTGCATCATCTTTTCAAAGCTGTCGAGAGTAAGCACCTGGACGGCCTCCCGAAATTTGTAAGTTGCTAGTTGCTCTTTATACCTTGCCACTGTATACAAAGACCACTCAGGAATTACCAACTGCATTGCAGATTGCTGTCGTTTTTTGAATTGAGAGAATGCCTTCAACAAAAACAAAAACTCTTTTTCAGTTGGCACTTGCCCTACTATAAAAAAATGTAATGAGGGCAGCGAAGTGGAAGCTATTTCGTAACACGGGGCCAATAAAGGTTCTACCGATGGACTAAAGTTTGAATATGTATCGGTAGTAATAAGTAAGGAGACGTCCAACGAGGAGAGTCTTTTAAAAAGTACCCACCCCAGGTTGAAAGGTAGGTAGCTTACCCACCTGGGTAGCTTTTTAAAACTACAACCCGAGGGCGCAAAATTCTTTAAAAAGGCGGGGGCCACTAAACAATACGTAGGGCCTTTTTGGTGCTGAACGCATTGGGCAAGCAAATGCAACAATCCTTCTGCCTTGTGCATATCCTTAGTCTGGGAAATTAGAAACACGACTTGCATCGGGCACAAAGGTAGGCAGGGTCAACTTGTCTGCTTTCGGTTGGTTTAGTACCTTTGGAAATATGGATGCACAGAATATGGAGTACAACACCACCCGCAAACACCTGACCATGCGGGAATATGGTCGTCACGTACAAAGAATGGTCGAATACGTTCAGGCTACAAAAGATCCGGAAAAAAGACAGCACAATGCACAAGCTGTTATTGAGCTGATGGGTTTTTTAAACCCTCAATTAAAAAATATTGAAGACTATCGTCACAAACTGTGGGATCATCTCTTTTTAATTGCGGATTTTGATTTAAACGTTAAATCGCCTTATCCGATCCCAACCCGTGAATCACTAAAGGCTAAGCCTCAGCCCCTTCCTTACCCCAAGAGACATCCTCGATATTCTCATTTGGGTAAGAACCTCGAAATGGTCATTGACAAGGCGCTCAAAGAAGAAAATCCAGAAAAGAAACAGGCATTTGGAAATGCAATCGCTTACTATATGAAGTTGGCCTACAACAACTGGCACAAAGAGTCAGTATATGATGATGCCATTCAAAGTGAGCTGGACAATATCACCAATGGGCAATTGACTTTCACTAACACACCTTATGTAAAAGCCTACCGTCATCAACCTGAAAGAGAAATGGGAAGAAGTGGTTATGGAAAGGGAAGAGGCAAGTACCGTCCCCAAGGCAATGGCCGACCCAATCGCCCAGGTGGAAATTTCAAGAAAAAAAGATATTGATCTTCGCCCACGGGAGATCACATTATGTCGAATCCTTCACATAAGATCATCATCATAGCCGCTCCTTCCGGTGCCGGAAAAACTTCGGTGGTGCATCATCTTTTAAAATCACTTCCTCAGCGATTAGGGTTTTCTGTTTCCTGTGCCACTCGCTCTCCGCGGGCCAACGAAAAGAATGGCGTAGACTATTATTTTATTTCCGCAGACGAATTCAAACAGCGAATAGAAAAGGATGAGTTTGCAGAATGGGAAATGGTATACGAGGGTAAATATTACGGAACACTGCGAAGTGAGTTGACCCGAATTTGGGATGCACAAAAAGTTCCACTACTCGATGTAGATGTAAAAGGTGGTTTAGCCGTAAAAAGAAATTATCCAAACAGTTTATCCATTTTCATTGAGCCTCCCTCAATCGAGGAGTTAAAAAGAAGATTGGAATCGAGAGGAACAGAATCTCCCGCATCGTTGCAAACTCGCATTGAAAAAGCAACCTGGGAAATGACATTTCAAACCAATTTTGACACGATAGTGGTTAACGATAACCTCACACAAACTTGTGAAGTGGTAGAAAAATTAGTACTGGATTATTTGAACAAACTATGATTGCCGCCGGCCCCCTTTTATTGTTTATCCTGACCTTGTTACTCATGGGCTTTTTTGCCGGAATTGAAATGGCATTTTATAATGCTAACCGACTTAGCTTGGAACTCCATAAAAAAAAGCAGGAAAAAGCTTCTCAGTTTGTGCGAGAATTTTTTGAAGCGCCCGATCGTTTTTTAGGTACCACTTTATTAGGATTTACTCTTTTTTTAGTTTTATTAGGATTACAACTAAGCAGTGTGATGCAGCTGCTATGGCTACGCTTAGAGATTGGCAATGATCTCGTACGCGTACTTGTAGAGATAATACTTGCCACGCTAATTGTACTTGTATTAGGAGAGTTTATTCCTCGCGCTTTATTTCGTGCTCGAAGCACCACTTTACTGTTGACGCTTTCACCTGTATTCTGGATTTTTTATAAACTATTCTACCCGATTGCCACCAGCTTAATGGATGCAGCGGAGTGGGTGTTAAAATATATTTTCAATCTTCGACTACACCCACAAAAAGGATCATTACGCAGAGAGGACTTAAAATTTTTGTTTAAGGGACAAGAAGAAGAGGAGCGCAAAGAGAGAAGTGCCCAGCTCATGGAAAACGCACAAGAACTTCCCAAGATAAGAGTGCGTCAATGTCTGGTGCCCCGCAAAGAAGTGATTGGCATCTCCAGCGATGCGCCAGTTACTGTACTAAAGCAAAAGTTCATCGACACAAAATTGAGCAAGCTTGTGGTATATGAAGAAAACATAGACCGCATTATAGGATATGTTCACCAGTTGGATCTTTTTGAACAGCCCAAACAAATACAAGACATTCTTCATCCTATTCCTGCTGTTCCCGAAAGCATGAGTGCTTCCGACCTGATTGGAAAATTTACAAAAGAAAGAAAAAGTATCGCCTGGGTAGTAGATGAGTTTGGTGGAACTGCAGGTATTGTAACAATGGAAGATGTACTGGAAGAACTATTTGGAGAAATACAAGACGAATATGACACAGAAGAGTTTTTAGAACGCAAGCTTGATAATGGTGACTTTATCTTTTCTGGACGCATCGAACTAGACCATTTACAAGAAAAATATGGACTTGACTTTACAGATGAAGAAGCAGAAACCCTTTCTGGCTATATTATTAACTCGCATGAGACCATTCCGCAGCAAAAAGAACGAATTATAATCGGCGAGTTTGAATTTGAAATCCTAAGTGTATCTGATACGCGCATTGAAACTGTTCGATTACGTCGCTTAGATAGATAACAGGATTCGACCCTTATCTTTGTGACAGATTTTCAGGCATGGCATTATTTGATTTTTTTGAAAAAAGAGACACGACTCCTTCTGGAGAAATGTCTTTTATCGATCACCTCGAAGAGCTTCGTTGGCATATTATCCGCGCTGTGATTGCCGTGCTGATTGCTGCAATTTTCATTTTCGTCAACTCCGATTTTGTCGTTGATAAATTATTATTTGGACCCACCCGTCCTGATTTTATATCAGCCATTTGGCTTTGTCAAGCAGGACAAAAAATTGGAATTGGAGATGCGCTTTGTTTTCCACCAGTAGAAACAAAATTTTTGGAAACAACGATGACCGGGCAATTCATTGCCTCGTTTACACTGGCATTTATCGGTGGATTAATTCTGGCTTTCCCCTATGTGTTTTGGGAGTTTTGGCGCTTTATCAAGCCCGCTCTTTCCCCCAATGAATTAAAAAAAACGAGAGGAGTTATATTCTGGGTTTCCCTTTTATTTTTCATGGGTGTTTTATTTGGGTATTATATACTAACTCCATTCATGGTTAACTTTTATTTTAACTATAAGCTGAGTCCCCAAATTCAAATTATGCCCTCCTTTTCCGATTATTTGGAGAATCTGATTTATACAACACTAGGCATTGGCATATTATTTCAGCTTCCGCTATTAATGAGTTTGCTTACGCGCATCGGAATTGTATCCGCACGATTTTTAAGACAGTACAGAAGACATGCGTTTGTAATCATTCTGATAGCAGCAGCTATTATCACCCCCTCAACAGATCCATTTAGCTTAACGATTGTAACCATTCCTCTTTACTTATTATTTGAAGCCAGCATCATTATTGCAGCGCGCATTAATAAGCGTCAGGAAAAAGAACAAAAACAAGAGTGGAGTTAAACCCCTAACTAAATTTTAATCATATGTCCTTTAATTTTCAACTCCCTATTGTTATTGGAAGTGATCATGCTGGATTTGAATACAAAAAGCAATTGATTTCTTTTTTACAATCAAAAGGCTATCAACTACTGGACGTAGGCCCTTTTGATGAAAACTCAGTAGATTATCCTGACTATGCGCACCCAGTTGCAAGTGCTGTGGAAGAAGGGAAAGCCGCTTGTGGTATTCTTTTATGCGGAAGTGGTAACGGTGTTGCAATAACAGCAAATAAGCATGCAGGCATTCGAGCAGCGCTTTGCTGGCAAGCAGAGTTGGCTACCCTCGCCCGCTCACACAATAACGCAAATGTGCTGTGCATTCCCGCTCGATTTGTGTCAGAAGCCCTTGCACAAGAAATGGTAGAACAATTTTTGGTTACTCCATTTGAGGGAGGAAGACACCAAAACAGAGTTCAAAAAATAGCTTGCAAGTAATTTACAGACCATTCGTCAAAGAGGTGCGCTCATTCGCTTGAATGAGATTATATTTATACCTGCCTAATAAAATCAACATGAAAAAACTTTTCGCACTTATTGTGCTCGTTGGACCCCTGTTTGTCATGGGGCAAAAAAAAGACAAGGCTGTTGTTAAAGCTGCATCAACAATCACAGCTGCTGACATGCAACGCCATTTATACACGATTGCCGGTGCAGAGATGGAAGGGAGAGATACTCCCTCACCTGGTCTGGAAAAGGCAGCCACTTATATTCAAAATCACTTTGCATCACTGGGACTTCTTCCAGGTAACAACGGAAGCTACCGTCAATACTACCCATTGTATAAAGATTCTATGACGTATGCCTCCATTGAAATTAACGGAGCTGCCGCAAAACTCGGGGATCATTTTCAACCGTTCGCCAGCAACTATAATGCAGGTATGCGATTTTCAGAAGTGGTGTTTGCGGGATTTGGTATTGTAGATGGAGACGTTCGTAATGACTATAAAGATTTAAATGTAGCAGGTAAACTCGTGCTGATAGCAGATGGAACTCCGGCTGACTATAAGCCCAATTCTTCTGCCCGTCCGATGAATGCACCTAGTTCTCCCAATGCAAAAATGAATGCTGCACTCAGCCGCGGAGCTGCAGGCATCTTGATTATTCAATCTAATTTTCCTCGTAAAGCAAGTGCGCAGGTTAGCGGCTGGAGCATGAATGGATTTAAAATTGCCCAATCTCTTTTTGGATTTTATATATCCGCTGATCTTGCAGCGTCCATTTTAAAAACTGAAATTGCCGGATTATCAGATCGTATTAAGAAAAGTGAAATTGCTACAAAAACCTACAAAGCAGATATTGTACTTGCCTACACAAAGGAGACCATCAAAACAGAAGTATCAAATGTAGTAGGATTGTTAGAGGGCACAGATAAAAAAGATGAATACGTAGTGATCACTTCTCACTACGATCACGTAGGTAAACGTGCGGATGGAACAATTTACTATGGCGCCGATGATGATGGAAGCGGCACAACCGGAATACTAGAACTGGCGGAGGCGTTTGCATTAGCAAAAAAAGAGGGGAAAGGTCCTCGTCGCAGCATTCTTTTTATGACGGTGAGTGGCGAAGAAAAAGGATTATGGGGAAGTCGCTATTATTCTGAGCATCCGGTGTTCCCCTTAGAAAAAACAACTGTTGACCTCAACATTGATATGATTGGCAGAATTGGAAGCGATTATTTAAAAGACAAAGACTCGCTTAATTATGTATATATCATTGGCGATGATAAACTCAGTACCGACCTGGCCCCTATTACTGATCAAGTAAATTCAACCTACGTTGGTATGAAATTAGATCGTCGTTACAATGATCCAAAGGATCCTAACCGCTTTTACTATAGAAGTGACCACTACAACTTTGCAGACAAAGGCGTTCCGATTATTTTTTATTTTAATGGCGTACATGCAGATTATCACAAACCAACGGATACGCCTGACAAAATCAACTACCCCTTGATGGCTAAACGTGCGCAGTTGGTTTATTATACAGCTTGGGAAATGGCTAACAGAAATGAAATGCTCAAAAGAGATCTTAAACTAGAAATTCCTCCCCGTTAATAACACAATGATTTCAAATAAAAAGTCCCGCCTTCAACAGCGGGACTTTTTTTATTCTCAATAAGGCTACTCATTACCAACCCAATATCCAGGCAAAAATGAGAGGCGCTACAATAGTTGCGTCACTTTCAACAATAAACTTAGGTGTATTAATATCTAATTTACCCCAGGTGATTTTTTCATTCGGCACTGCGCCAGAGTAAGAACCATATGAAGTAGTAGAGTCACTGATCTGGCAGAAATAACTCCAGAACGGCACATCATGCCATTCTAGATCTTGGTACATCATAGGTACAACGCAAATAGGGAAATCACCTGCAATACCACCGCCAATTTGAAAAAATCCTACCCCTTTTCCACCTGAATTTTGACGATACCAATCTGCTAACCAAGCCATGTACTCAATTCCATTTTTTACAGTGCTTGCCTTCAATTCACCTTTGATCACATAGCTCGCAAAAATATTTCCCGTAGTGCTATCTTCCCATCCAGGTACAACAATTGGAATATTTTTTTCCGCAGCAGCCACAATCCAGCTATCGGCAGGATCAATCTCATAATATTGTTTCAACTCACCGCTTAAAACTACCTTATAGAGAAACTCATGAGGGAAATAACGTTCGCCTTTTGCTTCAGCATCCTTCCATTGCTTCACCAAATGTTTTTGTAAGCGACGAAATGCTTCTTCTTCTGGGATACAGGTATCAGTAACGCGGTTATAATGATTCTCTAACAAATCCCATTCTTCTTGTGGAGTTAAATCGCGGTAATTAGGAATACGTTTGTAGTGTGAATGCGCCACTAGATTCATCACATCTTCTTCCAGGTTTGCACCGGTACAGCTGATAATATCTACTTTTCCTTGGCGAATCATCTCGGCTAATGAAACACCCAGCTCTGCTGTACTCATTGCTCCCGCCAACGTAATCATCATTTTGCCGCCCTCCAACAAATGTTGCTCGTATCCTTTGGCGGCATCCACCAAAGCAGCAGCATTAAAGTGACGATAATGATGTTGGATAAAATTAGAAATCGGACCTTTGTTCATAGGTTTAAATTGATCCGCCTTCAGATCACAATACCGTGAGACATTGCGGGCGGTGCAAAGATAAATATTCAACTAGTACGTATTATGAAAAGAGTCATTAGTCTGCTATGGTATGTTCTAACTCCATTTTTGGTAGCTGCTCAAACATTCAATAAGGATTCTACGGATCATACGATTGTAGTAAAAGAGGGCAAATTGTCGGGGACACTTTTTGCACCCAGCCAAACCAAAAAAGGACCTGTGGTATTAATCATTGCAGGGTCTGGACCCACTGACCGAAATGGGAATAGCATACAACTCCCTGGCAAAAACAACTCGTTGTTGCAATTGGCAGATAGCTTAGTAAAAAATGGCATTGCCTCCCTTCGTTATGACAAAAGAGGTATTGGCAAAAGTCAATTCCCCGGCATGCGCGAAGAAAATATGTCTTTCATGGATGGTGTAAATGATGCAGTAGCTTGGATCAATTGGCTACAAGAACAGGGGTATAAAAAAATTTACATTGCTGGGCATAGCGAAGGATCACTGGTTGGAATGCTAGCTGCTTCACAAACCAAGGTAAAAGGATTTATTAGCATAGCTGGTGCGGGAAGACCTATTGACCAAGTGTTGCGCGAGCAAATTGCAAGCGGCGGCGGACCGGATAGCCTAAAGCAATTAGCCAATGTATATCTTGACACGCTGCTCCAAGGCAAGCGAATTCAAAAACCGAGTCCGTATCTATTTTCATTATTTAGACCCTCTGTACAACCCTATATGATTTCATGGGTTATATACGATCCTGCAACCCTTTTAAAAAACTTGAAGTGCAAGGTGATGATCGTGCAAGGGAAAAGAGATATTCAAGTGAAAGTAGAAGATGCCGAACGTCTCCACAATGCCCGTCTTTCTGCTACATTGCTTTTGATTGATGACATGAACCATGTACTTAAATCAGTGTCTACCGCCTCAAAAACGGATAATATCAAAACCTATAGCGATCCTACAATCTCTGTTCACCCATTGCTCATACAAGGGATCATTCAT
Organism: Bacteroidota bacterium; assembly: GCA_046048175.1. GTDB lineage: Bacteria > Bacteroidota > Bacteroidia > Chitinophagales > Chitinophagaceae > JJ008. The sequence goes on from JBJOGP010000009.1 coordinate 35,070, forward strand.
TTTATTCAACCAATTCGTACTTTGCACCAATGAAAGAAAAAAACTGGAAAGCCGCCACTCGATTTGTGCATGCAGGCGCACATCCTGATCCTTCTACAGGGGCCATCATGACACCCATTTTTCAAACCTCTACCTATGTGCAAGCAGCACCGGGTGTTAACCAGGGATTTGAATATGCAAGAAGTCAAAATCCTACACGCAAAGCGTTGGAGGAGGCCATTGCAGAATTAGAAGGGGGCAACTATGGACTTTCATTTAGTAGTGGAGTAGCTGCCACAGATGCCGTGATTAAACTTTTATCTGCGGGTGACGAAGTGGTTTGTGGTAATGATATGTATGGGGGCACCTACCGCCTTTTTACAAAAATATTTGAACGGATGGGTATCGTTTTTCATCTCGTAAACACAACAGACTCCGAAAATGTAGCACGCGCGATTACCCCAAAAACAAAATTGATTTGGTTGGAAACACCCACCAACCCTTTGATGAACGTATCAGATATTGCAGCGATTGCGGCAATCGCTAAAAAAAATAATATTTTACTAGCGGTTGACAACACGTTTGCTTCTCCTGCATTGCAACAACCTCTAACCCTAGGAGCAGACATCGTAATGCATTCTGCAACCAAATACCTAGGAGGCCACAGCGATGTTATTCAGGGTGCATTGGCTGTAAAGGACGAAGGACTTCGAGACCAATTACATTTTATTCAAAAAAGCAGTGGAGCTGTTCCCGGACCCATGGATTGCTTTTTAGTACTGCGTGGTATCAAAACATTGGGCTTACGCATGAAAGCGCATTGTGAAAATGGAGAAAAAGTAGCTAACTGGTTACGCAATCATCCAAAAGTGAAAATAGTATACTGGCCTGGTTTTATGGATCATCCGGGTCATACCATTGCAAAACAACAGATGAAAGGATTTGGCGGAATGATTTCATTTGAATTAAAGGGAGATTCGGTAGAGGAAACAAAACGAGTTCTCTCCTCTACTCGTCTTTTTTCACTGGCAGAAAGTTTAGGAGGTGTTGAATCGTTGATTAATCATCCGGCTACCATGACACATGCATCAATTCCTCGCGAGGAACGTATCAAGCATGGACTTTCTGATACCTTAATCCGCTTAAGTGTTGGAATTGAAGATGCCGATGATCTGATTCAAGATCTGGCACAAGCCATCGGATAAAATGAAAGCATTGTCGCTTCAGCAATTACTGGATCAAAAACTAAAGCAATACAATCGTACTAGTTTCATTCCTAACGATCCCATTTCTATCCCTCACTTGTTTACAAAATCTGCAGATATTGAAATTGCAGGTTTTTTTGCGGCCTTATTTGCCTGGGGAAACCGTACTACAATTCTCAACAAGTGTCAAGACTTGCTAGACAGAATGGATCGTTCTCCTTTTCAATTTATTCAACAACACCAGCCAAAAGATCTTGATTGCTTTTCATCATTCAAACATCGAACCTTTCAACCTGTTGATATTCGCTATATCATTTTCTTTTTGCAACAACACTTTGAACAAAACAAGTCGCTGGAAGCTGCTTTCATAATGGGGAAAGGAAATATGGAAAACAGACTGAATGCCTTTCATGATTATTTTTTTTCTTTTCCTAAAGCACCCGAGCGAACCCGCAAACATGTACCCAGTCCTAAGCGGGGCTCTACTTGTAAACGGCTAAATATGTTTTTACGCTGGATGGTTCGAGCAGATCAATCTCAAGTAGACTTTGGAATTTGGAAAAAAATCAAGCCCGCAGAATTGATCTGCCCAGTAGATGTACATGTAGCACGAGTGGCGAGGGAGTTAAGATTAATCAAAAGAAAACAAACAGATTGGCAAACTGCCCTAGAATTAACAGCGGCCCTCCGTGAGTTTGATGCAACAGATCCGGTTAAATATGATTTAGCATTATTTGGCTGGGGCGTAGATGAAAAAGAAAACTCATGAACTCTTTTTCTCAAACATGAGTGATCTTACTTTCTCCTTGTCTTCTTTTTCATTTTGAAGATCAAACATAGTGCCAAATACGTGATCCCATAGGGTAGAGCTAACTCCAAATCCTTGATGCTCACTTTTGTAATGATGCAAATGATGATTACGCCAAAGTGGTTTCATCCATTTAAAAGGAGGATTCCAAGCATGGATTGCGTAATGCATGGAACCGTAGAGTAAATACCCCAACATAAACCCTGGGAAAAACATATACACATAGCGGCCCATCACTAATTGCATCAAAAAAAATAAGACAGAAGCAATGAGTAAACTAGGAAGAGGTGGCATAAAAAGACGCTGCCGGTCTCTTGGATAGTGGTGGTGATTTCCATGTAGGGTGTAAACAAATTTTACAGACCGAGGCGTTTTAGGAACCCAGTGAAATAAAAATCGATGAGCGAAATACTCAAAGAGTGACCAAAACAACATCCCTCCTAAAAAAACCAGTGTAATAGTTAGCGATGTAAAATGATATCGCTCTGCAGCCCGCATTACCAAATAAGCCATCACCGGGATATACATTCCCCAAATCACCAAAGGATGTGACTTAGTCAATGCTTCGAGAAAATCACTTTTAAATAAACGGGCTTGTCCTTTATTGTGTATTTTTTCGAATTCCATGCCGCAAAGATATAGTGGTTTTCATTGGTAACGATGACGATTGTCATGCCAACATGCCTAACTTCGTTTTGCGAAAGTGTAAACTATGAAACTGCTTAGTTATTTAAAAGAAGAACGGGAACAATTAGGTGTGCTGATTGACGGAAAGGTGTACGATATGGAAGTTTTACACCCTGATCTACCCAATAGCATGAATCTTTTTCTAAACTACTGGGATGATTATTTTCCCATTGCCCAGGCGGGGGAGCTGCTGATTAAAGAAGGAAAAAGGAGTGTAAGTGAGGCAAAGGCGTACAACGAAGTTTCCTTATTAGCTCCGGTACCTTTTCCTGCTTCTTGCAGAGACGGGTATGCATTTCGTCAGCACGTAGCAGCGGCACGACGTAACCGAAAAGTGGATATGATTCCACAGTTTGACGAGTACCCCATTTTTTATTTTACGAATCACCATAGCATCCAGGGTCCAGGACCTATTCGTTGCATGCCCGATCATTTTGAAAAATTGGATTTTGAATTAGAAGCTGCCATCGTCATTTGCAAACATGGACGTAATATTCGAGCCAAGGATGCAGACAATCATATTGGCGGATTAATGATCATGAACGACATGAGCGCACGAACCTTGCAGATGGAAGAGATGTTGTTGAATTTAGGCCCAGCTAAAGGAAAAGATTTTTCAACTGTAATCGGTCCCTGGCTCATTACACTTGACGAACTTACTCCCAAACAAATTGCTGCAAAACCAAACCACACAGGTACAAATTGGAATCTCAAAATGACTTGTAAAGTAAATGGTGTGCAAGTGAGTGAAGGCAATTTGGGCGATATGGATTGGACTTTTGCTGAAATTATTGAAAGAGCATCCTATGGTGTGGACCTTTATCCTGGTGATGTAATAGGAAGTGGTACCGTAGGCACAGGATGTTTTCTAGAGCTGAATGGAACTGGAAAATTAAACAACCCATCGTATCAGGAACAATGGCTTCAACCCGGAGATGAAGTAGAAATGGAAATTGAAGAGTTAGGAATTTTACACAATACGATTGTGAAAGAAGAAGATGACTGGAGCCTATTAAAACAGAAAAAACAAGCTTAGTTTTTCATGATTTTAGATTTTTCGACACTTAGCCCAGGAGAGCGCCAGTATTACCTGCAAAATGCAGTGGCGCCTAGACCTATTTGCTTTGCCTCCACCATTGACAAAACAGGTGCCGTTAATCTAAGTCCCTTTAGTTTTTTCAATGTTTTTTCTGCCAATCCTCCCATCGTTATTTTTTCGCCTGCTCGACGCGTTCGTGACAATAGCACAAAGCATACCCTTGAAAATGTCTTAGAAGTACCAGAGGTTGCAATCAATATCGTTACACTGGACATGGTGCAACAACAATCGTTGGCGAGTTGTGAATTTCCAAAACAAGTAAATGAGTTTGAGAAAGCAGGATTTACTCCCGTAAAAGCCTCTCGTATAAAACCCCCACTTGTAAAAGAAAGTAAAATTCAGTTGGAATGTAAGGTCAACGAAGTAAAACCACTTGGTACCGGAGGCGGAGCAGGTAATTTGGTGATTTGCGAAGTGCTTTGCATGCATATTGAAGACTCCCTGCTCGATAAGGATCACAAAATGGATCCGTACAAACTACCGCTTGTGGCCAGACTGGGTGGTGATTGGTACACTGTTGTGAACGAGCATAGTTTATTTCAAGTTCCTAAACCCAATACTGAATTGGGCATGGGAATTGATGCGCTTCCATCCTCTATCCGTCATAGTAAAATTCTTTCGGGTAACGACCTGGGGCAATTAGCTAATGTCACCGCCATTCCTATGGTAGACCCCACCTACCAGGATGATCATTTGAAACAGATCATTCAATACTTTTCTTTAAATCCTGAAGAAATGGAAAGGGAACTGCACCGGCATGCCAGCAACCTTTTGGCCAAGGGAGACACCCAGTCGGCCTGGCAAGTATTGCTATCCTCAATAGTGCCCTGATTTACAGTCACTTAGTTATTATTGACCTGGAAATATTATCCGGGCCTTCCTGCGGAAGTTTAGGAAAACTAAAATATCTTTGCGCGCAACAGCCTAAGTAGTAAATGCTTAACTTAGGTTGCCGTATTCTGCTGAACCAAATAAACTGATATGAAAAAACTGTTTTTCCTTTTGGCTCTCGCTGTTGCCAGCACGCCCGTTCAACTTTTTGCACAAAAATCAACTGTAGGTGTAACTGGTGGAATTACCATGGCAAATCAATATGGAACCAAAGGTGGTGCCTTGATGAAGGATGACCAAAAAGTAGGCTTTACACTTGGACTACTCATGGAAACACCTATTGCCAAAAGTAATTTCAGTTTCCAGCCTGGATTGTTCTACGCGCAAAAAGGTAGAATCCAGAATGTAAGTTTCAAAGAAAAAAACTACTGGAGTCTTCGTTATGCAGAATTGCAAACAAATGTTTTATACAACTTGAAAAAAGATAAAGGCTGTGTTTTCTATGCAGGTGGTGGACCCACTTTTGCTGTTGACCTTCCTTCTTTTGTTGAGAATAGCTTATTAGATACAGACCCTGTTTCTGGTACAACAAATGATTTTGTAAAAAGCGGAAAGCGTTCTGTTAGCTTTGGCACACAGGCTGCTTCTGATTTTAAAGGACCCGATTGGGGCGTGAACATGATGATTGGTTTCCGTAACAAAGCCGGTTGGTCAATTGGTTACAATTACACGATTGGACTTCGTAACATAATCCCTGTTGCAAACGGAAATGATGCAATCCGCAACCACTTTATGGGATTGCGTGTAAGCTATTGGATTAAGAATAAATAATTCTTCCCGCTATGCGGGAACAAAGAAAGCCTCCTATCCGGGAGGCTTTCTTATTGTAAAAAAGGTTGAAACAAATAAATTTGCGCGCGAAAAATTTTAAAAATGAGTGCGATTCAATTATCAGAACAAGAACAGTTACGACGTGAGAAATTGGCTGAGTTGATCATGATGGGAGTTGAGCCTTACCCGGCTCCTCTTTTTCCTGTTAACACATATTCTACCGATATCAAAGAAAACTTTACCGATGAAAATGCTGCGGCTTTCAGCGAATGTTGCTTAGCTGGCCGGATTATGAGTGTGCGAGATATGGGTAAAGCAAATTTTGCTGTAATTCAGGATTCAAAAGGAAGATTTCAATTATACATCAAGCGAGATGACATCTGCCCTGGCGAAGACAAAGCACTGTACGATATTGTTTGGAAAAAGTTAATCGACATTGGAGATTTAATTGGTGTAAAAGGATATGTGTTTCGTACAAAGACCGGAGAATTGACACTACACGTTAAAGAGTTCACCTTATTAAGTAAATCTCTTCGTCCCCTTCCCATTGTGAAAGAAGCCGAAGGTCAAACCTTTGATGCAGTTACTGATCCTGAATTTAAATATCGTCAGCGTTATGCTGATTTGATTATTAATCCTGCTGTAAAAGATACTTTCATCAAGCGTACTAAGCTGATCAATTCAATTCGTCAATTTCTGAATGAACACGGTGCACTAGAAGTGGATACTCCGGTTTTACAAAGTATTCCTGGTGGTGCTGCAGCACGACCTTTCATTACGCATCATAATGCACTTGACATTCCACTTTACTTGCGTATTGCCAATGAGCTTTACTTGAAGAGACTGATTGTGGGTGGATTTGATTGGGTGTATGAATTTAGCCGCAATTTTAGAAACGAAGGAATGGATAGAACACATAACCCAGAGTTTACCATTCTTGAATTCTATACAGCCTACAAAGATTATTTCTGGATGATGGAAACTACAGAGAAGTTGTTAGAAAAGGCTGCCCTAGATGTTTGTAATACTACAGATGTAACGGTTGGAGATAAAACCATTTCGTTCAAAGCGCCATTCAAACGAATCAGTATCTATGATGCGATTCAGGAGCACACTGGTTTTGATGTAAGTCGCATGAACGAAGAACAACTTAGATCAGTATGCAAACAACTGCATATCCAGGTAGACAATACAATGGGGAAAGGTAAACTAATCGATGCCATTTTTGGAGAGAAGTGTGAAAAACATTACATCCAACCTACATTCATCATTGACTATCCTGTTGAAATGAGTCCCCTCACCAAAAAGCATCGTGATAAACAAGGACTGGTTGAACGATTTGAGCTCATGATCAACGGAAAAGAAATTGCCAATGCGTACAGCGAATTGAATGATCCCATTGACCAGCGCGAACGTTTTGAAGAACAGGTTAAATTAGCTGAACGTGGAGATGACGAGGCAATGTTTATTGATCAGGACTTTTTGCGTGCATTAGAATATGGAATGCCACCAACCGCAGGTATCGGATTCGGCATTGATCGTCTTTGCATGCTGTTAACCAATAATCCATCTATTCAGGATGTGTTGCTCTTTCCTCAGATGCGTCCGGAAAAAACATTTACAGAAGAAGAGCCAACTACTTAAAAATAGTGGTTAACAGCATATTCAAATTGCTGCATAAATAATTGCTTGAAAGGAGTTATACAGTTTTGTTCATAGAAAATGAGTAGCGCCTTTTTATACTCAATTGAATCAACTGTTCTAAAGGATATCGGACAGTATCCATGTCGCAATAACAAGCCGTTTGAAATAATTCGGGCGGTTCTTTTATTGCCATCTGAAAAAGGCTGGATATAGGAAATGAGGGCAAGCACCAAGAGTGCTTTTTCTAATACATTTTCTTTTTGATTAACCAGCGCACACAGGTCAACTAGTGCATCTTTAATTTGAAATTCATTATCGAGCGGGCGATAATTTGTTCCTGAAATTCCTACGGCCCTGTTTCGAATATTTAGCGAAACATTCAAATCGTCAACTAAAAGGCGGTGCATATCTTCAATTCGAGAAACAGTCAGCGGCTGAATAAAATCTGGGTTGTCAAACAAAAAATCTAACGCTGTTTTATGATTCAATAGCATCACCGCTTCATCCTTCGTTTTTCCTGCTGCAGTTTGCTTATGAAGCAATAAATATTCCGTTTCAAGTAGAGAATACGTATTGCCTTCAATTTGCGAAGACTTCCAACTAAGATCAATAGCTAATCTTTCTAATTCGCTACGATATTCTGTTTTTGAAAGTTGCTTGACACGGATCTCATATTTTGATTGTAATGACTGCAAATAGTCAAGCTCTGCAGTTGTAAATAGAGAAATGCGTTGTAAAGTTTCTTTGATGAGTAAATGATTAAAGAGATTTTTTATACCCCTTTCATCTACTTCATTTTTAAAGTAAGCCTCCACATCGATTGTTTGGCGAATGAAGTAGGACTCGCTTAGTTTATACGTTCGGTTTTTATTGGCGCCCATTCGAACAATACTATCCGACAGTACCAGAGAATGCAAGTATCTTTTTAGCGTAGCTATACTGATTGAAAGCGAAAGCCCCCTCAACAAATCCTGTGTGGTACAATTGGGGTGCTTTTGAATAAACCCCAGTATTAGTTTTTGGCTCTCTTCTAGTTGTTTATAAGACACTAAAATTATATTTGTCGCTCATAAATATATCATTTATCGCTCATTTATGTAATATTTTCTATAATAATTGAACTTATTATGAGCGATAAATTATAAATGTAAATTTCATTTGTCTTTATGTAAAGTATTTTTTACATTTGACTTACTAAACTAAGTTTTATGTATAAAACAGTTCTACTCCCCAACCGCTATAAAAAACTGGGCTGGGCACTTTTAATACCCGCAACCGCTTTGGGGATTATTTCAATTATAAATGGTTTTGAATGGTTGAAATGGGAAGTTCGCGTGCCTGCCTTGATTAACTCAGATCTATTGGTACCCAGCTGCGTTGGCTGCATCACGAAAATCAATGTTGTAAATACCCTCCTTGGATTTTTATTCATCGTAGGAGCCTTACTCGTTTCCTTTAGCAAAGAAAAAAACGAGGATGAATTCATCGCATCACTGCGTCAATCCTCCTTGCTTTGGGCTGTACTCTTGAACTATAGTTTATTAGCGGTTGCTTTTTTATTTATTTATGGATTGGCTTTTTTACAAGTTATGCTTTACAACATGTTTACCGTACTGATCATTTATATCGTACGTTTTAATTATGTGTTGGTTCGCTCCAATAAATCTGCAGCATGAAAAACACAATAAAGATTGAGCGAGCAATTGCAGGACTCACACAAGAGGAATTAGCAAAGCAAGTAGGAGTAAGCCGTCAAACGATCAATGCGATGGAACTAAATAAATACGTTCCTTCAACAGTGTTAGCACTAAAAGTTGGAAAGGTATTTCATAAAAATGTCGAAGAAATATTCACGCTAGAAGACACAGATTAAAATCCGCTCTACTCTACAAAAAGATCAGTGTATAATTCGGCACCAGGCACTACTGCATAATGAGAAAGATCGGTAATGCCTTCTGCAGCGAGTACTTGTTCGTCGATAAACAGATTACCCGTACAAGAAGTAGCAGATTTACAGAGAATATAATAAGCGGCATCGGCCAAAATTTCTGGCTTGCGACTCATATTGGCCAGCATCTGTCCTCCTAATAAATTTCTTACAGCAGCTGTATCAATAGTGGTACGAGGCCATAACGAATTAGCGGCAATCCCTTGGTCTTTGAATTCACGGGCCCATCCGATGGTAAGCATACTCATATCGTACTTGCTTATTGTGTATGCAACATGATTCGCAAACCATTTGGGATGTAGGTTCAAGGGAGGAGAAAGCGTTAATATGTGAGAATTCTTTCCTTTTGCTAAAAAGGGGATGCATGCTTTAGTCATTAAAAATGTGCCGCGCACATTTATATCATGCATGAGATCAAATCGCTTGGCTTCTGTTTGTGCTGTAGCAGTTAATGAAATAGCTGATGCGTTATTGATCAAAATATCAATTCCGCCAAATGTGGCAACTGCTTTATCAACGACCTGTTGAATTTGTTCTTCAAATCGAATATCGCAGGGTATAGCCAATGCTTTTCCGCCTGCTGCTTCCATTTCTGTAGCGGCCGTATAAATGGTTCCACCCAATTTTGGATTCTCTTCAACGCTTTTTGCAGCAATGACAATGTTAGCACCTTCGCGGGCTAAGCGAAGTCCAATAGCCTTACCTATGCCACGTGTAGCACCTGTAATTACAACGGTTTTGCCAGCAAATGACATAGGCTTTAGTTTATAAATTAATACTCGGGAAGTACAGGTTTAGTGCCGGTAATTTCATCGATACGTTGCATTACTTCGGGCGTCAGCTTTTCAACTACCTCCAGCGCTTTCAAGTTTTCGAGTAACTGCTCTTTTTTGGTTGCTCCCAAAATGGCCGTGGTCACATTTGGGTTTTTGATACACCATGCAATACTCATAGCAGGTAGGCTTGTACCTAATTCAGTAGCCAGTGCACCCAGTGATTTTACCTTATCCAACACTTTATCCTGCATCCAACGATCACGCAACCATTCAAAACCTTTAATTCCAAAACGACTATCATCTGGTACGCCTGTATTGTATTTTCCAGTAAGCATGCCGGAAGCCAGGGGGCTCCAAATAGTGGTACCCAATCCCACTGTTTTGTAGACCATTAAAAACTCATTCTCAATTTTATTACGCTCGAATAAATTGTATTGAGGTTGTTCTACTGAAGGACCAATCAATCCATAGTGTTGTGCCACGCGATGTGCTTCCATAATTTCAACACCACTCCACTCGCTTGTTCCCCAATAGAGAATTTTTCCCTGTGTAATTAGGTTATGCATGGTCCACACGACTTCTTCAATAGGAACATTTTTATCAGGACGATGACAGAAATATATATCCAGGTAATCGGTCTGTAAGCGCTGGAGTGCTTCATGACAGGCTTCAGTAATATGCTTGCGACTTAAACCAAATTGATTGGGTTTATTTTCTTTTCCTCTCCATCCCCAAAATACTTTAGAAGAAACAGTATAAGACGTGCGATCCCAGCCTTTCTTTTTTAAAACCCTTCCCATCATTTTTTCACTCTCACCCAACGCATATATTTCTGCGTTATCAAAAAAATTGACGCCATTGTCGTACGCAAGTCCCATCAATTCGTCGGCAATACTATCATTAATCTGTTTGTGAAAACTTACCCAGCTTCCGAACGAAAGTACACTTAACTGAAGACCTGTACGGCCCATGTAGCGATATTCCATAGTAATACAGTTTTGAGAAACGTAAAGGTACGCGGTTATTGTGCTTGTGGAGCATTGACAAGTCCGGTAGTAGATTTAAACGTGATTCGTTTTAAATCCTGCGTGGCCTCTAACCCTTTGCCCCCTACAATTTGCTGACCAGGGCTACGGTAGCTAGCATACTTATCAGTATAAAAAAGTTTTGTGTTCTGGTCCCACCATAATTCGGGCGAAACCAAGGTGTCGCCTTTGAGTGTTACAACCACCACGCTGTCGCGCAAAAAAACTTTATTGAGATTTTCATAATAGATCCCAAATCGTGCGTCAAGTTTTGATTCTAGTTGGGCGCTATCATTATAAAAATCGCAATGTAATGTTTGAGGAAATGTCATTTGTACTGTGTCGCCTGCCTCTTTAATCATTAATGGAGCTTTGATGCGCGCACGTAATTTCCCTTCTTGGCTTATTGAACTTTCTATATTAGTTGCTTCTTCTCGAAGTTGCAACTGGCGAGTCCAGTCACGTAAAACACGATCGTCATTCTCGCAAGAAGATAGGAATGCCAGCAGCCATAGGCCCCCTACAAGTGTCCGCAAGGACTTAGTCATATTGACGCTTAATAAACCAGATATCACTCAAAGAAAAACCAAGAGAGATGCGGAATAGATTGTCTTGTAACAGATTCTGTTTATTTCCTCGTTTGATATATTCTAGCGCTATATTGATAAATGTAATTTGATTGGGGGCCTGTCTACTAATTGAAATAGGAAGTCCCGCTCCAAAGCTTGCTCCATAACGTGGAGTTGTTCTATTGAGATGTACATAGTCAGGTCCAACAAAAAATCCGAAGCGATAGTTTACATTAGTAAAATAACTACGACTGGGAACCGGACTAATCTGTGCGCCCATTCGTAATTCCCAAGTATCCTGTAAAGAATCGGGTTGTCCATAAAAACGATACTTGCTCCAAGCCTGTTTGTTAAAGTCAGCTCCAATCATCCATCCTCCTTCTTTATTGGGAACGGCAAATTTTTGTATAACAAATCCCAACGTATAAGAAGCCGGTAATATAATCGTCCCTTTTTTACCACGTATATCAGACACACTATCCAAGCGAACCTCCCCCTGTGACTGGGAGTAATAAAAAGTTTCGCGAAGAATGTCTTGCTCGGCATTCATCTCCTGGCCCAAATTTCCGTAGGCACCAAGCGTCAACATTAATTTTTTACTCAGTGGTGTTTGAAATTGAGCCCCTGCACTAGCTTGTAATTTTCCATAAATTGTTTGTGACTGAAAATTAGCCTGATAGTAGGAGACCGTATCATTGATCAA
>JBJOGP010000010.1:0-42922 GCA_046048175.1 Bacteroidota bacterium
TAAAGCTATTTTATCTCCCTGTATTGCACAATCATACACTTTTTCACTTGTTAGTTCCTCGGCTGGAATCAATCTCAATGCGCTATCTACAGAGGGAAACTGCTCGAGCATTTCAAGCGCAGTTTCTCTAACTCCTGTTGCAGAAGCATAGGATTCTAGTGTTCCGCGTATGCCCGTTCCTTTATGTAATCGACCACCAGGTCGTATAATCGTATGACCTAACTCTCCTGCAAAACCATCATGTCCCAATACGATTTTACCATCAATAAATATGCCACTGCCCACTCCGGTTCCAAGAGTGATTGTTATAAAATCTTTCATTCCCTTGGCACAGCCATACTGTTGTTCACCAGCTGCAGCAGCATTTGCGTCATTTGTAAGTTTAACCTTCATGTTAAACTTTTCTTGTAGCATGGAGGCTAATGGTACGATACCCTTCCACTTCAAGTTTGCTGAATGCTCAATGTTACCGGTATAATAGTTTCCATTGGGAGCGCCCACTCCAATGCCTGCAAAGTTGGAAGGACCTCCAACGCGATCAATCATGGGGCTCAGTTTTTCATATAAATCGCTAATGAAGCCCTGCACCGTTTCATGTGCATTAGTAGGTATTCGGTTTTGTTCTACTATTTTTCCCTCTCGATCAACAATACCAAATTTGGTTGTAGTTCCGCCAATATCAATTCCAACTGCGAATTTTGACATGTGTGTTCTATTTAAAAAATCAATGACCTTGCTTACCGCCCTCTAATTTATCATAGTCAATTCCTTGGGCTTTTAAAATACCAGTTACCCTTATTGCATAAAAGGCTAAAAAGGCGAAACATGCAACACCCACTAGATAAGACCACTGTATTCCAAGGTAGTTATCGCCAGCTAAAAATCCCTGTAGTAGGCTAATAAATCCACCTCCCATAATCATCATAATTAGCAAACCAGATCCTTCATTTGTGTGTTTTCCTAGTCCTGCTATTGCAAGAGTAAAGATGCATGGCCATAATGTAGAACAAAATAGTCCAACACTAATAAAAGCGTACACACTGACCATACCGTCGGCTAACATACCTACAAAGTTGGCAGCAATGCCCATCAATGAAAAAATCAACAATTGCCTAGCAGGATTACCCTTACTTAGAATATCTCCAATAATCATTGCAATGATCACTATTCCATAAACATAAAAAGGTGTAATGTCATGAGAAGCAAGGCTGTTTATTAGAAGAAATACACCAAATGCGATATAAGGCATAATAAAGCGCAAAATCTGTTTCAACCCTTTACTGATGTCTAGGGCACCTACAGAGCCTGTCCAGCGTCCAATCATTAAGCTTGCCCAAAAAAGCGACACAAATGGTGCGATATCTTTAGTTTCTGTTTGAGTATGAATGCGCATGAATTCTGGTAAATTAGATGCCGTAGTGACTTCAACACCAACATATAAAAAGATGGCAGCCATTCCTAAAACGAGTTGAGGATATTTCCAGACGCTTTTTCTATCAGTTGGAGCATTATCATTGGTGGATTCTGGAGTTAGATCTACTTTATTAGGGACAGATGAAAATTTGAAAATCAAGGCAGCAACCAAAAAGGCCGCACCCAGCGTCAAATAGGGGGTCTTTACACTTTCAATACTTGCTACACCAGTGCTGGCTACAACTGATCCAAATATGGCAAGGCTCACTAACACAGGGCCGATTGTTGTACCCAAGTTGTTGATACCACCTGCCATACTTAAGCGCTGACTTCCACTTTTGGGGTTCCCCATTACAATGGCTAAAGGATTTGCGGCAGTTTGTTGTAACGAAAACCCAAGACCAACTATGAATAGACCAGTGATCATGAGGTTAAAAGAAGCTTGCTCTGCTGCTGGATAAAAGAGTAAAGAGCCCAACGCAGAAATTACCAATCCCAATGAAATACCATTTTTATATCCAATTCGATTTAATAAGTCTCCACCGATTGCTTTAGATACAATAAAATAGATGATTGAACCCACTGTGTAGGCAACATAAAAGGCAAATGATACCATTTGAGATTGCCACTGTTCAAGATTAAGTTTTTCCTTAAAAACAGGGATTAATATGTCATTGGATGCGGCTACAAAGCCCCAGAAAAAGAAAACACTAATCAAAACACTAAACTGTGACCATTTGGTTTGTTGATTCATGGGTTGGTTTTTTTGATAGGCTTGAAAATAGTTATTTTTTGGGAGCAACGTTAAATATTTTGACTTAATTTACAGTACAACGTTTTCGTGGGTAAATGGAAATTTTACATGTAGCAGCCGAATGCTTTCCCGTGGCAAAGGCAGGGGGATTGGGTGATGTGGTTGGCGCATTACCAAAATATCAAAACAAGTTGGGGGCAGTATCAAAAGTGGTGTTGCCTATGTATCGAACTTCATTTTTGATAGAAAATGAGTGGCAACTTGTGCATGAGGGTGGACAATTTTTGGGAGAACAGTTTTTTCATTATAGTGTGATTCGTGAAAAAACAAATCGACTAGGGTTTGATCTTTATTTGGTAGATATTAATGGTCTTCTTGACCGGGAAAAAGTGTACGGCTATGCAGATGACATTGAGCGATTTTTGGCTTTCCAAATTGCAGTTTGTGATTGGTTGAAAAGTTGGAGTCGTTTGCCAGATTTAGTTCATTGTCATGATCATCACTGCGGTTTGATTCCTTTTCTTTTTAAATATGCAGATGAGTTTCATTCTCGTTTACATAATACACCAACTGTATTTACAGTTCATAATGCGCAGTATCAGGGCAATTTTGATTGGGGAAAGAGTGTATTGCTTCCTTCATATGATTCATGGAAGTGGAGCATGTTAGATTGGCATGGTCAAATTAACCCGCTAGCTGCCGCTATCAAATCTTCGTGGCGCGTTACCACAGTTAGCCACTCTTATCTACAAGAGTTGCGTCAGCATGCTGCAGGTCTTGAGAAATTGTTTGAGCATGAAAAAGAGAAGTGCTCTAGCATTTTAAATGGGATTGATGCAGATTTGTGGAGTCCAGAAAAAGACCCCTATCTATTGTTTCACTTTACGGTAAACTCTTTTGAAACAGGAAAGAAAAAAAACAAAGAAGAATTATGTAATAATTTTCAATTAGACCCTGCTCTTCCTTTGTTTTGTTTTATTGGTCGTTTGGTAGGAGAAAAAGCTGCTGATCTTTTACCGGCTGCTATTCAGCATGCGATTAATCGACACAAGGGCAAAATAAATATACTTCTTTTAGGTTCAGGTGAAAAGTCGATTGAAGATGAGCTATATCATTTGCAGCATTCGCTTGGCGGATACTTCAAATGTTCAATTGGCTACCAAGAAGCATTGAGCCATGCAATGTATGCAGGTGCAGATTTTTTACTGATGCCTAGCCGCGTTGAGCCTTGCGGACTCAATCAATTATATGCAATGAGATTTGGAACAATTCCAATGGTAAGACGTGTAGGAGGTTTGAAGGATACAGTTATTGATATGGGTGACGATGGGGGGTATGGAATTTGTTTTAATCATGCATCGGTAGAAGATATTTCTCACTCTATCGATAGGGCTATAGCGCTTTATAGTAATCAGCCCTCTCAAATGAATCATTTTAGAAAATTAATGATGGGATTTGATTTTTCGTGGAGCAAAGCTGCCCAATTATACTTGGATTTATACAAGACACTGAAATATTAGCATATGGCAATCAGAACAATTACACATGCAACAGAAATTCTTTCCGTTATTCTGGGAGGAGGAGCAGGTTCTCGACTTTATCCCTTAACCGTCAGTCGATCAAAGCCGGCTGTTCCTATTGCGGGCAAGTATCGATTAGTTGATATTCCTATTTCAAATTGTTTAAATAGTGGAATCGGTCGGATGTTTGTTTTGACGCAGTTTAATTCTGCCTCCTTGAATCGCCATATCAAGAACACCTATCATTTTAGTGCCTTTAGTCGTGCCTTTGTAGACATATTAGCCGCTGAGCAAACTCCTGATAATCCAACTTGGTTTCAGGGTACAGCAGATGCTGTTCGACAAGGTCTTCGTCATATTGAGCCATTTGAAAGTCAGTATGTCTTAATCCTTTCTGGTGATCAATTGTATCAAATGGATTTTGCGGCTATGCTCGATACGCATAAACAAACGGGTGCTGATATTTCAATAGCAACCATTCCGGTAACCAGTCGAGAGGCGCCAGAATTTGGGATTTTAAAAAGTGAAAATGGGTTTATCACTTCTTTTATTGAAAAACCCGAACCCTCGCTGTTGAAAGATTGGGTTAGTGATACCGGACAAGAGATGCAGAATAAGGGGCGCGTCTATCTTGCCTCCATGGGGATTTATATTTTTAACAGAAAACTACTCTTTGATATTTTACGGTCAGAATTTAAAGATGCTACCGATTTTGGAAAGGAAATCATGCCACAATCGATAGGTCGCTACAAAGTGGCTAGTTATCAGTACACAGGGTACTGGACTGATATTGGTAATATTCGGTCTTTTTTTGAGGCCAATATTGAATTAACTAAAGACATTCCTGATTTTGACATGTTTGATAATAATCGTACGATCTATACGCGCTCGCGTATGTTGCCTCCTGCCAAAATCAGTGGAACAACCATGGAGAAAGTTTTGGTGGCCGAGGGCTCTATTTTAAGTGCATCGCGAATGGAACGTTGTGTAATTGGAATTCGTAGCAGAGTGGGATTGGGCACCACTGTTGTAGATACTTATATGATGGGAAGTGATAATTATGAAACATTAGATGAGATTAACGATAACAAACAAAAAGGTATACCCCCGGTTGGGGTGGGAGAGCGCTGTTATATTCGAAATGCTATTTTGGATAAAAATGTCCGAATTGGAAATGATGTCCGAATTAATGGCGGTTCACACTTGGACAACAAAGATCATCCCTTGTACTGTGTAAAGGACGGTATAGTGGTTATCAAGAAGGGCGCAGTTATTCCAGACGGTTTTACAATTTAGCAAGTAGTTTTTATTCTTATCTTAGGCAAAAGCTTGCTATGTCAACAAATTATACAGGTGCAAAATCTAAATTGAGTTTCTGGCAAATCTGGAACATGTGTTTTGGGTTCTTTGGAATCCAATTTGGTTGGAGTTTGCAGATGGGTAATATGAGTGCTATCTATGAATTTTTAGGTGCAAGTCCAGAGCAAATTCCAGGTCTATGGTTAGCTGCACCTATGACAGGGTTACTTGTACAACCTATTGTGGGCTACTTGAGTGACAGAACTTGGCACCCCCGCTTGGGTCGTCGCCGCCCTTACTTTTTAATAGGGGCAATTTTAAGTTCCATCGCACTTTTTTTTATGCCTAATGCTTCTGCTGTATGGATGGCTGCGGGCACATTATGGATATTGGATTCGTGTATAAACATAACCATGGAACCTTTTAGGGCTTTTGTGGCTGATAACTTAGATGAAAAGCAGCAATCTTACGGATATGCTATGCAAAGCATGTTTATTGGTGCAGCTTCTTTCATTGCAGGTTTTTTACCGGGTCTTTTAGTAAGTTGGTTGGGTATCTCCAGGGAAAAAGGTTCTGGCGGAATTCCACAAAATATTATGTGGTCCTTTTACATTGGCTCTTTTGTGTTTCTTACAGCGGTACTCTACACAATATTTAAAAGCAAGGAGTATCCCCCTTCAGATCCTAGTTGGCAAGAAAAGAAAAAGACTGGAGTTACTGGGTTTGCTGCAGGAGTTAAAGAAATTATAGCTGCCATCGTAGGGATGCCAGTTCCTATGCGACGACTAGCCGTTGTACAATTTCTTACCTGGCCTGGTTTATTTTTAATGTGGTTTTATTACAGCACGGGAGTAGCGGGTGATATTTTTGGTGGTGACCCATTAAATAACAGTGATCGGTATACAGAGGGGTTGGAACATGCTAACGCTACTTCAGCGATTCTCAACCTTGTTACATTTTTCTTTTCGTTTTCGATCCCATTTTGGGTAAGTCGTCTTGGGAAAAAATGGACACACGCCGTATGTTTATTGCTAGGTGGAATCGGGTTGATCTCGGTCAACTTTATTACTGCTCCACAGTGGCTTTATGTATCAATGTCTCTTGTTGGAATTGCCTGGGCTTCTATACTATCGTTGCCATATTCATTACTGGCTGGCGTTATTCCACAAGAAAAGACAGGGATTTATATGGGGGTATTTAATTTTTTTATTGTGTTACCTGAGATAATTGCTGCCTTATTTTTTGGATCGATTATGGAAAATTATTTAGGGAATGACCGATTATTAGCTGTTCTTATTGGTGGGGTTCTTTTGTGTTTGGCCTCATTCACATGTGTTTTAATTGTAAATGAAAAGAAATCTTGATTTATGAGAAATAAATGGAATCAACTCTTGTTACTTTCTGTCCTTTGCTTTTTTTGCCAAATTCAAGGGTACTCTCAAAATTCTTTATCTGTTTATCCGTCTCATTGGTGGACTGGATTTAAAGACACACAATTAAATTTGATTATTAGGGGAAATTCTGTGGGTTCATTTTCGTCGGTTACCACATCTTATCCTGGTGTACAAATAAAAAATGTTCGTAGGGCAAAAAGCAACAATTACCTTTTTGTTGATTTGCAGATTGGACCTCAAACAAAACCCGGTCAGGTTGAATTTTTTTTAAAAGCTGCTAAAAGCTCTCCTGTTTCTTTCAAATATGAGCTTAAAAAACGATCTGCTGAGAATGGGAAAACACGTGTCAGAGGGGTTAATGCTAGCGATTTCATTTATTTAATCATGACCGATCGTTTTGCAAATGGGGATCCATCAAACGATATCGTGAAAAGCTACCGAGATACTACCTCAAATAGAAATGATAAGTTCTCTAGGCATGGAGGAGATTTAAAAGGAGTTCAAAATCAGCTTTCATATTTAAATGAGTTAGGTGTTACAACACTTTGGTTGACCCCGGTAAATGAAAATGACATGCCTCTTATGAATGAATGGGGTAATAAGGTTGCGGGATATCATGGGTATTGGTTTACCGACCATTATGAAGTAGATAAGAGATTTGGCGGGAATGAAGCTTATCAGAATTTAAGCAAGGCAGCACATGCGCGGGGTATGAAAATTATTCAGGACGCTATTTATAATCATATTGGAAGCCATCACTGGATTGCACTTGATCCTCCATCTGAGGACTGGTTGAATAGTTCTCAAGGTAAAAATCCTCCGCATCATCGTGAAGAAGTTTTTTTTGATCCCTATGCTGCTGAACAAGATAAAAGGCAGATGTTAGATGGTTGGTTTGTTCCTCATTTGCCAGATTTAAATCAGCGAAATAGAGATGTGGCAAGATTTTTAATTCAATATTCAATCTGGGCTACCGAAGAATATGGGATAGATGGATGGAGAGTCGATACCTATAAATATAATGAAGAGTCTTTCCTAAATGAAATCAATACTTGTTTGCTGCGTGAGTTCCCCACGCTTACTGTTTTTGGTGAAAGCTGGGTTACAACTCCGCTGGCAAATGCTTATTTCACGCGTAATCATGTGAAGACCCCATTTGCTCATAATGCAGAAGGGATGCTTGATTTTCAAAATTGTTTTGCCATGATCAGCGCTGCAAAAGAAGAGACAGGTTGGTCAACAGGCGTAGTCAAACTATATCTTACGCTTGCCCAAGATGTGTTGTATGCTGACCCTATGAAAAATTGCATCTTCTTGGATAATCATGACATGGACCGCATTTATTCTGTTTTAGGGGAAGATTGGTCTAAGATGCGAATGGTATATAACTGGCTATTTACCTTGAGAGGTATGCCGCAGTTATATTATGGTACCGAAGTATTGATGAAGAATTTTAAAGTCAACACAGACGCAACTGTTCGGGAGGATTTTCCAGGTGGATGGCCAGAGGATGACCGGTCGAAAAATCTCTTTTTAAAAGAAAGTAGGAATCTATTGCAGCAAGGCTCATTCGACTATGTCAGTAAGCTGGCTAATTTTAGAAAAACATCAAGTGCACTTACGCAAGGTCGTTTGATGCAGTATATCCCTCAAAATGGACTGTATCTTTATTTTAGGTATACTCCACAGCAAACAATTATGGTGATTACAAACACAGGAAAAGAGGTTGTCTCTCCAAATTGGAATCGCTATAGTGAACGAGTTAACGGATTTTCTAAAGTTCGGGATGTAATAACCAGTAATATTAGTGACTTGAATAGTTTGCAGCTGAAACCAGGTGAAAGTTATGTTATGGAACTGTTGAAGTAGTTTATGTCAGAATTGAATCAAACAACTCATGCTGGTGTTTGGTCACACTCTTTGTTTACCGAGTCTGACATCATTAATTTTAAAAATGGAAGCCATTACAGGCTTTATAACCATTTTGGGAGCCATTCTCTGAAGTTGAATGGCCAACTGGGAACTTATTTTAGCGTTTGGGCACCAAATGCGATAGAGGTGTCTGTGGTTGGAAATTTCAATCAATGGAATCCCCAAACTCATATTTTAAATCCCCGTTGGGATAAAAGTGGTATATGGGAGGGTTTTATTCCAGCGGTTGGGATAGGAGAGATTTATAAATATCATATTCGCGGTTATCAAGATTCGATTCATCTCAAAGCTGATCCCTTTGCGCATTATAGCGAGCTGCGTCCAAAAACTGCATCTATAACATGGGATTTGGACTATACGTGGGAGGATAAAAAATGGATGCGCGTTAGAAAGAATAAAAATTCACTGGAGGCCCCCTGGAGTATTTATGAGCTACATTTAGCTAGTTGGCAACGCCCCAATAGGTATGATGAAGAGAGTTATAATTCTTACCAAGATATCGCTGAACGTTTGGTTCCCTACATAAAAGAATTGGGCTTTACACATGTAGAATTCATGCCCATCATGGAGTATCCATTTGATGGAAGTTGGGGATATCAGATCACGGGATTTTTTGCTCCCACTTCACGCTTTGGTAATCCACAAAGGTTGATGTATTTAATTGATCAATTGCATCAGGCAGATATTGGTGTGATACTAGATTGGGTGCCTTCTCATTTTCCACATGATGCACATGGATTATTTCTTTTTGATGGTGCACATACCTATGAGTATGCAGATAGACGAAAAGGATATCATCCCGATTGGAATAGTTATATTTTTAATTATGGGAGAGGGGAAGTAAAATCCTTTTTAATTAGTAGCGCCTGTTTTTGGTTTGACTATTTTCATGTTGATGGGATTCGAGTTGATGCAGTATCCTCCATACTTAAGCTAAATTATTCAAGGGAAGATGGAGAATGGGAGCCTAATCAATATGGTGGGAATGGTAATTTGGAAGCGATTCAATTTTTAAAAGACCTTAACGAAACCATTTACCGAGACTTCCCTGATGTTCAAACGATGGCAGAGGAGGCAACGGATTGGCCTGGTATTTCTCGTCCTACATTTCAAGATGGAATTGGTTTTGGGATGAAGTGGATGATGGGATGGATGCATGATACTTTGAAATTTTTCAAATCTGATCCAATTTACCGATCTCAGCATCAAGATACTTTTTCATTCAGCATGATGTATTATTACGATGAGAATTTTTTACTTCCTCTCAGCCATGATGAAGTCGTTCATGGAAAAAGTCCTCTCATCTATAAAATGCCAGGAGATGAGTGGCAAAAGTTTGCGAATTTAAGATTGTTATACGCGTATATGTGGACCCACCCTGGTGCAAAACTTTTGTTTATGGGGGGTGAATTTGGGCAAACGAATGAGTGGGATTACCGAAGTGAATTAAACTGGGGACTATTGCAATACCCAATTCATCAAGGACTTAAAACCTGTGTAAGCAAATTAAATGAATTGCTACGTAGCTTTCCTGCGCTCTATGAACTTCAATATTCTCCTGACGGATTTATATGGGTTGACTTATCACACCGAAATGAATCTGTTGTTGTCTATCGAAGAATAAGTAAAAAGGGTGATTCGGTTTATATTATTTTGAATATGACCCCAGTGGTAAGAAATAATTGGGAATTGGAGTTGATTGGCAAGTTGAAATGGGAACAAATTTTTAATAGTGATGACGCTTCATTTGGGGGATCTGGTTTTCACACTAACGCATCAATTCCAATCGAAGTTCTTTCGCGAAAGGACAAGAGAGTAAAGGTTGCGCTACAGTTGCCGGCCCTTTCCGCAATTTTATTAGCATAAAATTACATTCGTTCAGGCGCTTGTATACCAAGAAGGGCAAGTGAAGATTTGATTACTTGACCAGTTAGTTTGGAAAGTCGTAGTCGAAAGGCTTTACTTGCTTCGCTAGGTGCTTGCATGATCGAGTGCTGTGTGTAGAAGCCATTAAATGATTTGGCAATACTATATACATAGTTTGCGATGACAGAAGGATTATGTTCCTCCACTGCCTGTTCTATTACAAGTGGAAATTGCTCTAGTGATACTAAAAGCTCTCTTTCCTCCTTTTCCAAGGTTACAGTTGATTCAGAAGGAGGTAGTTCGCCTGCTTTTCTTAGGATGGAGCAGATTCTGGCATGTGTATATTGAACAAAGGGACCCGTAAATCCTTGAAAATCGATTGACTCCTGCGGATTGAATATCATTTTCTTTTTAGGGTCAACTCGAAGTAAATAAAATTTAAGTGCTCCTAATGCAAGTGTATGATAGAGTTCGCTCAATTCTTTTTCGGTGAAATCTTTCACTTTTCCGAGCTCCTCTGTTTTTTGCTTTGCCACTTGAAGCATTTCGTCTATTAAATCATCAGCGTCAACTACAGTCCCTTCTCGACTTTTCATTCTACCACTGGGAAGTTCTACCATTCCGTAACTCAAATGGTAAATGCCATTGGCATATGATTTACCTAATTTCTGTAAAATCAATTGTAGAACCTTCATGTGATAATTCTGTTCGTCAGCAATCACATAAATGCTCTGGTCAAATTGAAATTCAGCAAATTTTTGCTCCGCTAATCCCAAGTCCTGTGTGATGTAAACGGAGGTGCCATCTTTTCGAAGTACTAATTTTTCATCCAGTCCTTCATTTGTTAAATTAATCCAAGTACTTCCATCTTCTTTTTGATAGAATACGCCATCTTTTAATCCTTGGTCTACAAACTTTTTTCCAAGCAAATACGTTTTGCTTTCATAGTACGTTTTTTGAAAATCAGCTCCGATCTTTTTATAAGTACAGTCAAAGCCCTCATACACCCATTCGTTCATCTGACTCCATAAATCCAGCACTTCTTTTTTACCTGCTTCCCAATCAATTAAAAGTTGTTGCGTAGCCTTCATAATAGGAGCTTCCTTCTCTGCATCTGCGGGAGACAATCCTTTACTGACCAATTGCTCAACCTGCTTTTTATATTCTTCATTGAAGCGTACATAATAGTCCCCAACAAAATGATCACCTTTTTGCCCTGTAGAGGCTGGAGTAGCACCATTCGCAAAAAGTTGCCATGCAATCATACTCTTGCAAATATGTATACCTCTGTCATTGACTACACAGCTTTTAATCACATCGTAGCCGCAATGATTCAGTATTTCTGCGATACTCCATCCGAGAAATATATTTCGTAGGTGACCCAAATGGAGAGGTTTATTCGTATTTGGCGAGGAGTACTCGACCATAACCTTTTTCCCTGTTGTGGGGTGCGTTCCAAACGAAGTGTTTGTATAGTTATTATTTAAGAAATTGATCCAATAAGAGTCGTCTATGCTTAGGTTTAAAAACCCTTTGACTACATTGAAATTTTTAAATAAGGTTGGATACTCTTTACAAAGAATGCTTCCTAGGGCTTGCCCAATTTCATCTGGATTTTTTTTGTATTTCTTGACTATACCAAATAATACTAATGTATAATCGCCTTCAAATTCTGGTTTTGTTCGCTGTATAATCAAATCAGCTAGCGCATGCGGTGCTCCTATTAATTCGCTTACTTGGGAATTAATGAGAGGTTTAATTGCTTGTAATAAATACTTCGTTTCCATACTAATCGCACAAAGGTAAAGGTCCAATGGATGATTTCTGACTGTTTTGGTTATTTTGCAAACAATGAATCAACTTTTTGAACTTCTAGCTTCACTTATCCGAGGTGTTTTGGATTTTTTCTATCCGCTATTCCAACGGTATATGCCACTCCAAACTTTTCGCTATCTGATTACTGGAAGCACTAATACACTAATCGGAATCGTAGTTTATTTTATCTGTTACTCCTATTGGTTTCAGGGGACTGTTTTTAATTTGGGGTTTTATGCATTTAAAGCCCACAGTGCAGCCTTACTGGCTTCCTTTTTGGTCACATTTCCACTGGGTTTCTTTTTTTCAAAATTTGTCGTTTTTTCAGACTCGCATCTTCGCTCACGAGTCCAGCTTTTTCGCTATTTATTAGTTTGTCTTTTTAATCTCTTTCTTAACTATCTACTCTTAAAAGTTCAAGTTGAAGTGCTATTGATTGATCCTTTATTGGCTCAATTCATTACTGTTTCAGGAGTGGTTATTTTTAGCTATCTGGCACAACGAAATTTCTCTTTTAAGAGAAAGGAATAAACCGCCCTTGTAAATAGGACAAATTGTTGATTTTCTATTAGTTAAAGCAGTCAAAATTTCTCTATTTATCTTTTTTATAGCTTGACAGGGCTGGAAAACTGACAAAATAGCACAATTGGGTACCTCGGCACATGGATTGCCTATTATTTTTCAAAATCTGAAAAAATGGGAAAAATTATAGGGATTGACTTAGGAACTACGAATAGTTGTGTTTCCGTAATGGAAGGAAACGAGCCAGTAGTTATTGCCAATGATGAGGGAAGAAGAACTACCCCCTCTATTGTTGCTTTTTTAAAAAATGGTGAAAGAAAAGTTGGTGATCCTGCAAAGCGTCAGGCAATTACCAACCCTTTAAATACAATCGCATCTGTTAAGCGTTTCATGGGTCGTCGTTTTGACGAGGTAGGAGAGGAAATCACGCACTGGAGCTATAAGGTTGCAAAAGGGGACAACAATACAGTACGTATTGATATTGATGGTCGTCTTTATACGCCACAAGAAATTAGTGCGATGGTTTTGCAGAAAATGAAAAAAACGGCCGAAGATTATTTGGGACAAGAAGTAACAGAGGCGGTCATTACAGTGCCAGCCTATTTTAATGATGCACAACGTCAGGCTACAAAAGAAGCTGGAGAAATAGCTGGATTGAATGTTAGACGCATCGTGAATGAGCCTACTGCTGCTGCATTAGCATATGGTTTAGACAAAGCACAAAGCGATAAGCGTATTGCTGTATTCGACTTGGGTGGTGGTACGTTCGATATTTCAGTTTTGGAATTAGGTGATGGTGTTTTTGAAGTTAAATCTACCAATGGTGACACACACTTGGGTGGGGATGACTTTGATAAAGTTATCATGGATTGGTTAGCAGATGAGTTCAAAAACGAAGAGTCTATTGATTTGCGTAAAGATCCAATGGCGCTACAACGTTTGAAAGAAGCAGCTGAAAAAGCAAAAGTAGAATTAAGCTCTTCTGCTGAAACGGAGATTAATCTCCCTTATATCACAGCAGTTGATGGAGTTCCTAAACACTTGGTAAAAAAATTAAGTCGAGCTCGTTTTGAACAATTAGCTGATAATTTATTCACACGTTGTTTGAAGCCGTGCGAGGCTGCCTTGAAAGATGCAGGATTAAGTACTTCTCAAATTGATGAAGTTATTTTGGTTGGTGGTTCAACTCGTATCCCAAAAGTGCAAGAGATCGTAGAGAAGTTCTTTGGAAAAAAACCTAATAAAGGTGTAAACCCCGACGAAGTGGTTGCGATTGGTGCCGGTATACAAGGTGCAGTGTTAACAGGTGAAGTAAAGGATGTACTTCTTTTGGATGTCACACCTCTGTCACTTGGCATTGAAACTATGGGGGCTGTAATGACTGCATTGATTCCTGCAAACACTACTATTCCTACTAAAAAATCTGAAGTATTCTCTACAGCAAGCGATAATCAACCTGGCGTTCAAATTCATGTATTGCAAGGAGAACGCAGCATGGCAAAGGACAATAAAAGTCTGGGGATTTTCAACTTGGATGGAATTCCACCAGCGCCACGCGGTGTGCCTCAGATTGAAGTTACTTTTGACATTGATGCAAACGGTATTTTACATGTAACTGCAAAAGATAAAGGAACTGGTAAGGAGCAAAAAATTCATATTGAAGCAGGTTCAGGTTTAAGTAAAGAAGAGGTGGAGCGAATGAAAGCTGAGGCAAAGGCTAATGAATCTGCTGACAAGGCTGAGCGTGAAAAAGTTGACAAAATTAATCAAGCTGATTCATTGCTTTTCCAAACTGAGAAACAACTCAAGGTATACGGCGACAAAATTCCTGCTGATAAAAAGGCGGTGATTGAGCAAGCTGCTGAAAAACTAAAAGAAGCGCATCAATCACAAGACCTTGCTGCTATTGATGCACAGCTTGCTGCGCTAAATGCAGCTTGGACTGCAGCCAGCGAGGATATGTATAAAGCTACACAGGGCAACCCACAAGGAGGAGCCCCACAGCCTGAAGCTGGATCTCAGCCGGCCGAAGATGTTACGGATGTTCCTTTCGAGGAGGTTAAGTAACACTTATCTCCCTTACCATTTTGAGGTCCGTTTCAAAAACGGACCTTTTTTTTGGTCAAATCAATTTCGAATTATACGAAAGCAATAGTTTTGTGCCGATTTTAAAACTACACACAAACAGACTATTGCCCTTAACATGACAAACGCCTATTTAGATCTTGTAAAACAAACGTTTAATTTTCCTCAAGAAGGAATTGAGGTTGAAGATGGAAATCTATATTTTAATGGGTTAGACCTTAGGGCATTGATTGCAAAGCATGGTACTCCATTAAAGCTCACCTATTTGCCAAAAATTGGTTCACAGATTAAAAAGGCAAAGACCATGTTTGCGGCAGCTTTCAAAAAGCATAAGTACGAGGGCAAGTATCATTATTGTTATTGTACCAAAAGTTCTCATTTTAGTTTTGTAGTAGAGGAGGCGCTTAAGCATGATATTCATTTGGAAACATCTTACGCATATGATATTGAGATTATCAAAAAATTGTATGCGAAAAAGAAAATTTCTAAAGAGACATTTATCATTTGTAATGGGTTCAAACAAAAAGGGTACACCCGTAGAATTGCCCAATTACTAAATAGTGGTTTTTCAAATGTTATTCCTGTTCTTGATAATAAAGAAGAGTTGAAGGACTATGCGCACTCTGTTAAAGTTCCATTCAAGTTAGGAATTCGTGTTGCTGCTGAGGAAGAACCCAATTTCCCTTTTTACACTTCACGACTTGGAATTCGCGCAAAGGACGTTCTGGAATTTTATGTGGATCGAATTGAGGGTTATGAGAGTAAATTCCAGTTAAAGATGCTGCACATTTTCCTGAACAAGGGGATTAAAGATGATATTTATTACTGGAGCGAGTTAAATAAAGTGGTAAACCTTTATTGCCAACTCAAGAAAATTTGTCCCGAACTGGATTCAATTAATATCGGTGGTGGATTTCCGATTAAACACTCATTAGGATTTGAGTATGACTATCAATTCATGATTAATGAGATTGTACGCAATATTAAAGTTGCTTGTAAAAAAGCAAAAGTTCCCATGCCTAATATTTTCACTGAATTTGGAAGCTTTACTGTGGGAGAAAGTATGGCGCATATTTTTAGTGTAACCGCAGAAAAAGTCCAGAATGATCGTGAAACTTGGTACATGATAGACTCTTCTTTCATCACTACGTTGCCTGATACCTGGGGAATCGGAGAGAAATTTTTAATGCTGCCCATCAATAAATGGGATCAGGATTACCAACGAGTGGTGTTGGGTGGTATTACCTGTGATAGTCATGATTATTATGATTCAGAAGAGCACATCAACGAGGTTTTCCTACCAAAAACAAACGGAACTTCTGAACCACTTTATGTAGGGTTTTTTCACACAGGCGCCTACCAAGACCAAATCAGTGGATATGGTGGAATTAAGCATTGCCTTATTCCTTCTCCAAAACATGTGATTGTTGGGCATGATA
This sequence comes from Bacteroidota bacterium, assembly GCA_046048175.1. GTDB lineage: Bacteria > Bacteroidota > Bacteroidia > Chitinophagales > Chitinophagaceae > JJ008. The sequence goes on from JBJOGP010000010.1 coordinate 16,040, forward strand.
AAAATGGAAAGTTGACCGATTGGGTTTATGCAAAACAGCAAACTGCACAAAGTATGCTTAAAATTTTGGGGTATTAATTATGAGAAGATATTCAGTGCTTTTTTTATGTTTTTTCCAATTGATAACACACGCGCATGCACAGAATGAGGTAGCGTTAAAATTACCATCAAATTTTAAAGCTACTGCCGTATCAAAAAATCAAGGTCGTGTAAGGCACATTGCAATTGCTCCTAACGGAAATCTCTTTTTGAAATTAGAAAAATTACGTGATGGAGCAGGTATTGTATTGTGGAAAGATAAAAATCATGATGGTGTCTATGAGGATAGTTTGCTTTTTGGTAATTACATCGGCACTGGGATAGCGATAAAGGGACATTATCTGTATGCTTCTTCTAACAACGCAATATTTCGCTATAAACTTGACGACAATTTCACGCCTGTGTCGCCAGCTAATCCAGAACGAATTGTTAGTGGGTTGATGGATAAGGGGCAGCATGCTTCCAAATCTATCACGCTGGATAATAAAGGTTTTATCTATGTCAACATCGGCGCCCCTTCCAATATTTGCCAAGTGGAAGATAGAAAAGCAGGATCTCCGGGTCGTATGCCTTGCCCAATCTTAGATTCTGCTGGTGGAATTTGGCGCTTTTCAGCTGATGCAATTGATCAAACCTATGCACAGGGTATTCGATATGCAACTGGACTACGAAATGTTGTTGGACTCGATTGGAATCAAGAAGTAAATGATTTGTTTGTTACAGTGCATGGACGCGACCTTCTCTATCAACATTTTCCTCAGTTATACGATGCAAAGGCAGGTGCAGAACTACCTGCAGAAACTTTTTATAGATTGAAGCAAGGGCAGGACGCAGGTTGGCCCTATGTTTATTGGGATCAGTTCAAGAACAAGAAAATCTTATCTCCAGAGTTTGGTGGAGATGGGAATAAAGAAGGAGCACCTCAGGCAATTGCGCCGCTAGCGGCATTTCCTGGTCACTTAGCGCCTAATGCACTTTTATTTTACAACGGCACACAATTTCCGGAAAGATATCGTAATGGTGCTTTTATAGCTTTTCATGGCAGTTGGAATAGAAATCCAGAATACCAAGAAGGGTTTTATGTAGTATTCCTTCCATTGAAAAATGGAGTGCCTACAGGTGATTGGGAAATTTTTGCTGATGGTTTTACAGGCAAAGGAAAAGTTATGAGTCCTCGTGATGCACAACATAGACCATGTGGCCTTGCACAATCTGCAGATGGATCATTATTGGTTTCAGATGATGCTAAAGGTTGGGTTTGGAAAATATCCTATGAGCCTAAATAAGGTACTGTGAATCGATTTTATATTTCTGTTGTATTTTTTTCAACCATTCTATCGCTTACAGCTCATGCGCAAGGGAAAGTTAATCAATTGACTGGTCAACAACTTTACCAAAAACATTGTGTTACCTGTCATCAAAGTGACGGTGGGGGAGTCCCCAGAATGACTCCTCCGCTTTTTGGAACTGATTACACAACTGGAGATAAAAAGCGATTGATTTCGATACTATTAAAAGGATTGAACGAGCCAATCGAGGTACAGGATGAAAATTACTTTAGTCCAATGGCCTCTTTTTCCTACCTATCTGACAAAGAAATTGCATCTATTTTAACCTACATCCGTACGCATTTTGGGAATAATGCGAGTGCAATCACTGAAAGTGACGTGGCAACCATTCGAAAGACGTTGGCAAAAAAATAGCCCCTCGTTGAAACGAAGGGCGGTAAACCAAAACCAACTGCTTATGAGAAAGATTCTTTTTTTATTTCTTTTTATATAGACGAAATCTTGTTTGTTTCCTGTCTTTTTTTGATCCTAGGATTTGTGAAAATTATCTTAAAGAAAGTAATAGCTCGTTTTTCCTCCTCGCTATACCTTTTTAAGGATGTCACCAGTATTGTCTATTTTTGCGCTAGCTAAAAATTATACTATGTACCCAGTTGAAATTGTGAATCCGATGAAAGAAGAATTAACCAATTATGGTTTTTCTGAATTATTGTCTGCCCCTGCTGTTAATGAACAGTTGGCTAAATCCGGATCAACATTGGTTGTTATCAATTCAGTTTGCGGTTGCTCAGCCGGTACGGCACGCCCTGGTGTGTTAATGGCTGTTTCAAATAGTTCTAAAAAGCCTGATTATTTGACTACCTGTTTTGCTGGCTTTGATCTTGAATCTGTAAAAGCAGTACGTGAGCACTTATTACCTTATCCTCCTTCTTCACCTGCTATTGCTTTATTCAAAGATGGTAAGCTTGCGCATTATATTGAGAGGCATATGATTGAAGGGCGTTCGGCTCAGGCTATTGCAGAAAATCTGATTGCTGCTTTTAATCAGCATTGCAATTAACGAATAACAGCGAATGTATCCCAACCTATACTATGCGTTCAAGGATTTGTTTGGCTTGGACTTACCTTTCCTACGCTTTTTAAATACGTTTGGTTTTTTTGTAGCTATTGCATTTGGTGCGGCTGCCACTTCTCTTTCGTATGAGTTGAAACGAAAATCCAAAATGGGTCTATTTCAGCCCACTGAAATGGCGCATATTGTAGGAGGGCCCGCTCATTGGACAGAAATCGCCTCAAATTTTATAGTAGGTTTCATTTTTGGTTTTAAGTTCTTGGCTTTATTTTCCCTTGATGACAGCATTAATATAACGCCTGCGGAATTTATTTTTTCTTCAAAAGGTAATTGGCCACTTGGAATTACTTTCGGTTTGTTTTTTTCTTTTTTGAAATGGAGAGAAAAAGAAAAGGCTAGGCTTCCTAAACCAGAAAAGCGTACCGTAAGGATTTGGCCACAAGATAGAGTAGGAGATATCACTTTGCTTGCATTGGTGTTTGGATTAGCAGGGGCCAAACTCTTTGATATTTTTGAGAACTGGTCTGACTTTTTAAAACAACCCACCGCATACTTATTTTCTGCTGCAGGTTTAACGATGTATGGAGGATTGATCTGTGCGGCTATTGCAATTGCTATATATTCCAAGAAGCACAAGATTGGATTTCTCAGGTTGAGCGATTCAATTGCTCCTGGTTTGATGCTAGCTTATGGAATTGGTAGATTGGGATGCCATTTTTCTGGCGATGGAGACTGGGGTCTTGTTAGCGATTTAGCACAAAAGCCTTTTTTCATCCCAGACTGGGCTTGGTCATATACATATCCCAATAATGTTATAGAGGCAGGTATTCCCATTCCAGGATGCACGGGACCCTATTGTAATGTACTTCCACAAGGGGTTTACCCAACTCCACTTTATGAAGCTATTGCTTGCATCTGCTTAGCCCTTGTTCTGTTTCTAATCCGAAAGAGATTAAAAAGTGATGGCCTTTTATTTTCTATATATTTAGTATTCAATGGAATAGAGAGGTTTTCTATAGAAAAAATACGGGTAAATAATCAAATGAATTTGTTTGGATTTAACCCTACTCAAGCGGAGGTCATTTCCATGCTCCTTTTTGCTGCGGGCCTTATTCTGTTTTGGTATCAAAGAATGATAAACAGGCTGTTCGATAAAAATCAGTAGAAAAAACACTGTTATTTTCAGTAACTTCGCACACGTTTGAAGGGTAATTTTTCGTCTTTATCCCCTAACTATTAAAAAAGTCAAATTTCATGCGGCAGCTCAAAATTGCTACCCAGATTACCAACAGAGATTCGCAGGCGGTAGAAAAATATTTACAGGAGATTTCTAAAATTTCAATGATCACTCCTGAAGAGGAGACCACACTTGCGCAGCGAATCAAAATGTTCAATAGGAATCCTGTAGATTCTCAACGTGCATTAGATAAGCTCGTTCAAGCCAATCTTCGATTTGTTGTATCTGTTGCGAAGCAATATCAACACCAGGGACTTTCTTTGAGTGACTTGATCAATGAAGGTAATTTGGGTTTAATAAAAGCTGCTCAACGTTTTGACGAAACCAAAGGATTTAAATTTATATCTTATGCTGTATGGTGGATTCGCCAATCCATTTTACAAGCATTGGCAGAGCAGGGTCGTTTAGTACGTCTTCCGCAAAATAAAATAGGCACTTACAACAAAGCGAATAAGGCTTACATGGCTTTTGAGCAAGAGCACGAGCGTGAACCTTCTACAGAGGAGCTTGCAGAGTTGTTGGAGATGAGTGAAACTGAAATAAATAATATTTTTCAAAGTAACACCCGCCATACTTCCCTTGATGCTCCTGTGCATGAGGCCGAAGATGTTGCGATGGGTGATCTTTTGGAAGGAAGTGACGATACAGATGATGATGTCATGAAAGACTCTTTGCGTAATGAAATTCGCAGAGTTCTCAAATCTCTTTCACCTAGGGAAGCAGAAATCGTTAATGCATATTTTGGACTGGATGGAGAAAATGGTGTAACAATCGAACAGATTGGCCAAAAATATGATCTTACCAAAGAACGAATTCGTCAAATTAAAGAACGTGCTATTAAGCGTCTTCAAAAAGCTCGTTATAGCAGTGCGTTGAAAGCTTATCTGGGATAACCATTTAGCTGGCTTTGATTGATTCTTTTCGATCTCCTCTTAATTGTAAAGCGCTCCTTTAATTATGGATACAATAGAAACCGTACAGTGTTTGATTATCGGCTCTGGACCGGCTGGCTATACTGCAGCAATTTATGCTAGCAGAGCTGGATTAAAGCCTGTGTTATATCAAGGAATTCAACCTGGAGGTCAATTAACCATCACCACAGAAGTTGAAAATTACCCAGGTTATCCAGAAGGAATCCAGGGGCCTGATATGATGGTAAATTTTGAAAAACAAGCTGCCAGAATGGGTGCAGATATCCGATACGGAATTGCTACAAAAGTAGATTTTTCGGGACCCATTCATAAGGTTGAAATTGATGAAGAAAAATGGATTGCAGCTCACAGTGTGATCATATCAACAGGTGCCTCTGCAAAATGGTTGGGACTGGAAAGTGAGCAACGATTAAATGGATTTGGTGTGAGTGCCTGTGCAGTATGTGATGGCTTCTTTTTTAAGGGAAAAGAAGTAGCGATAGTTGGAGCTGGTGATACAGCCGCTGAAGAGGCCTTGTATCTGTCAAAAATCTGCTCAAAAGTGCACATGATCATTAGAAGAGATGAAATGAGAGCCAGCAAAGTAATGCAGGAGCGTGTCAAATCCACTCCAACCATACAGATTCACTGGAATAGTGAAACCGAAGAGATTATTGGCCAAAATAAGGTCGAAGCAGTACGACTCATTAATACAAAAACAAATCAAAAAGAGGAGGTCGCCATTAGCGCTTTCTTTGTTGCTATTGGACATAGCCCTAACTCCTCCATATTTAACGATTGGATTACTATGGATGAAACCGGCTACATAGTAACAACGCCAGGTACTAGTAAAACTAACATCGAAGGAGTATTTGCTGCTGGAGATGTACAAGACAAAACATATCGACAAGCTGTTACAGCAGCAGGTAGTGGTTGTATGGCTGCTCTAGATGCTGAGCGATATTTAAGTGCCAAGGGAATACATTAAAGATCCCATCCACATTTTGTTAGGATTAAATGGCTTTGTTTCTCCATTTGTTAGTACGTAAGTACAAAAAAGAGGGGATTAGTAAACAAAGCCAATAGAGCCATTCGCTCATCCAACCAATTGTAATGGAAAAGTGATAATGCTCCAATACAAGGTAAATGTAAGTGCAATAGGCAACGATAGCACCTACTTCAATCATAAAGGTTATTCGCGTGTTACCTGAGGCGGTAACCGTGCTTAAAAAGATTGTAGCTACAGAGGAGAGAAGTAGTGCTGTAGAAACAACTCGCAATACTGGTATTCCTTCATTTACAAAAGAATCGCCTTGCCCAAATAAGGAAAGAAACGAGCCCGGAAATAAATTCAAGATTCCTACAATGAAAAGGACTATGGATAAGCTAATTGTGAGTATTTTCTTGACCAGATGAATAACTTCATTTTGTCTGCCTTGCCCAATAATATTACTTACCATAGAATTAGCCGTAGAGGCAAAAGCCCAGCAAAAACAACCAAAAATTCCAAAAGTGTTTCGCATCACATTTGAAATTTTTAATGCCATTGCTCCGTGGTGTTCTATTAATAAAAAAAAGTATTGCCAGCTAATGATACTTATTGCATGCTGAAACATTAGAGGGGAGGAGACGGAAAGTATTGATCGCTGCACAGGCCAGTCCCATTTAATTGCAGAAAATAAACTAAACTGTTTCGTGAATCCTTTTTTATTTATTACAGCGTAAATGACAAATAATCCGATAAATTCTGAAATGATTGAAGCTATCGCAGCTCCATTGAATCCTAGTGCTGGAATTTGACCAAATCCAAAAATTAAAACATAATCCAGAAGAATGTTTGAGACTGTTTCTGCTAGCGTGCCTGCTACAAGATACCTGGATTGATTAATGCCTACAAGTAATGCATTTCTAAGTTGGTAAACATATAAAAAAGGAAGCCCCCAAATTCTAATCTGCAAGAAATGGATGGCCTTTTGTAAAGTAATTTGATCCTTAATAATATAGCTAAAAAGGCTGGGTGTAATTGTGTACGTTAGGGTTATTCCTAATAAGGAAAGAAGCAGTCCAATATAGACTCCTTGGCTAAATAACCGACCCACTTCTTGCGGTTTGTTTTCCCCTGCTCTTCTGGCAATTAGCGTTTGCAAACCATTGTTGAGGCCATACCCAATCGCGGCAAAAATCAAATAATATACACCTGTTATTCCCGCAACTGCAAGAGCGGCAGGATCCTGGTCAAAATGACCTAAGTATATATTGTTGATGACAAAATTTAATTGTGGAATAAAAATGGCCAAACTGATTGGGAGAGCCATTTTTAAAATAGACTTCTTATTGATTTCTACTTGTAAAGGAGAGGGGTTCATTGTTATTATCCTTGCAAACGTACAATTATATTAACTTTGAAAATGAAACACTTATCAATAAATAATCTTGAAACCTCTTTTTTCTTTTAGAAGTTCTGCAGAAGCTCCTCAAAAATTAGATGTGGCAATTGGGCTTAGTGCAAAATTAGCTTCCTATGTTAAAGTAGATGCTGTGACAGGAAATCCTTTTGAATTATCTTTTTTTGAAATCGACAATTGGAATCAAAATACTGTTTTAGCATTTTTGAATCATTTTTCAGCGCATGGTGAATACTCGTCTGTACAGGTGTCTTATGCTTCCCCGCAACATACTCTTTTGCCGATTGCTAAATATGAAAAAATAGCCCTTCAAAATCAATTGCAGTTGACCTTCCCCTTTCAGCCTAATTCGGTTCTCCTGCAAGAGTCTTATGCTGATTGGCAATTTTACCTGGGATATTTAGTGCCCGCAACTATTTTTAAAGCTATAGAATCGACATTTCCTTCCTGCCAAATCAAGCATTCTTTTAAGTCTATGTTAAACAATTTACCTGCTAATAATATATCGAATACGATATTTATTGAAGTGGGTATACAGCAATTAGATTTGCTGGTTTTTAGAGCAGAACAACTTGTGTTTTGTGGTACTTTTCAATACACAACAGAACAAGATGCACTTTACTTTTTATTGAAGATAGGTAAAGAGTATGCATTTGAATTAGCCGAAGTGCAATTACAATTGAGTGGTTTGATTGATCATTCTTCCAAGCTCTATGCTGAATTATCCTCCTATTTTTTGAATGTTTCTTTCCGCATCAATAGTAAAGACTGGTCTTTGACAAATTTTCCTTCCCATTATTTTACACTTTTGACTAATAGTTTGCCATGCGTATCATAAGCGGAAAATTGGGAGGGCGTCGTTTTTCCCCCCCCGCACATATGCCCCATACGCGACCAACCACCGATGTTGCAAAGGAAGGTCTCTTTAATATTTTGCAAAATAGGATTGATTTCAATAGTCTTAAATGCCTCGATTTGTTTGCCGGAACGGGCAGTATTAGTTATGAGTTAGCTTCCAGAGGGGCCGAATTATTGACCTTAATTGAAAAGGATAGCAAACAGGTTCAATTCATTCAACAAACTGTCAAAATGCTTGGGTTAGATAACTTTTCAATTTTAAAGCAGGATGTTTTTCAATTCTTAAATCATTGCAACGAACAATTTGATTTCATTTTTGCTGGACCTCCTTATGCGTTAACTACTATTGACCAGCTTCCCGTACTTATATTCGAAAAAAAATTACTATCCTCGGATGGATTATTTGTGTTAGAACATACTCCCCGTAATAATTACTCAACTTTCAAGGGCTTTGAAAAGGAGAGAAATTATGGTACGACCATCTTTAGCTTCTTTGTAACTTCGTAGAACTGATGTTCTACGACTTTTTTCTACGTTCTTTTAGACTTCTTTTGTTGCCAATCGCTATACTGTATTGGGCAGCTATTTATATCCGCAATTATTTATTTGATAAGCAATGGCTTCATACAGCCGAATTTGGAATTCCTTTGATTACAGTGGGTAATTTAGCTGTCGGAGGCACAGGTAAGTCTCCAATGGTTGAGCTTTTAGTTGAATTTTTATCACCCCATTATAAAGTGGCTACCCTAAGTAGGGGATATCGAAGACGTACACGTGGATATGCCTATGCAAAGCCTGAATCCACCGCTCTTGACATAGGTGATGAACCTCTCTCTCTCTTTAGAAAATTTCCAGGCACCGCAGTTACAGTGGGAGAGGAGAGAATACTCGCCATCCCTGAATTATTACATGATTTCCCAAACACAGAAGTGATTTTACTAGATGACGCATTCCAGCATCGCTCCATCCGAGCTGGATTTTCCATATTGCTTACTGAATATGCTAATTTATTTACAAGAGACTTTTATTTGCCCACAGGTGATCTTCGAGATCTAAAGAGTAGATATAGAGACGCTACGGTTATTATTGTAACAAAATGTAGTCCAGACTTGAGTACAGCTGAGCGAGATCAACTTATTTCAGAAATCAACCCTCTTCCTCATCAAAAGGTTTATTTTACTTTTTTAGAGTATGGGACACCTTATCATATTATTACCCGTAAACCGTACCAGCTACGTGCAGAAAATGAAATTTTACTGGTAACTGGCATTTCTAATCCAAAGCCGCTCAAACGGTATGTGGAGGAACATTCCGCCTATTATCGTCAGCTTCAATTTAGAGATCATCATATTTTTACTATCGAAGATTTTAATGAGATTGAAGTTGAATGGAGAAAATTAAATAAGAAAGAAGGTATTATTTTGACTACTGAGAAAGATGCAGTTCGTTTAGAAAAGTTTTCAGATCGATTAATAGACTTGCCAGTTTATAGTATCCCTGTTTGTCATCGTTTTTTGTTTAATGTTCAATCAGAGTTTGAGCATGGTATCTTTTCTTTTATAAACAATTTTAAAAACAGGCAATAATGGGAAGGAAAAACGCTAAGAAGCAAGCAAAACGAAAAGAGAGAAAGACTTTTACTCCTTTTATAAAAGGGGAGCTGGATATTTCACGCTCTGGAATGGGATATGTTGTTGCTGAAGGGATTGACCTAGATATCATGGTTCGTCCCGGAGATCTGAACGGAGCTTTGCACGGAGATATTGTTGCTGTTGCTATAAAAGAAAGATCTGCAGCCGGAAAACGAATGAAGGGTGTTGTGCGTGAGGTTTTAAAACGAAAACGCTCTGAGTTTATTGGAAAAATAGAAATGGGTAAGGGATTTGCATTTCTTTTAATTGAAACGGATAAACCCGTCCCAGATTTTTTTATTCCTTTTCATACGCTGCAAGGTGCACAACAGGGAGATCGTGTTCTTGCTAAGGTAACCGATTGGTCAATGCATGATAATAAAAGACCGCAAGCGGCTGTGGTAGCGATTTTGAAAGAGGAAGATATGCACGATGCTGCTATGCGAGAAATTTTACTAGAGTCGGGATTTCCACTCCATTTTTCTGATGAAGCATTAGAAGAGTCGCTAAGAATTTCTTCCCATATTGATGAAAAAGAAATTGGAAAGCGAAAGGACTTTAGAGATATACTTACTTTCACGATCGACCCAATTGATGCAAAAGATTTTGACGATGCAATCTCTTTCGAGAAGCTACAAAATGGGCATATTAGGATTGGAATTCATATTGCTGATGTAGGACATTATCTTGAAGAAGGTTCCTGCTTAGACAAAGAAGCATATCAGCTCGCTACATCCGTTTATTTACCGGATAGAGTGAATCCAATGCTTCCAGAAAATATCTCGAATGTGCTTTGTTCGCTTCGGCCAAACGAAGATAAATTGACATTTTCAGTTGTTGTAGAAATGAGTAGCTCTGCAAAAGTGCATTCGATTTGGATTGGTAAAACGGTGATTCACTCCAACCACCGATTCACCTATGAAGAGGTACAGGCCATTATTGAAGAAAAGGAGGGTTTATATGCTGCGGAATTAGTGGAACTTAACCGTTTAGCACAGCAATTAAGGAAAATACGAATAGCCAATGGGGCTATCAATTTTTCTTCTCAGGAGGTTCGATTTAAATTGAATGAAAAGGGTGATCCGGTTGGCGTGATGATTAAAGAAAGTAAAGAAGCTCATCAGTTGATTGAGGAATTTATGTTGTTGGCAAATCGATTAGTGGCTGAGCATATTTCTTCAGCCTCTTTGAATGGTAAACCAATTCCATTTCCTTATCGAATTCATGACGATCCTGATGAAGATCGCCTTATCCCCTTTATGGAATTCGCTCGAAAGTTTGGCCACTCTTTTGACCGTTCTTCTCCCGAAACAATTGCCGCTTCCTTTAATCAGCTTTTATTAGATGTGAAGGGGAGGCCTGAACAACATGTTTTAGAGCAGTTAGGCATACGGACAATGGCAAAAGCACGATACACAGCTGAAAATGTAGGCCATTATGGACTTGGGTTTGAGCATTATTGTCATTTCACTTCTCCAATTCGACGTTACCCTGATATTTTAGTTCATCGTACTATATTTTCTCTACTAGAAGGACATTCCACTATTGATAAAAAAATGGAGGAAAAATGTAAGCACTCTAGTGATCGAGAACGGTCTGCTATGGAAGCAGAACGTTCGGCAATTAAGTACAAACAAGTCCAGTACATGAAAAATTTCTTAGGCGAAGAGTTTGAAGGGGTGATTAGTGGAGTTGCACATTTTGGATTTTGGGTCGAAACCGTTGAACACAAGTGTGAAGGCTTAGTTTCGGTACAGAGTTTAAGTGATTTTGACGATTTCAGATTAATTGAATCAGATTACTGTCTGGTAGGAATGAGAAGCGGCCGCAAATTTAGAATGGGAGATAAGTTGTGGATTAAAGTGATTGCAGCAAACTTAACAAAGCGCCAGCTTGATTTTGAATGGATGATCAAGCCGGCTAAAAAGAATTAACATTATAGGCAGCATCTTGGGTAGTTTCATAATTTCATTATAACTTCCGCTCATGCAATCCTTCTCTGCATTAGCCGCTGATTTTGCCTCCTATTTTGATAGGAAACATTTTCCAAAAGAGCCTGAAACTCTTTATGCTCCTAATGATTATTTTCTAAGTTTAGGTGGAAAAAGAATTAGGCCCATTTTATGTTTAATGGGTAATGAGTTATTTACAGATATCCATCCATCAGCATGGGAGGTTGCAACTGCAATCGAAATGTTTCACAACTTTACCTTGATTCATGATGACATTATGGACAAAGCTCCATTACGTCGTGGATTGCCAACCGTTCATGAAAAGTATGGACAAAATACAGCTCTTCTTGCCGGCGATGTAATGCTAATAAAAGCATATGAGTGTCTTTCCAAAGTGCCCTCTTCAATTCTATTGCCAATTTTTTCTCTTTTTAATAAAACAGCTACGGAAGTTTGCGAAGGTCAACAGCTTGATATGGACTTTGAACAGCGAAAGAATGTTGTTTTAGAGGATTATCTGTTAATGATTGAGAAAAAGACCTCGGTTTTACTTGCAGCCTCTCTGGTAATGGGGGCCATCGTAGGGGGCTCAGGAGAGCGTAATCAACAACTCTTGTATCAATTTGGCAGAAAACTGGGACTTGCTTTTCAAGTTCAGGATGACTATCTAGATGCATTTGGAGACCCGCAAAAATTTGGAAAACAAGTGGGTGGAGATATACTTGCTGATAAAAAAACGTTTTTATTAATACATGCACTGGAGACCGCTGATAAAGATGATATTTCTATTTTGCAATCGTGGCTTGGTAAACAAGGTGATAATAAAGTTGATGATGTCTTATCAGTATACAGGAAATGTGGTATAGATCAATGGGCACTGTCACTGAAAAATAAATTTTTGGACGAAGCGCTTGCTGATCTGGACCAAATTGCAGTAGTAAGCGCTCGAAAAAAACCTTTGATTGAATTAGCTGAGTATCTTATTAAAAGGGATGTATAGTTCAATAATTACAAAAACACTTGCATGCGTTCATTGTTTCGTAAAAAGACAATTAATCAACTAGAAGATTCACCAGCCAATCACCCCGCGTCCTTAAATCGTGTATTAGGAGTGAAGGATTTGACGTTTATGGGCATTGCTGCAGTAGTAGGAGCTGGAATTTTTTCAACCATTGGCTCAGCGGCCTTTCATGGTGGACCTGGTGTTTCCCTGCTTTTTATATTGACTGCAGTTACCTGCGGATTTTCTGCATTATGTTATGCAGAGTTCGCTAGCCGTGTTCCCGTAGCTGGAAGTGCCTACACTTATTCCTATGTTGTTTTTGGAGAAATAATTGCATGGATTATTGGCTGGGCATTAATACTTGAATATGCAATAGGAAATATTGTAGTGGCTATTTCATGGAGTGGCTATTTCAATAATTTACTCGTGCATATTTTTCATATTGAATTACCTTCCTGGATGCTAGTTGATCCAGTAACGGCTTACCATGCGTATGAGCAAGCCACGCAAGCACTAGCTAGTCCTGCTACTTTATCTGCCTCTCAATTGGAAATATATCAGTTTGCAGTAAAATCCTATCTATCAGCTCCTCATATTGGTAACACTCCATTATTTTTCAATTTGCCTGCATTCATAATTGTTGTATTGGTGACTTATTTAGCGTATAGTGGTATTAAAGAGAGTAAAAAGGGTACTAATTTGATGGTGCTTTTTAAAATAGCTGTCATCTTGTTTGTCATTGTTTCAGGTGCATTTTTTGTTGATACCAATAATTGGACCCCTTTTATGCCTAATGGTTTCTCTGGTGTGCTTAAAGGTGTATCTGCTGTTTTCTATGCTTATATTGGTTTTGATGCGATTTCTACTATGGCAGAAGAAAGTAAAAACCCGCAACGAGACCTTCCACGCGGTATGATATATTCTTTATTGATCTGTACTGTACTTTATATTTTAATTGCATTAATATTAACAGGAATCGAAAATTATTCACTCTTTGGTGGAATTGCCGATCCATTAGCGTTTGTATTTGAAAAAAGAGCCCCTTGGATTGAAAAAATAATATCCGTTAGTGCAGTTGTAGCAACGACATCCGTTTTGTTAGTTTTTCAAATTGGACAACCCAGAATCTGGATGAGTATGAGTAGAGATGGGTTGCTACCAAAAAAGTTTCAACAATTAAATAAATTTCAGATACCAGGATTTGCAACGCTATTGACGGGGCTTATCGTTGGAATTGGCTCTCTTTTTTTACAAGCTGGAATTGTAACTGATTTAACAAGTATCGGAACATTATTTGCATTTGTACTTGTTTCAGGGGGCGTCTTGTTTCTGCCAGTTATTGAAAAAAGGCCTGGACAATTCAAACTACCTGCTTGGAGTGGTCGTTACCTGATTCCAGGAATTATTCTATTATTTCTTTATGTGAGTCAACAACGCCTTCTAGAATCCTTTCAACAATTGATTACGGGTGTATATACGGAAATGCCTTTTTTGTTATTTACTGCAATTGCTATAGTTATAATGTTCTACACAGTAATTAAGAACTATGCTTTTATTCCTGTCATGGGTGTGTTATCATGTTTGTATTTATTGATTGAAATTCCTCCCGCTAGTTGGAAATGGTTTTTTGGTTGGATGGCTTTAGGTTTATTTATCTATTTTCTATACGGAAGAAAAAATAGTAAGCTAAATCATTCGATTTAGGGTCGTTATTTTCTCAGGGTTTCAGGTTTTATAAACTTGTTATTTAGCGACGTATTCAGACATATTTGTTTCTGAACAGGACTCAAATATGTATAAGTGTTTTGCTATTGCAATTCTTTTGTTTCGGACTCTTTTGCTATATGGTCAGCGCCAGTTCGTTTTTCAATGGACAAACTTATGTTTTGCTAATAGTCAATTAGTTGCGACTCATTCTTATAACTTCTTAGCTTTTTCTAATGGGTGTATTCGTTTTGAAAATGGTTTAGGAATTTGGAAGGAGTTTCCCTCTCAAGGAACTTTCACTTACCCCTGTGTACAAACAAGGGAACAGCTAAAGCTTCAGCTTAATTTATATCCTAATCCTGTTACTACAATAGCTATTATAAAGGCTTCTATTTATTCAGATCTGGAGCGAGAAGTTACATTATCTATAATGGATGAAGTGGGGAGATTATTAGTTCAAAAAAAGTGCACTCTTTACAATTTGCAACAAGGAGTATCTGTGCCAGTTGATTACTTTATGTCTGGCATCTATTTTCTGACAGTCACAGGGGATGCTATTTCTGGTTTTAAAAAGTTTGTAAAAATTACAAAATGAAAAATAGTCTACTGTTTTTCATATTATTTGTAGGTCGATTGGGAGGCTTCCAATTATTGGCGCAAACTAATATGCCTGGTATGCCTTTTCAGGCAGTAGCCAGAGATAGATTTAATAACACAGTTAAGAACCAATTGATCTACATACAGTCGAATTTGCTTACAAGTAGAGATTCGCAATTGGTATTTTCAGAGGAGTTTGAATCAAAAACAGATGATTGGGGAATATTTCAAATTTCAATTGGAAATGGACGATATCGAGGGGGACTAGAAAGGGATCTGCTAAAAGTGCCTTTTTATAAGTTGAATCTCTTGCTCCAAATAAAAATTTCGATACCCCCTTTTCCGCTAATTGCTGGATGGAATTATCAGGATCATTGGATTGATTTAGGTAGTGCTCCATTGGGATTGGTGCCTTACGCCCTTTACGCATTACAAGGGAGTGGGGGCATTGCTATGAAATCCAAAGGAAGAAGTTCATTCTTACAAGCTGTTGATTCAGTTGCGATAGATTTAAATGAGCTGCTTGAGATGGATGATGGAATATCAGTGGTGTTGGAGGCAGATAAAATTCCGTTGGCTACGCCAAGCTATTATATACTGCGTGATGCACTTAAGAATCGGGTACTAATTTATTTCACAGCTCCATATAGCGGATTTTTAAGCTGGATGATTATTGATTGAATTTTTTAAAAATTAAAACTAATAACTATGAAAAAGATTAATCTTGGCTATTCTATTTTTTTGCTTGGTTTACTTTTTGTAATGCAAGGAAACGCACAAGTTCGTCCAACTATTCAAAGGGAACTTCGACTAGTTAATCCAAGTCAAGCAGGTACGGGTTTTTTAGCGTTGCGAGCTGCTGAGGGCACAAGTTCCTATACATTGTCATTTCCTTCTACCATTCCAGCAGTAAATAGTATTTTAAAAGTTTCATCAGTAAATGGTTCTGCTACTGCTCTGGAATGGCAATCACTTGCTACAGCTGTTACAAATGCTGCATGGTCATTGGAGGGAAATAATATCACTGCGGCCGGTACGGGTAATGGGCAGCAATTTGTAGGTACTACCAGCGCACAGCCTTTGGTAATTGCTACTACTCATACTACTGCACAGCCAATCAAAATATTGACAGGAAATACCGAACGAATGCGTGTCAATGCCGATGGGAAAATTGGTATTGGATCATCCTTAAATGCGACCTCTACACTGGATGTTGGAGGAACATTACGAGCAACGGGAAATGCGACAATGGGTGGAACAATGGATATTGCAGGTGCTACTTCATTGGCTAGTACTTTAAGTGTTACGGGAGATGTTAGTTTGGCATCTATTGCTGGAACTGCATCCTCGACAGTCCCTTCTGGTTATGATCGAGTATTACTGGCAAACAGCACAGGACTATTGAAACAGTCTTCCATTGAGGCCGTGTTAACCTTTAATGGGTATCATCTAACTAAAGCAAAAGGATTTGTTACCTACAGTACTGCTGTTGAATCTGCAGAAATTACTCCAACTAATGGTCAGGGTACTGCTGTTTCGATCGATACAAATGATGCAATTATGTTGACATTGGAGGGAACTGCTGCAGATATGCCAATACCCTCTTATTATGTCTCTAGAAACACGGGAACTGGACGTTTTACAATTTATTTTTCTTCTCCATTTACGGGATCTGTGAATTGGTCAATTTTAGAATAATCAAAAGGTTGATTTGATGCGAGTTTTTAATCTATTTCTTTTAAGTGTGCTGAATTGTATTTTACTACTCAAATCTCCAGTAGAAGCACAACTTCGGCCATCCAATCAGAGGGCAATACGGTTAGTTTCTCCTTCGGCTAATCGCACTATTAGTATTTCATCATTAATTACTCCGCAAACAGATTACACACTTTCTTTACCTCCACAGATGGGAAATCCTGGGCAAGCATTAGCTGTTCAATCGCAACAAAACGGAATCAACCAACTGATTTGGAATTCTTACCTCACAGCACAAGAGGGTTGGACTATGAACGGTAATAATACTTCTGATGCCTGGGATGGTTCTTCTGGATCAAGAATGGGTACCTCTTCGAATCAGGATCTGGTTTTTGTAACAAATTCCCAAGAGAGAATTCGCTTGACTAAAACGGGCTTTTTTGGGTTAGGAACATCTAGCCCACAGTCTCTTGCAGAGATAAATGGTAATACAGATGTAAATGGCGCCTTGGCTGTAGGAGATCAATTATTACCAGGCAGTATGGTTGCTGATGGAAATAGTTATTATCCTGCTGTTGGAATTCAAAAAAATGTAGCATCAGCTTCATCAACAACACCACGCACCATTGCAGTGCTTGGGCAAGTTATTGGAACGGGAAAATTTGATAATCGATTAATGGGGGGTGCTTTTTTTGCACTATCCGATGCTTCTAATACACAATCTTTAGGTCAAATGCGGTCCATGCAGGCATGGTCTGTTCATGCAGGAACCGGAAGTATGATTAGTGCATGGGGGTCGTATAATGTAGTGACTAATAGAAGTACTGGAATAATCCAAAATGCATATGGTGCAGTGAGCGGCGTGGAAAACGGGTCCACTGGCACCATTAATAAGTTACATGCCCAATCAATTGAGGCTTGGAATAATCGGGGCGGTAGAATTGATACACTCTTCGGTTTGACCGTTAGTGTGTATAACAATAATTCCAGTTCTTCTATAGGCGCAGTTTATGGCATCTCCGTGGGCAAAGGTTTGATTTCTACTACCAATGGCACCCATTTTTGGAGAAATACGGGAACGATTGATTATTCATATGGGATTTACCTGGATGAAAGTATCGATGTAGGTTCTAATCGCTATGCACTTTACTCTCGATCAAAATCCTCAAGTAGATTATCAGGTCATTTGGAACTAGGTAATATTGACAATAACGCTGCTGAACTTCGTTTGATGGAGCCTAATTCTTTTGGTGATAATTACACCTCACTCAAAGCACAGCCACAATCAGTAACGATTCAATTGACTCTTCCAGCCGTCGCACCTTTAGTCGGACAATACTTATGCGCAAGTCAGTCAAACCCTTCACAATTAGAATGGAAAACCCCTCAGCTTATAGCAACAAGTATGACAACGGTAGAGCGAGACGCCCTTAATTCACCTACTGCAGGGCTGATAATTTTTAATACAGATACATCACGTCACCAAGGATATAATGGGAGAGGATGGTATGATCTTTATTAAACGAATAAAAATGAAAAAAATCCTACTTCTATTTCTAGTTCTGCTCTTACTTAGTTTTTCAGCAGAAAAATTTTATATTTTTAAAATGACTGAAAAACAAGCCAA
This sequence comes from Bacteroidota bacterium, assembly GCA_046048175.1. Classification (GTDB taxonomy): domain Bacteria; phylum Bacteroidota; class Bacteroidia; order Chitinophagales; family Chitinophagaceae; genus JJ008. The sequence goes on from JBJOGP010000010.1 coordinate 34,062, forward strand.
TTATCATTGGCAAAATATGGAGCAAATCAAGTCAATTTTAGATCAAAGTATACTGCCTCACATTCAAGTAAAGCAAATCATTACCGCCATTGATACCTTGCAACGTGACTTACAAATTGGATTAAAGATTGACTCTTTAAGCCCTACAGATGATAAGAGATAGGTTTTGTACCTTTGCAGGGCTACAGACCAGGTCTTCGACTCTCTTTTGGGAGTAGGAAAGTCCGGACAGCAAAGTGCAATGCACCGGTGAATAGCCGGGCACTGGGTAACCAGTGACAGCAAGTGCCACAGAAAATAACTGCCTTTAGCAATAAAGGTGAGGATGAAAACGTGGGGTAAGAGCCCACGGTCTTCGCTGGTAACAGAGAAGACGGGTAAACCTTGCATGCTGAAATGCCACGTATAGTAACCTTTGAGAGCGGCACGTTCGAGCACTGAAAAGACAGGTTACAGGGTAGGCAGCTTGACCAAAAAGGGCAACTTTTTTGGCAGATAAATGAAGGCCCTCGACAGAATCCGGCTTACAGGTCTGTAGCTTTTTAAAAATACCTGCTTGAAATACCAGATTGGTGATAAAGTTCTGCTATTGCATTCCAAGGAGGAAGCGACCATCATTGATTTTTTAGATAATCAAATGGTTAGTGTAGAAGTGGAGGGGGTGCAGTTTCCCGTTTTTATCGATCAGATAGACTTCCCTTATTACTATCGTTTCTCACCTTCTCAAAAAAAATCGACTCCTGAAAAGCCAAAAATTATAAAAAGGAGTATTGACGATTTACGAGTCGAAAAAAATAAAACAGATCAACCCGCTCCAGCCGAAAATCTATCTTTTGTTTTTTTGCCAATTCTTTCAGATGCGGAGGACGAATGGTTGGTAGAGTCATTTAAACTCTATTTATATAATGGCCTATCGCATTCTATTCAATTCAATTATCGAGTTAGTGTATTGGGTAGAGTAGATTGGCAATTTGCAGGAAAAGTGGAAAAAGGAAATAATTTTTATCTCCACGACTTTTTGATGGAAGGCTTTAATGATAATCCGATTTTTCTTTTTGAATTTTCCTTAGTTGAAAAAATGAAGGGAAAAGTGGACCAATTTTCACACACACTTCGAATCAAGCCTAAGCAACTCTTTGCACAACTTCAAAAATTAAAAGAGAGTAAAGAAGCAAGTTTTTCATTTCAAATAGTTAACGAATACCCAGATCAAAATACGGTTCATATACTTGATACAAGTGAGATTGGATTTAAGGCAAATAAAAGCATCGATTCAGTAAAGTCTAGTTTGTTTGAAAAATCATTTTATCATGTCATTGACCTGCATATTGAAGAACTTGTCGCGGATTGGAAAGGCCTTTCAAATTTTGAAATTCTATCCATTCAGTTAAGTGCATTCGAGAAACAAATTGAACTGGCGATTCAACATCATCAACCTACACTAACTGTTATTCACGGTGTGGGTAAGGGCAAACTAAAGGAGGAAATCCACCAATGGTTAAATGGAAAGCCCTTTATCCGTAGTTATTCTGATCAGTTTGATCCCTTTTACGGGAATGGTGCAACTACGATCCATTTTCAATATTAATAAGCTATTTTTGCTTTATGACAGCTGAAAAATTACAGGATATGCGGTCCCGCATTGTCGGGATAAGGAGGTTTCTTTGACGTCGATAATCGACTTCAGAAAATTGCACAAGACAAACAATTATCCCTAAGCCCCGGATTTTGGGACGATAACAAAAGAGCTACTGATATCATGAAAAATATCAAGCTCAATGAATATTGGGTTAATCTCTATTCCAACGCAGAACAGTCAGTAGAGGATTTTGCCGTTCTTTTTGAATTTTGGAAAAGTGGTGATGCTACAGAAGTAGAAACACAGGAGGCCTATGATAAGGCGCTTTCGCTATTAGATGATGCTGAGTTTAAGGCAACCTTAAATGAACCTGAAGATGAGCTTCCCGCTGTTTTGCAAATCAATTCAGGTGCCGGTGGAACAGAGAGCCAGGATTGGGCGGAAATGCTAGCCAGAATGTATCGTATGTACGGTGAAAAGCAGGGATGGAAAGTTACAGAGCTTGATTGGGTTTGGGGCGATGGAGCAGGAATAAAAACCTGTACGCTTCAGTTTGAAGGTCCTTTTGCGTATGGGTTTTTAAAAGCAGAAAGCGGCGTGCATCGATTAGTACGTATCTCTCCTTTTGATAGCAATGCCAGAAGGCATACTTCATTTTCTTCCGTTTTTGTTTACCCTCTAGTGGATGATACTATTAATATCGAGATAAAAGAAGCTGATGTAAAAATGGAAACAGCCAGAAGTGGTGGTGCTGGAGGACAGAATGTTAACAAGGTAGAGACAAAAGTAATGTTGACACATATTCCCACAGGCATTGTCGTAGTTTGTCAAACAGAGCGCTCTCAGTTGGGTAACAGAGAAAAGGCAATGACGATGTTAAAAAGCCGCTTATACGAAGAGGAGTTAAGAAAAAGGAATGAGATTAGAGATGCGGTCAATAGCACCAAGAAGAAAATTGAGTGGGGAAGTCAGATTCGTAGCTATGTTTTTCACCCCTATAAAATGATTAAAGATCATCGGACAGATTTTGAAGTTGGAAATGTTCAGCCAGTAATGGATGGAGATCTCGATGGTTTTATTAAAGCTTTTTTGATGAGCGAAAAAGACCAGCAACAAGCATAAAGTAATTACTACCTTTAAACCATTAATACAAATCCTTTTTTATGTCAACAGGGACGTTCTCTTATCCTTTACCTGCCAATGAGCCCGTACTTAGTTATGCGCCCGGTACAACTGAAAGAAAGAAACTAAAAGAAGTGTTGAAAGAGTTAAAGTCGCAAGTAGCAGACATTCCTCAATTTATTGGCTCAAAAGAAATAAGAACAGGAAATAAGGTAGCTATACGCCCTCCACACGAAAAAAAGCATATTCTTGGATATTTTCACAAAGGGGAGGAGAAGCATGTTAGTATGGCTATAGAAGCCGCATTAGCTGCAAAAAAAAGCTGGAGCTCTTACTCTTGGGAAAATCGTGCACATATTTTTTTAAAGGCTGCCGATTTATTAGCTACTAAGTACCGCCCTTATATTAACGGCACAACGATGCTTGGCCAAAGTAAAAATGCATTTCAAGCCGAAATAGATGCTGCTTGTGAATTCATAGACTTTTTAAAATTCAATGTTCATTTCTTATCGGAGATTTATAAACAACAGCCCATTAGTGGGCCTGGAATGCATAATCGTTTGGAGTATCGCCCACTAGAAGGTTTTGTGTTGGCGGTAACTCCGTTTAATTTCACGTCCATTGGCGGAAATCTCCCAACAGTTGCAGCGCTATGCGGAAATGTGGTTATTTGGAAATGCGCCTACACGCAAGTTTATTCTGCGCAACTAATCATGAGAGTACTAAAAGAAGCGGGTCTGCCAGATGGAGTAATCAATTTAGTATACGTAGATGGCCCAGCTGTGGGGAAAGTTTGTTTCTCACATAAGGATTTTGCCGGCGTTCATTTTACAGGTTCTACCCAGGTTTTTAATTCAATGTGGAGCACTATTGGAAATAATATTTCAACTTATAAATCGTATCCTAGAATAGTAGGAGAGACGGGAGGAAAAGATTTTGTGTTGGCGCATAAATCTGCAGATCCTGATGTATTAGTCACAGCCTTATTACGAGGAGCTTTTGAATTCCAAGGTCAAAAATGTTCAGCTGCCTCAAGAGCCTATATACCTTCAAACATTGCGGAAGAAGTTAAAAAGAAATTAGTCGCGGGTGTTCGAAAATTTAAAATGGGTACAGTTGAAGATTTCAGCAATTTTATAAATGCTGTAATTGATGAGAAGAGTTTTACTACCATTAAACGCTATATCGATACTGCCAAGAAAGATCCAAAGTGTTCAATTTTAGTTGGAGGCAAATGTGAGGACAAAGAAGGGTTCTTTATACAGCCCACTATTATCGAAACAAAGAATCCTCAATCACAAACCATGTGTGAAGAAATCTTTGGTCCCGTGTTAACCATCTATGTTTATCCTGCCAATAATTTTGAAAAGGCCATGGACTTAGTAGATAGCACTTCTCCTTATGCATTAACTGGATCTATTATTGCACAAGACCGTGCTGCAATTGAGTTAGCTACTAAAAGGCTAGAGCATGCTGCAGGTAATTTTTACATTAATGATAAGCCGACAGGTGCAGTAGTTGGACAGCAGCCATTTGGAGGTGCCAGAGCTTCTGGTACGAATGATAAAGCTGGTTCACACCTCAACCTCTATAGATGGTTAAGCGCAAGAACAGTTAAAGAAACCTTTAATCCACCCACTGATTTTGCATATCCTTTTATGCTTGAGAAATAAATAAATGAAACGTGAAAGTTATAGTTCAACCTACTGAGGTATATTCCATTTTAGAGCAATTAGGAGACCAGTTGCTAAAAAAGCATCCTCAATTTGAAAATACTGTTTTGATAGGTATTCAACAGGGTGGGGCTGTGGTTTCATCCTTTTTGCACAATATCATCGCTTCTACACTCACCTCTAGCGAGGTTTTACATGGTCAATTAGACATTACCTTTTACAGAGATGACGTAAGAAACAAAATTGTTACGCCTGATAAAATGAATCTCCCTTTTTCCATTGAGGGTAAAACTGTCATTTTGGTGGACGATGTACTATTTACTGGAAGAACCATAAAAGCCGCATTAGATGCACTTTTGGACTACGGACGACCAGAAAGAGTTGAATTATGTGTGTTAATTGACCGCCACGAACATCGCCAGTTTCCAATTCAACCGGACTATTCGGGCAAAAAAATATCGACCCTCCGGACCGAGAAAATCAAATTGATGAGAACAGAAAATGGTGATCCTCAGGTGATTCTGATAAATCAATAAAATCCCCTAATTTTGATTTTTAATGCAACTATCCACCAAACATCTGCTGGGCATTAAAAATCTCACCCCTCAAGATATTTCCCTCATTCTAAGTACAGCAGAGCAATTCAAAGAAGTTTTACAGCGACCCGTTAAAAAAGTGCCCTCTCTTCGTGAGGTTACAATCGTAAACCTATTTTACGAAAATTCTACTCGTACTCGAATCTCTTTTGAATTGGCAGAAAAGCGATTAAGTGCGGATACCATCAATTTTGCAACTTCATCCTCTTCAGCAGCTAAAGGAGAAACCCTTTTAGACACGGTAAATAATATTTTGTCGATGAAGGTTGACATGGTTGTGATGCGTCACAGTGCCAGTGGAGCTCCTCATTTTTTAGCTGAGCACATTCCTGCTGCCATTGTAAATGCTGGAGACGGAATAAATGAACATCCTACGCAAGCATTATTGGACGCTTTTTCCATAAAGGAAAAAACAGGTACACTAGAAGGGCGAAAAGTTGCATTAATAGGTGATATCTTACATAGTAGAGTCGCGCAAAGCAATATTTATCTTTTAAAAAAGATGGGTGCGGAGGTTTTGGTTTGTGGGCCGCCCACTTTAATTCCTAAGCACATCGGTGAGGCACTTGGAGTACAGGTAAGCTATAATCTTAAAGAAACACTAGAATGGTGCGACGTAGCTAATGTTTTGCGAATCCAGCTCGAGAGACAGAACCAGGTACTTTTCTCGTCACTCAGAGAGTACAATCTTGCCTATGGTATAAGCAAAGAGCTTTTGGATAGTTTAAAAAAACAAATTGTCATCATGCACCCCGGACCCATTAATAGAGGGGTTGAACTTAATAGCGATGTTGCTGATAGTGATCAGTCTATCATTCTTCAACAGGTTGAAAATGGAGTAGCGGTCAGAATGGCTGTACTTTATTTGCTCTCTGGTCGTACTTTAGCAGAGTAAATTGGAATTATGAATCGCATTGGCCTTTTCCCTGGTACATTTGACCCACTTACATTGGGTCATGTTGATATTATAAACAGGGCATTGCCATTGTTTGATAAAATTGTCGTTGGTATTGGTTTAAATTCCTCCAAGGCTCCCATGTTTACACCCGAGCAACGATTGGGTTGGATATCTGCAATCTACAAAGATGAACCAAGGGTAGAAGGCGCTATCTATGATGGCCTTACGGTTGAATTTTGTAAAAAAATCGGCTCCAAATTTATATTACGAGGAATCCGCTACGTAAGTGACTTTGAGTATGAAAAGACGATTGCTGATGCAAATCGTACACTAGACGCCACCATCGAAACTATCTTTTTGACCGGAGAGCCGAAATATACTTCTGTGGCATCTACAATTGTTCGTGATATTCTCCGAAATGGGGGAGATGCTTCACCGTTTTTACCAACTTTTGTTGCTACATCTTTACAACAGCGATAATACTTGGCGTATTGTAGGATAAGTTTCCTCCAGGTAAGGTGTTAAGCGATTTATATCTACCCATTCAATTTTTTCAATATCCTCTTCAATTTGTGGAACTAGAACATTATTTTCCTTCATAGAGGCGGTCATATGATACCAGTGAGTTTCCTTAACATACTGGTTGGAGTCTTGTACGTAGGCATGTTGCGTTACAATCAGTTTCTTTTTTAGCTGTACAGACTTTAATCCTGTTTCCTCTTTTACTTCCCTAATGGCACACTCCTCTAAGGTTTCATCCGGGTCTAATTTTCCCTTAGGAAGGTCCCACTTTTTTCTACGGTAAATTAATAAAACTTGATTCTTTTCATTCTGAATAACGCCACCACCAGCCTGAATTATAATGGACATGTGTTTGATTTTATTACTTTTGTTTGATGTCAGATGCAGTCGTTATTGCTGAAAAACTTTTGCAAGTTAAAGCAGTTCAATTAAATCCTAGTCAGCCCTATACTTGGGCGAGTGGCTGGAAAAGTCCCATCTATTGTGACAATAGAAAGGTGCTTTCTTTCCCTTATATACGTGACTTTATTAAATCAGAGTTGTGTAATGTCATTTTCGAGCAATTTGAAAATACAGATCTATTAGCAGGGGTGGCTACAGCAGGAATACCATGGGGTGCCATGGCTGCTGATCAATTAAAGCTTCCTTTCATCTATGTCAGACCTAAACCCAAAGAGCATGGATTAGGTAATCAAATTGAAGGAGAGTGTAAAGAGGGGCAAAAGGTTCTTGTTATTGAAGATCTGGTTTCTACCGGTAAAAGTAGTTTACAAGCGGTAGATGCACTTCAGTCCAAAGGGTTGGAAGTAATCGGGATGGTTTCTATTTTTAATTATGGTTTCAACCAGGCAAAGGAGCAATTTGAGCAACGTAAGCTCCCTTATATCTCTTTGACAGACTATCCCACTTTAATTCAGCTTGCACTAAGAGATGGATTGATTGGTCAATCAGAATCTGAATTATTGGAGCAATGGCGAAAAGATCCCGCAAATTGGTCACCTCATAAATAGTTTATGCGTCCTACTTTAATTTTAGTTGCTAGTTTACTCATTGGTTATATCGCAAGTGGTCAAGTAAAACCCGTTATTACCACGACCATAAAAATTCCTCAAGCGCTTTGTATTAATTGTAAAAACCGATTAGAGTATCAATTAAAAAGATTAGACGGCGTGGCTGAATTTTTGGTTAACTACCGCAAAGGGGAGGCCAAGGTCAAGTATATTACGGACAGAATGGATATCGAGCAGATAAAAACTGCTGTATCCAATTGCGGGTATGATGCAGATGACGTGCTAGCAAACCCTGATGCCTATAAGCGGCTGCCCATTAATTGTAAAAAGAAAGAAAACGGCGGAAGTCATCCGTTTTAATGTATTGCTATTCAACATTATATGCAATTATATTGAAATTTTAATTCAATATAATTTATCGTTACCTAATTAAACTATTCCTTTTTTTGGTGCTCAAACGCAAGGTTTTCAATTGTAAGACGTTATAATTCAAATTCTTGTAGGTTAGTTTTTCATCAAAAAAAATGAAAAGCTTCCTCAGGGATTGTTAACTTCGACAACCTTGACATTACCCCTGCATATGCGCCAAGTCTTTTACAAGTTTTTTCTATTAACCTTCTATTCCGTTTTCTTTTTTTTACAATCTAATTCTCAGGACTTTTCAAACAAAGGAAAGGAGTTTTGGATACCTTATTCCTACCATGTAGGCAATGGTGGTGCCAGCTTGTCAATGACCCTATACCTGACATCAGATGTCACAACGAATTATACAATTAAGATATATGGCGGTGTCACTTTGCAAACCGGCACAATTAATGCCGGACAAGTTGTTCAATATGTTGTGCCCAATACCTATTATCTGAATACGGCTGGTGTAATTTCGAACAAAACGGTATATGTAACTGCAGACAAGAATATTGTCGTGTATTCCTACATCACTCAGAGTGCTGTCAGTGGCGCAACAGTATGTCTCCCAGCAAACGTTCTTGGTAACGAGTATTACTCGATGAGTTATACGCAAGTTTCTAATGCTACAAATTCTAACTCTTATATTGATATTATAGCTGTTGAGGATAACACTACTGTTGAGATTACACCCTCTGGCCCCACCACAAATGGTTGGACTGCTGGTAGCACGAATACCGTCTTGCTCAATAAAGGACAGATTTATCAATTATTGGGAACGCACAATAATACTCCTTCGGGAGGTTTATACTACGGTACAGATTTGACAGGAACAAAAATTAGATCTGTTGCAACTGGTTCATCCGCTTGTAAAAGAATTGCTGTATTTTCTGGCGCTGCCAAAATGAAAATTGGAGCTAGCTGTAATAATAGTAACAGCTCTGATAATTTATATCAACAGTTGTATCCAGCTGCTTCTTGGGGAAGAAATTACTTAACTATTCCCAGCTATAATCGCCCTCTTAACTACTATCGCGTTATTAAAAAAGATCCAGC
>JBJOGP010000011.1:0-40756 GCA_046048175.1 Bacteroidota bacterium
CCAGAACTTGTTGAGAGTTTTAGGCCAAGATGTAAAATTATGTTCAGCCCCGATCCAGCATGGCTGGTCAATTCTCAACAATGGCGCTTTCAAATGAATATGGGAGTAAGAGTCATGTATTCGCTTTAGTTCAAAAAATTTGACTGAAACTTCAAACTTTCGCAGCACAATCTTTGTTAATTGTATATGAGTATAGAGAGAATCCGTCAAACCCTCGCCCCGCTTCAAAAGCAAATTGTTGAACACGAATTGTACGCTACTATTGATACGATAGAAGCGATTCGAACTTTCATGCAATACCATGTCGTGGCGGTCTGGGATTTTATGTCTTTACTAAAGTCGCTGCAACGTAATCTTACCTGTGTCACCACCCCTTGGATCCCTGTAGGAAGCGCGAACACACGTTTTCTGATTAATGAAATCGTTACTGGAGAAGAATCAGATGTTGATCAAGAAGGCAAGCGAATTAGTCATTTTGAGCTATACTTAACTGCGATGCAACAAGCTGGCGCTAATAGCAAACCCATTTTGCAATTAGTACAAGAACTAAAAAATGGTACGCCTGTTTCTGATGCGATTGCAGTTTCACAACTTCCTACTGCTGCAAAATTGTTTGCCAAACATACGTTTGACCTAATCGATCAAAATCAATCGCATATCTTGGCTGCGGTGTTTACATTTGGAAGAGAAGATTTAATCCCTGAAATGTTTGCTAGCATACTGGAAAAAATCCAACCTAGTGGTGGACACTCAATTGATCTTGCTAAATATTACATAGAGAGACATATTGAAGTAGACGGAGGTCACCACTCACATTTAGCAATAGAAATGACCCAAGAGCTTTGTGGAAATGACGAAGCAAAATGGCAATCTGCCATTGAGGCTGCGTCTAAAGCACTCCAATCAAGAATAGCACTTTGGGACGCAGCATTAGCAGAGATTAAACAATCAAGTGCTGTTACAACAGCTGTTTAAATCGCAGTTGTAACTCTCCAAACTCTTTCTCTAGCGCCTCAATCGCTCCAATTTTAGAAGCGGAAAATGGTTCTAGTGCGGTACAAACTGCTACATATACATCACTGAGCCTGCGACGATATTTAAACTCATCGAAGAATACTGTCTTACGATTGGTCTCAATAATTTCAGCTCTGAACTTTTCTAATTCCTGGAGTTGACTTTCTTCTTTGGCATTGCGAGAAGTATTCTTCTTTAATGAAGAAATTTTCTTGTCCAACGAGTCACTTAGATAAAACAATTGTTCCTCCAGTTTAAATAAACGCATTGCTTGCGTGTGTAATAGTTGAATTTGTGTGGCAGAAAAACCAGCACTTGGGTTTTCTATAAGCTGTACGGGCTGCTCCTTTTTAATGTCCCCGACTGTCAAAACTGCTTTATAGGTTCCTATCGGAGCACGTGGACCAATTACAGAAGCAAACAACACAGTTGATCCAGCCGTGAAGCCTCCCACAGCTACCTTAGGAGGGTTTTGATCTAAGCCCCAATAGACTTTATTCATTCCTTTATTACCTGAACCATTTAGATCTTTGATTTTGTTTCCTTTTGCATCAAACAACTGAATCTTTACAGCCTGGGTAGACTTTTCTTTCAAGTAATACTCTAGCATAGGTAAAACAAGCTTACCCGATACAGTCCAACCCTGTAAGTTTTCACTAGAACCAGGGGCTTGAGGTGATACTTCGTAGCGGAACGGTTCTACTGGATAAAACACAATCGACTCAGTTGGTGCGATTTTCGCAAATCGACGCAGCGTAGATAAATTATCCATCACATAAATACCACGCCCATGTGTTGCAATAGCAAGGTCCCCACTATTAGAAATTTTAAGATCTCTCACTAATGCATACCATGGGATATTCTGATACTTGCTTCGCATCCAAGTGGCACCCGCATCCAATGAAATAAATAGACCCATCTCCGTCCCAAGGAATAACAAGTTGGACTCTACAGGATCTTGGCGAATCACATGTGCAAAGCCCGTAAATTCTTTTGATTGAATTTGCTTAAAAGTAGCGCCGCCATCCTGACTTTCTACCAAATAAGTTTGATGATCGCCGTACATATGGTTTTCAGCAGTAATGAAAACCTGATTCTTGTTACGTGCTGAAACTTCAATACTCGAAATCCAGGCCCCTTTTGGGATTCCAGCATTCCATACTCTTGCTGAGAGATTTACCCAGGTTTTGCCACCATCAATAGTTTTTTGCACATTCCCATCATCTGTGCCTATCCAAATGATATCTTCATTTCTGGGATCTAGTGTAATAGTAAAAATGGTACAGTGATTTTCTGCACTGGTATTATCCCCCGTGATACCTCCACTCTTTTCAGTCTTCTGCTTCTCTTTATCATTTGTAGTGAGGTCAGGAGAAATGCGTTGCCAGTTTGTCCCCTCATCAGTTGACTTATACAAGTACTGGTTGCCGGTGTATAAATTGTAACTATTCGTACGCTTTGTAGAGATTGCTGTCACTATAGGTGTATTCCAGTTCCACCGATGCGTCTCTTCTCCAACACGTTGCTGTGGCTTTATACCATAAGACAAACCTGTTTTTAGATTAATCCGGTTCATCTCCCCTCCTTGTGATTCAGCAAATACTATTGATGAATTCAGAGGCGAAGGTTGCACCCAAAAACCATCTCCTCCATTTAAAAACTGCCAATCGGTGCTGGAAACTCCACCCGGCGATGAACTGGGTGCAGCCCAAGAACCATTATCCTGTAAACCTCCGTATACGTTAAAGGTTTTATCATTGCTAACACTCACATGATAAAATTGACCCACCGGTAGATTATTCAAAAATGACCAGGACAATCCTTTATTATGGCTGACATAAACGCCACCATCTGTTCCCAAGTACAACGTGTTTGTATTTTCCGGATTAATCCAAAGTGCGTGATGGTCAGCATGTGGAACAACATCTGTAAATAGTTGCCCGGACCAAGAATACCCGCCATCCGTTGAATATTGAAAATCAAATGCGGGACGGTAAACTCGCTTGGGGTCACGCGGATCAAACTCCAGTGTACTAAAATAAAAAGGACGTGCAGTTATATTATCTGTTGCGGCTAGTTTTTTCCAAGTCTCTCCTTCATCAGCAGATTGATATAGACCGGGAACCTTCGCCTCAACTATGGAAAGCAGTTCACTCGGTTTTGATGGATTGAATGTAATTACAATTCTACCAAGATCTCCCTCGGGTAATCCAGCGGATACTTTTTTCCAGTTCTTTCCACCATCAGTTGACTTAAAAAGTGCACTTCCCTTACCACCAGAATTAAACGAGAAAGGCTGTCTTCTAAATTGCCAAAAACTTGCGAGTAAAATATTGGGGTCGCGTGGACTAATCGCAATATCGGCACAACCCGTATTTTCATCTACATATAAAGTTTTTGCCCATGTCTTACCGCCATCTCTTGTCTCATACAAACCTCGATGATTGCTAGCTGACCAAAGCGGACCAGGCACAGCTACCCAAATATGCTTGGAGTCAGAAGGATCAATAATGATTTTACTGATGTGCTCAGTGCTATCTAATCCAATTTTTTGCCAGTTTGCGCCCGCATCGGTTGTTTTATAAATGCCGTCTCCAATGGAAACTGAATTACGCATGTTACTCTCCCCTGTTCCAGCATAAATTGTTTTGGGAGACTTTGGATCGATTGCTAAAGCACCAATTGATTGACAATACTTGTCAAACAAAGGAGTGAACGTAATTCCACCATTTAAACTCTTCCAAATTCCTCCACCTGCAGTGCCTACGTATAGGTTTACTTGGTTCTCTTGAATAGTCCCTACAATCGAGGTGATACGACCACTCATGGTGGAAGGACCTAGATTTCGAGAGTAAAGCGACTGAAAATAAGATGAGTTTAACTCGGTAGTAGCAGTTTGCGCGTTGATAATCGCACTTTGCAACAAACAAAAAAGCGTTCCCGTAATGGAGAACGCTTTAAAAAAACGAAAAGAAGTCATATTTAAAATTATTTTACTTCAAACAAAGAATCAGCAAGCGGAGTATTTACTTCAACCTTTTCGAATACTAGAACCTGTCCCATTTGATCTGTTTTGTAAGGAACCTTGATTCCAATTGGAAGTGCTTTATAATCGTACATTTTTGTTTCCATTTCCATTTCCTGGCCCTGCATTTTGCTTGTACGCTTAGTCTTGTACACTAAATAAGTTTTGGTATCAATGAAATACACGGTAGTGTTTCCAGTTTTTGTTGTTAAACGCACTTTGTAGTATTCGTTTCCATCTTCCTCATCCTTACCTAATAACTCTACAGAAGAACCTTTCTCTTTCCAATCTACAAATTCGTTCTGCAAATCTAATTGGTCAACGCGCTGCTTATGCTCCTCTTCACTATTGGGCTCTAAGCTTGTTTTTCCGCCAAAAGGATTCTGTGACCAAGATTTTGTTGGAGTAATAATTTCAATGATTTGCATGCCCTGAAATTCTGCATCAATACGAAGTCCCTTTCCATTCACACCTTGCTGTGAAAAAGAAATTTCAATTCCTTGCACTTCCACATGCCCGGTAATTTTCATGGACTGCACTTTTTTCCAGTTTTCTGCACCACCGGTAGCAGTAACGTGGCTGGCAATTACTTCGTCAACCGTCTGTGCATTCGATGCGAATTGAAATATAGTTGCAATTGCAACGAGCAACAGTTTAGTTAAATGGTTTTTCATTTGGATTTGTTTTGTGGTGCAAATCTACGAAGGGTATTGCAAGTTGAACCTGTTAAAAATTATTTTTACATGAACGGCATACCAATTTCACAATTGGAGCGTTTTAAAGATGAGTTTTGATTCACCCACGCTTCATATTAGTTTTTACTCTACTACTGCATAATGTCTTCTTGAATGCACAAGCGCAGGAAAAAGAAGGCCTTTTGCAAAAAATAGAGCTGGGCTTTCATGTCGGCCCCCTGTTTTTTTTAGGTGATTTAGGGGGAAATGTGGGGGCTGGCACTCAGTTTTTCAAGGATATTGATTGGGAAGAAACAAAAATGGGATTGGGAGCTCAGCTCAATTTTTATCCCAGCAAGTGGATCAGTTTACGAACCGGCATTTACCACGGAGCTGTTTCAGGGAATGACAGACACTCCCCCAATGTCACGGCAAATGACATATTCAGGTTCAACCGAAATTTACACTTTCGCTCTCGGCTAGATGAAGTTTACCTGGGAGCAGAGTTTTATCCCTTTCGTTTAATCCCTACAAAACGAGCTACCCTATTTGATTTGATACAGCCCTATGCATTTGCAGGCGTCGGATTATTTCGTTTTAACCCACAAGCAAAAGATATTGATGGAGCCTGGGTAGACCTACACCCCCTTCGGTTAGAGGGCCAGGGATTTGCGGAGTACCCAAACAGTAAACCGACCAAATTGATTCAGCAAAATTTGCTAAGCGGAATTGGCATTCGTTATTATATCAACGAGTATTTGTACGTAGGCACTGAAATTATCTACAGAAAAATATTCACTGACCAGATTGATAATGTGAGTGCTGATTTTTATGTTGACTCCAACCTCTTTGACACTTATCTCTCTGCAGAAGATGCTATTCGTGCTAAAAGGCTCTATTATCAGGGACTTTATAATTTGGGAACGGTTACTCCTGCCAACTCTGGTCTACCCCGAGGCAATCCTAATAATAACGATGCGTACTTTGGACAATCTCTACAAATAGGATTTAAGATTTATCCCAAGAAAGAAAACAGGCTGAAGTGCCCTGTGGCCTATTAACTTTAGATACTCACATTAAAATCTCGGAGGGCATCATTTAGACTAGTCTTAAGGTCTGTACTTGCCTTTCTTTTTCCAATGATCAGCGCACAACTAACGCCATATTCACCCGCTTCAAACTTTTTTGAATACGTGCCAGGAATTACAACACTACGCGCAGGCACTCTTCCTTTCATTTCAACAGGTGTGCTTCCAGTCACATCAATGATTTTAGTTGACTGCGTCAACACCACATTAGCCCCTAGCACCGCTTCACGTTCTACAATTACTCCTTCTACCACAATACAACGGCTTCCAATAAAACAACCGTCTTCAACAATTACAGGGGATGCTTGTAAAGGCTCCAACACGCCACCAATTCCAACACCCCCACTCAAATGGACGCCTTTTCCTATTTGTGCGCAACTTCCCACAGTAGCCCAGGTGTCAACCATTGTTCCTTCATCAACATAAGCACCAATATTTACATAAGAAGGCATCAAAACAACTTGCGGGGCCAGATACGCACCATAGCGTGCTATAGCATGCGGAACAGCGCGCACTCCTAATTCTTTATAGTTCTTTTTAAGAAGCATTTTATCGTAAAACTCGAATGGAGCCACATCCCAGGTCTGCATAGGCTGAATGGAAAAGTAGAGCAGAATTGCTTGCTTTACCCACTCATTAACGACCCACTTTCCATCTATAGGTGTAGCCACCCTGATTCTTCCCTTGTCCACTTCTTCAATGACAGCTCGAATAGCATCTTGCGTATTGGTTTCTTTTACTAACTCCCGATTTGACCAAGCCTCCTGAATTATTTTTTGCAAATTTTCCATAGGCGCGAAAATAATACATCCATCCGATGCTGCTCGGCCCAAGGCACTCTTATCTTTGAAAAATGCGGATCGCATTTGACGCCAAAAGAGCTTTTCACAATGGAACTGGGTTGGGACACTACAGCCGTACCCTCATCCAATCCTTGGCATCATTTTACCCATTCAATGAATATCTGCTACTGAACCCTACACCTTCCAACACATTCAAACTAGAAGGCGCTAACTTAACAGAGATACGTCCGTCAGGCTGGCTTCATAAAAAATTTTCTAGCCACTGGAGATCTTCAGGTTGTCTTACTGATTTAATAAAACATAAGGTATCGCTCTATCATGGGCTCAGTCATGAAATTCCTTATGGAATTCATAAAAAAGGAATTCCTTCTGTGGTAACCATGCACGATTTGATTTTTGAACGCTATCCCAATCAGTATAAATGGATTGATAGAAAAATTTATCGCAATAAATTTAAATACGCTTGTGAGTATTCGGATCAAATTATTGCCATCAGCAAGCAAACAAAAGAGGATTTGATCAATATCTATGGCACCCCAGCAGAAAAAATCACGATTTGTTACCAGAGCTGCAATCCAGCATTTTTGCAAAAATTGGATGCAGTTGAAAAAGAAAGAATCCGCTTAAAGTATAACCTTCCATCCTCATTTTATTTGTCGGTGGGTTCTATCATCGAACGCAAAAATCTGCTGGCTATTTGCGAAGCACTTTTACATCTTAATAAGGATGAGAGACTACCCCTGGTGATTATAGGTAATGGTGACGGCTATAAAAAAAAGGTCGAGGCATTTATTGCAAAAAATAATCTGGAGCAATCGGTCATTTTTTTATCAGATAATAAGTCATTCAATACAGATCGTGGGTTTACCACAGCTACAGACTTTCCTGCTATATATCAGTTAGCCACTGCACTGATTTATCCGTCTACATTTGAAGGATTCGGCATACCTGTTTTAGAAGGAATCAGCAGCGGCATCCCGGTGATTACTTCTAACGTATCCTGCTTGCCTGAAGCCGGTGGGCCCGGTGCATTTTATGTAGACCCTTATCAACCTGAACAAATTGCAAAGCAGCTACAATTTATTCTACATCACCCGGAAGAGGTAAAAAATAAAATTGAATTGAGCATCCAACATGCTAATTTATTTACAATAGAAAAAACAGCAGCTGCTGTAATGAATGTGTACAACCAGTGGAACAACGGAAAAGCAGAAGTACTACGTAGTTAAGAAAGAGCAATCTCCAACACCTGTGCCATCGTTTTTACGTAATGAAAACGAACTCCCTTTATGAAGGAAGGATCAATTTCCAATACATCTTTTTCATTTTGAGCACAAAGTATAATGTCTTTCAAACCTGCACGCTTTGCTGCCAACACTTTCTCCTGAATTCCACCAACTGGTAATACTTGACCTCTTAATGTGATTTCCCCTGTCATTGCCAAGTATGGCTTCACTTTTTTACCCGTTAAGGCAGAAGCGATTGCTGTCATCATTGTAATACCCGCACTGGGTCCATCCTTGGGTACAGCACCTTCAGGCACGTGAATATGTATGCTTGTTTTGGTAAATAACGCAGGATCAATCTTGTATTTTTTTGCATTACTCTGCAAGTAAGTCAGTGCAGTTGAAGCACTTTCCTTCATTACATTGCCCAAATTCCCAGTTAGCTTTAACTCCCCTTTTCCTTCGCAGGTAGTGGCTTCTATAAATAAGATGTCTCCACCTACATAGGTCCAGGCCAGTCCTACTGCAACACCTGGGATTGAAGCGGTTTTATACTGGTCATTACTGTAGCGAGGTTTTCCTAAAATTTTCTCCAAGAGTGCAGGTGCAATAGAGGGCTTAATCTTTTCTTTCATCACCAATTCCTTCGCCTCATAGCGCATGATAGATGCCAACTGTCTATCTAATTCACGAACCCCGCTCTCAATTGTATAATCTTGAATAATTTTCTCTACCAATTTATCTGTAAAACGAAGAGGAGTACTTTTTAAGCCATGCAACTCTTTTTGTTTTGGAAGCAAATGACGCTTAGCAATTTCCACTTTCTCCTCTACCGCATAGCCACTCAGCTCAATAATTTCTAGACGGTCACGCAATGCAGGCTGGATACTTTGTAAACTATTTGCCGTTGCAATAAATAAAACCTTACTCAAATCATATTCCAACTCAAGATAGTTGTCATAAAACGTACTATTCTGTTCTGGATCTAGCACTTCTAACAATGCAGAGGAAGGATCTCCTCTAAAATCATTGCCAATCTTATCAATTTCATCTAAGATCATTACAGGGTTAGAGGATTGAACCTTGCGAAT
This sequence comes from Bacteroidota bacterium, assembly GCA_046048175.1. Lineage (GTDB taxonomy): Bacteria > Bacteroidota > Bacteroidia > Chitinophagales > Chitinophagaceae > JJ008. The sequence goes on from JBJOGP010000011.1 coordinate 8,922, forward strand.
AGATTGCAAGATTCGTCCTGGCATAGCCCCGATATAAGTTTTACGATGCCCACGAATTTCGCTTTCGTCATGCATGCCACCTAAACTTAGGCGAGCATATTTTCGTCCTAATGCTGTAGCAATACTTTTTCCTAATGAAGTTTTACCAACACCTGGAGGACCCACAAAACAAAGAATAGGGCTCTTTAAATCACCTTTCAACTTTAGAACCGCCAAGTATTCAAGGATCCTTTCTTTAATGCGCTTCATCCCATAGTGCTCTTTATCGAGTGTCAAACGCGCTTTTTTCAAATCATAATGATCTTCGGTATAAGATTCCCAGGGAAGATCCAGCATTAAATCCAAGTGGTTATAGACAACAGAATAGTCTGGTGTACTTGGATGCATTCTTTCCAACTTTTCAATTCCCTTTTGAAATGCAGCACGTGCAGTTTCTGGCCATTTTTTTTGCTCAGCCTTTTTCTGCATCTCACGAACTTCCTGTGCATTTGTATCGCCACCTAATTCTTCTTTAATACTTTTTAACTGCTGCTGTAAAAAATACTCTCGTTGTTGCTTATCTAACTCCGTACGTGTTTTAGCAGTGACTTTGTTACGTAATTCTGCAAATTGTAATTCGCGTTGCAAAAGCTGCATCAACAAATCAGCACGCTGGCGTATTTGATCTGTTTCTAACAATTTTTGTTTCTCTTTTATCTCTGTATTCAGATTACTGGAAACAAAATGAATCAGAAAAGAAGGATTTTCGATGTTACGGAGAATAATCCCCGCTTCTGTTGGAATATTAGGAGAGAGCTGAATGATTTGAGAAGCTAGCTCTTTTATGTTTGCAACGTAGGCATTAAAATCTTCATCTGTAGGAGCCGGCTCTTCAACCAAGGTGGTGATAGCAGCTTTGAAATAAGGATCTTCTTCTGTGATAGAATCAATTCTAAAGCGAACCTTTCCTTGGATAATAATAGTGGTGCCTCCATCAGGCATCTTAATCAACTTCACAATTTTGGCAACGGTACCCACTTGTTCTAAATCGTTCACACCCGGGTCTTCCACGTTGCTGTCTTTTTGCGCCACCACTCCAATTAACTTATCCGCCTTATAAGCATCCTGTACTGCTTTGATGCTTTTATCTCTTCCAACAGTTATGGGGATTACGACGCCTGGAAATAGAACTGTATTACGAAGTGGTAAAAGAGCGATAGTAGCAGGAACAATTATTTCCTGACCATCCTCCTGGTTTCCTTCATTCAACGGAATGATTGGTAAGAAGTCCATCTCTTCCTCAGGTCCTAATATGATATTGTTTACTTGCATGCTATTAATTTGGTCATTCTGTCACACCCTTGCTAAAAATAGCAATAAAAATGGGGCAGAATGTTGAATTACAAGGTTTCAACAATCATGCCCCTAGGGCCCGAACTGACAAAATGGATATAAATTAGAAGAAAGTAAGGCCAACTGACAGCTGAAATCCTTGGTTTTTCCACTTGCTGTCATTTGTGATATCATTGATGTTACTTAGGCCTACAAAATACCTTCCATTTATTCGAAAAGCGCCTGCTTTAACTTGTACACCACCTAATAAAGACAAATCACCGTTACGAAATGCATTACCCGTATTCTGTAGAATTGAATTGTTTTTATCAATGAGTACCCCGTACTGAGGTCCGGCTTGCAAACTTATAAACCCGCCGCCCATTCGATAATTCAGTAAAATTGGGATTGATAAGTAATCGAGCTTTACACTAGTCATTCCATTAAAAATATTTCCAACTAGATTATTATAGTTTGTATCTAGACGTGTGTTGTATTGATTGATTAGAAGCTCTGGCTGCACATATAGTTTTTTGGAGAGCTTGATTTCTGCAAAACCGCCCAACATATAGCCAGACTTAAATTCATCTTTAAAGGATTTGCCATCCACTTTAGTGACATTGGCTCCCGCCTTTACTCCTACATGAAACTGTCCGTTGGATTGCAATGAAATCAACAATGTTGATAGAACAAATAAAATAGATACTCGCATAGCAAATGGGTTATGGTTAAGACAAATATACCTGCCTTAAATGCTGCATCAAGCTGCATTATTATCCACCGGGTGTTAATCTTTTGAAAATAACTCGATTGCCGTGATCTCCGGTAGTATTCCTACCCTGCCGGGATAGCCAATAAAGCCAAATCCACGGTTTACATATAATTTCTGATTTAGCTGCTCATAAAGACCAGCCCACTCCGCATAAACATATTGAACGGGGCTCCATCGCACTCCAGGTAATTCAACTCCAAATTGCATTCCATGTGTATGACCTGATAAGGTGAGCGCAATGGTGGGATAATTAGTCAATACTTGTGCGCGCCAATGAGAAGGGTCATGACTCATTAAGATTGAAAAAGGAATCTGCTCCGCACCTTTAAATGCCTTACTTAAGTCGCCATACTTTGGAAATCTGCTTTTCGCACTCCAATTCTCAATCCCAATAATGGCAATTTGATCTTGATCACGCTGTAACACGACATGTTCATTCATCAGCAATCGCCAACCCATTTTTTTATGCACCTGCATAAGCTGCTGAAAGTTGGATTTTTTTGCTTCAACAGAATCCCAGGGCACATAATCTGCGTAATCATGATTTCCTGTAATAGAATACACTCCCAACGGAGCATTCAATTGAGAAAATAATTCCCAATAATCATCCATTTCAGAAGCCAGATTATTGACAAGATCACCAGTAAATAAGATCAAATCAGGCTTTTGCTCCATAATTAAGCGGATCCCTCGTTGAACCGCTTCTTTATCAGAAAAACTCCCTGCATGAATATCAGAAAGGTGAATAATTTTTAACCCATTAAATACCGCGGGCAAATTTGGAAAATAGAGACGCTGTGATCGAAGCTGGTAACGATACTTATTGTTCATCCCATAGGTCAATGCACCAAACAAACCAGACCCTGCTAATAAACCAGCCCAGCTTAGAAAAACAGAGCGAGACATGAGGTCTCCGCCTGCAACGATAGAGGTAGTACGAGTGAAAACTTTTAGACCAACCCATTGCACAACCCTTCTTAGATCATCCGTCAAAAAAAATAGTGAGGCGATAATTTTTGAGAAGAAAAGACCTGCAATAATTGCAAAAATGGTTGAGCGGGCATAATGAGGACCCGGCTTAGAAAAAAATAGTGGTAAAAAAAGTAGAAATGCCACACTCAAAGCAGAGATACTCCAGTAAATGAAGTGAATAATAGTACGACTTCTGTCAGGTAAACTAACGGTCAGGGTACGAACAGCCTGAAAAACGTACCAGTCAAGCAGGAGGATAAATACAAGAAAAATCCACCAAAAGGGAGTATTACGCATGCAGGGGGCAAAATTAATGGGCAAAACTTATTTTTGCGGTCTTACCCGGAACATTCATCTTTATAGTTAACAAAATCAATCCAGGGAAGTTCATCAATCATGGCTAGAATAATTGGCGTAGCGAATCAAAAAGGAGGGGTTGGAAAAACGACCACAGCTATCAACCTTGCTGCAAGTTTTGCAGTATTGGAGTATAAAACTTTATTAGTAGACGCAGATCCGCAAGCTAACAGTACAACAGGAGTAGGATTTGATTTGCATAATATCACAAAAAGTCTTTATGACTGCATGGTTAACCAAGCCAGAGCAAAGGATGTGATTCTGAAGACTGAAATTCCAAATCTTGACTTGATCCCTTCGCATATTGATTTGGTTGGCGCTGAGATCGAAATGATCAATCATCCAAATCGTGAAACTGTTTTAAAATCGCTGTTGCAAGAAGTACGTAACGAATATGATTTCATCATCATTGACTGTTCACCTTCATTGGGATTGATTACTGTCAATGCGCTCACTGCAGCTGATTCTGTAGCCATTCCTGTCCAATCTGAGTTCTTTGCATTGGAGGGACTCGGCAAGTTGCTCAATACTATCAAAATAGTTCAAAGCCGTCTTAATACTTCATTAGTAATTGAAGGTATTTTAATGACCATGTATGACGGTCGACTTCGTTTATGCAATCAGGTAGTGAGTGAAGTACGTCGTCATTTTGAGGATATGGTTTTCTCTACCATTGTTCACCGAAACGCACGACTTGCAGAAGCTCCAAGCACCGGAAAACCAGTTATTCTCTATGATGCGAACAGCAAAGGAGCAGCCAATTATCTGAATCTTGCCAAGGAAATTCTGCAAAAGAATAACATGACAAGAATGAAAAATGAGGAAAAGATTCTCCAACCCTAACGCATGAGTACGCAAAAATCAAATAAAGATCAATTGGGCAAGGGCATTCGTTCGTTGCTGCAGAGCATAGATACTGATTTAAAAACCACTAGCGGACAATTGAAGCCTTCCGTAGTTGAAAATGTCACATCCAGCTCTCGGATTGCAGTAGAAGAGATTGAACCCAATCCGAAACAACCTCGTCACGATTTTGATGAAAACGCATTAAAAGAGCTAGCTACTTCTATCAAATTACACGACATCATACAACCCATCACTGTCTCAAAATTAACCTCAGGTAAATACCGGTTGATATCTGGAGAAAGGAGATGGAGAGCAGCTAAGATGGCGGGTTTAAAAGACATTCCTGCCTTTGTACGTCAGGCCAATGACCAGCAATTACTCGAGCTAGCCTTATTAGAAAACTTACAACGTGAGGACCTTAATGCCATGGAAGTTGCACTGAGTTATAAGCGTATGATGGATGAACTGGAGTATACACAGGAGCAGGTAGCAGACCGAATGGGAAAAGACAGAAGTACAGTTGCTAATGTCATTCGCTTGCTTCGTCTCCCACCCGATATCCAATTATCCGTTAGGCGTGGAGAGCTTTCAATGGGACATGCCCGTGCCTTGATTGCTCTAGACGTAGTAGACGCACAATTGGTGGCTTTCAAAGAAATATTGTCTAAAGGGTTGTCTGTTCGCCAAACAGAAGCCTTAGTACAGCAACTGAAGAAGAGTCTACCCGCTGTTAAAAAAACTACAAATTCCACCTCCTCATCTCCCTACAAAAGAATTGAAGATAAATTAGCTTCACATTTCAGCACACGAGTCAAGATAAAGACAAATAAAGATGGAAGTGGTCAGCTGGTTATTGAATATTACACACAAGAAGAGTTCAATAAAATTCTTAAACTATTGAACGCGCCCCTGGACTAATGAAACTTTTTTTGCAAGGTGGAGTCATTTTAATTTCAATTGTCCTACTGGCCTATCCAGGGTATTCACAGCGTAAAGACAGCACCGCTCCGTCAAAAAATAAATACGAATTAGCCCAGGCAGCGCATAATCCTAAAAAAGCAGCAATCCGCTCTGCCCTATTACCAGGGCTTGGACAGATCTACAATAAAAAATACTGGAAGCTCCCTATTGTTTACGGAGCACTGGGCGCAAGCGGCGCTATCTTTTTTTATAACCTGACAAATTACCAAGACACACGGTTTGCTTATCGAGTTAAATACAATATGAGAGTAAATGGAACTGACTCCTTACTTTTTAATTCAATCAAATCGAACTTGAAGCCTTTGCCTGAAGAAAGCTTGCGCTATTATCGCGATCAGTTTAGACGTGATATAGACTACTCTGCTTTGTTTTTTTTACTACTCTGGGGACTGAATGTAATGGATGCAGCAGTAGATGCCCATTTAAAAACATTTGATGTAGGCCCAGACCTAAGCTTACAACTTAAAGCCGGCTATAGTGAGTTGGCTAATACGAATGGCCTAAGTGTCAAATTAAGAATTGGAAAATAAATAGTAGATTTTTGAATTATGAATATCGCATTAATCGGAACAGGCAAAATGGGAAGAGCTATTCAGGAAATTGCACAACAGCGCGGACACCGAATTACCTTAGCAATTGACAGCTCCACACAACACTTGTTAACCAGCGAATCATTAAAAACAGCAGATGTTGCCATTGAGTTTACTAGTCCACATAGCGCATTTCAAAATGTAACCCGCTGCCTCGAAGCAAAAATCCCAACAGTATGTGGAAGTACGGGCTGGACCTCTTCGTTAGAAACAGCCACATCACTATGTCATCAATTGAACGGTTCCTTTATTTATGCTAGTAATTTCAGCATTGGAGTTAATCTATTTTTTGAACTCAATAAAAAATTGGCTTCCTTAATGGCCGCACAACCCAATTACGAAGTGATACTGGAGGAGATTCATCACACTCAGAAAAAAGATGCTCCTAGTGGCACAGCTATTACACTCGCAGAACAGATTTTAGAACTCCTTGATAGAAAAAAACAATGGGTGAATGACATTAGTGATAACCCAGAAGATCTTGAAATTATCAGTCAGCGGATTGACCCCACCCCCGGCACGCACAGCATCAAATACTCCTCGATTATAGATGATATCGAGATCATTCATACTGCACATAATCGAACAGGATTTGCAGCTGGTGCAGTTAGAGCAGCGGAGTACATTGTAGATAAAAAGGGAGTCTTTACAATGAAAGATGTGCTAGGACTTTAATTCATCACTGACATCCTAACACCTGACACAAGGTTTGTTCCAGCGCCGGACCTCGAAGGTTTTTTGCAATAATTTTTCCTGCAGGATCCACTAAAAAATTAAAGGGAATTCCTGTCACTTTATAAAGACGGGCTGCATCATTACTCCAAAACTTTAGATCACTGACATGTGTCCAGGTTAAACCATCTTTACGAATGGCCTCCAGCCACTTGCCGCGTAAATCTTCCCTGTCCAATGAAACACCCAATACAGTAAAATTTTTTGCTTTAAACTTATTATAGTTGTAAACCACATTGGGATTTTCTTGCCGGCAAGGACCACACCAACTTGCCCAAAAGTCAACTAACACATACTTTCCTCTGAAAGAAGATAGCGATATCATTTTACCACTGGTATCGGGCTGCGTAAAATCAATAGCTAGTGACCCCACTGCTCCTACTTTTGCCTCTTGAATAATCGTATTGATTTGTTGACCCACCGTTCCTTTTTTGTTTTCTGAAGTCAACTGTTCAAATCTTTTTTCTAATAAAAGTGGATCACTGGTAAAACCATAGGTGGCTGCTAAAACAAATGGCGTAACGGGAGAGCCAGGTGCTCGAGCCACCAGTGCATCAATTTGTTCTTGCATACGATTATTAGCCTCTGTATAGATTTGTACTAAGCTATCTCTTGCAGGACCCGCAGGGGCTTCATTAATTGCATTGGCCTGCGCATTACGGAGTTGTACATAAGGCAAAAATCGGGTAACAAATTCTTTGAATGTTGAATGTGAGGGGCTTCCGGTAAGTACCCACTCCAGAGGGTTTCCCTTTTGTCCTTCCAATTTCATCGATGTATTTTCCAAAAACAACTCAGCCGGCTGCTGTTGATCCCCCACAAATAGAAAGAGAAGCATGGGCTCCGCTAGTTCTCCACGGAGTGTAAATTGATTATTGAAAAGTACAGTAGTAGCAAAGGGCATATTCTCACCACTTCTAAACAATCGCACCTGTGCGCTATCCGGAAAACCGGTGAGCAAACCCGTAAGCTCAAATTTTTTTGTGGCTTGCGCCTGTACCTCAAAGAAAAAAAGGGTTGCAAAAAAACCAAGCACCAATCGACAAAACAAAAAATGTACGCGCATGAATTAAATATTATCGAATAAGTTGACGAAACTGAAGAATGGATTTAAAATCTTTCTCGCCAGGAGCAGTTTCAAATTCCAGATTTAAATCTGCTCCAAAAAAATCAAGATGATCAAACTTACGTAATACAGATGACTGTTGCAGACCAATTCCTCCCGATAAGAAGAAGGGTTTTTCAATTCGAAGAGAAGCCAGCAAATTCCAATCAAATGCGCCACCATAGATGGCATTACTTGAAGCAAAAGTACCCGTGAATAAATAATAATCACAAACAGCATCATACTGCTGCAATTGTTTTTCGATACTTGAATGGTCTTTATCAATGGATATAAGCTTAATAACCTCTACTTCGGTGCTTAGGTCTTCACACAATTCAGGAGACTCCTCACCAATTAATTGAATAGCATCTAGCTTATACGCATCAATCCAATCCAGTGCATCTGATAAGGATGGATTACGAAGAATTCCTACCTTTTTTAGATCAAAATCGGCTTTAGAGACTTCTTTTGCATTCAAAGAATCACCTGCATACCAAGGAGTATCAGGAATCAAAACCAATCCAGCCATATCAACCTCTAGTCCATCCAATTGTTGGAGTTGTTTAAAGGTTGTTACCCCGCAAACTTTTATGTTCATGACTACTCTTTTGTGACTGCGTCAAAGATCGTCAATTTACTTAACTTAACTCCCTAAAAACCCACTCGAATGAAAAAGCAATTAACTGTCTTTTTTGTTGCAACAATCTCTTTCCTAGTAGGACTTTGTTCACTTTCCATTGCACAGTCTGGCTACAAAACGCCCCCCAAAGAAATTACAGAGATGCTACTTGCCAAAAGACCTGCAGCAGTCAGCATCGACAATAAAGGCGAATGGATGGTCTTGATGCAAACCAATAGTTATGCAGAAATGGAAGATCTGGCTGCACCTGAACTTCGAATTGCGGGTTTGCGTATCAACCCTGCCAATTTTGCACCAAGTAGAATGAATTTAATTGAACAACTCTACTTGCGTGAAGCTCGCACGCAAAAAGATTTTTCGATAGAAGGACTTCCTAAACCGCTACACGCAACAGGAGTAACTTGGAGTCCAGATCAGCGTGCATTTGCTTTTTTACAGGTAAACACAACTAGCGTGGATCTTTATCAAGTAAACATTGCGACCAAAAAAGCAATTCGCATTAATAAATCACCACTCAACATTGTTCTCAACAGATATCAATGGGTAGATGCAAACACCCTTTTATATTTCACCGCTACGCGTAAACCCACTGAAGCGCCAATCAAAGTTGCTGTACCAGATGGGCCCACTATCCAGGAGAATAGTGGCAAGGCCTCTCCTCGTCCAACGTTTCAAGATCTCATCAAGTCTCCTTACGACGAACAACTCTTTTCTTTTTATGCCACTGCGCAATTAGTGAGTAATACGAAAGGCGTGGAAACAAAAATAGCCGGGCCGGCACTTTACAAATCAGCTTCACTATCTCCCGATAAAAAATATATCCTTACTGAGGTCATGACGCCCCCCTTCTCGTATAGCGTGCCTGCTGGTGGATTTGCCTCTTTGCTTTTTATCATGGATCGCAAAGGAACAACTATAAAAAATTTAGGTAGCAACCCCTCATCTGAAACAGCACCAAGCGGCAATGATAATGTGCAACCCATTGCGAGAGGGCATGAGTGGAGAGATGATCAAGCGGCTACCTTAGTCTGGTGCGAACCCTTAGATAGCGGCCTGATAAAAAAACAAATGGATTATCACGATGCGGTTTTTGCATTAAGCGCTCCTTTTAATGGAGAAAAAACACTGCTCTTTAAAACGAAAATGCGTTACAGCAACACCATATGGGGTAATGAGGGACTTGCGTTGGTATATGAAGGATTACGCTCACGCCAACAATCGGGTATTAATCGTTTTAATCCGGTCACAGGAGATCTAGAAAGAATTTTTACTCGTAATACAACGGATGCGTACTCAAATCCTGGCACAGCCGTTACAAAATCCAACGAATTTGGCAAACCCGTTTTGTGGACTATCGACAAGGGCAATAAAGTACTTTTCAACAATACAACAGGTAGCTCACCAAAAGGAGATTTACCTTTTTTACTTTCCTTCCATGTTCACACAAAAAAAGTAGACACACTATGGAAATGCAGCGAGGGCGTGTTTGAAACGGTTCAAAAAATTATTGATGCTGAGAGTGGAATCTTAATCACACAACGAGAAAGCGAAATAGAAGTTCCCAATTATTTTCAAAAAGATCTTATTCGTCGTATCGCAGACCGTCCATTAACCAATTTCAAAAACCCTTATCCTGCAATGGATGGTGTCACAAAAGAAAAGATTTTTTATAAGCGTGACGATGGCATCAATTTGACTGGCGAACTCTACTTGCCAAAAAATTATAACAAAGAAAGAGATGGCAAACTGCCTGTTTTTATCTGGGCCTACCCGGCAGAATATAATTCTGCTGCAGATGCAGCACAAATTCGAGGAAGCGAACATCGATTTACCTATCTGAGTGGCGGATCACCGGTGTTTTATGTAACACAAGGCTATGCAGTATTGAACAATGCGGAAATGCCTATTGTTGCCAGTAGTGAAAATGGGAAACCAAACGACAATTTCATTGAACAGTTAACAATGAATGCGAAAGCTGCTATTCAAACTTTAAATGAAAGAGGAGTTGGCGATCCAGACAGAGTAGCGGTAGGTGGTCACAGTTACGGCGCATTTATGACGGCGAATTTGCTTGCTCATACCAAACTCTTCAAAGCAGGAATTGCACGCAGTGGTGCGTATAACAGAACCTTAACCCCTTTTGGGTTTCAGAATGAGGACAGAACCTACTGGCAAGCACCAGAGCTTTACAACCAGATGAGCCCTTTTAACTATGCCGATAAAATCAAAGCGCCGCTTTTGCTGATCCATGGGGAGCTGGATAATAACACAGGAACCTTCCCAATCCAAAGTGAGAGAATGTACAACGCCATTAAAGGCCATGGCGGAACAGCTCGTTATGTGAGTCTACCTTATGAATCACATGGGTATACAGGCAAGGAAAATCTACTTCACGTGCTTGCTGAACAGTTTGAATGGATGGAGCGGTTTGTAAAGAATGCTCCTGCACAAAAATCTGAATCTAAAAAAGGGTTTTAGTCATTTAACGTAGATCATACCATAGCGTAAAAACCGTAATTTTGCAGTTGTTCTACAACCTGTAAAACCAATTTTATGGCCGATCTTTTTGAAAAGTTATTGAAGAACGCAGGCCCCCTGGGTCAACATCGTGAAAGAGCACATGGATACTTTGCCTTCCCAAAATTAGAAGGTGAAATCAGCAGCCGTATGAAGTTCAGAGGCAAGGACATGATTGTTTGGAGTCTAAATAATTATCTGGGCCTTGCTAATCACCCCGAAGTGAGAAAAGCAGATGCAGATGGAGCTCGTGAATATGGACTTGCTTATCCAATGGGCGCTCGTATGATGAGTGGAAACAGTAATCTACACGAAAGATTGGAAGCAGAGTTGGCAGCATTTGAAATGAAAGAGGATGCTGTATTACTCAATTTTGGATACCAGGGAATGCTGAGTGTCATTGACGTTCTTTGCGGCCGCCACGATGTGATTGTGTATGATGCCGAAAGTCATGCATGTATTATAGATGGCCTCCGTATGCACCCCGGCCATCGCTATGTTTTCAAACATAACGATGTAGAAGATTGCGAAAAACAATTGCAACGAGCTACTGCCCTTGTAGAAAAACAAAAAACAGGAGGCATTTTGCTTATCACCGAAGGTGTATTTGGTATGGCAGGTGACCAAGGAAAACTTAAAGAGATTGCTGCGTTAAAAAACAAATTTCAGTTCCGTTTACTAGTTGACGATGCTCATGGCTTTGGCACGTTAGGCAAAACTGGAGCAGGCGCGGGTGAAGAACAGGGTGTACAAGACAAAATTGATATCTACTTTTCAACTTTTGCTAAATCAATGGCAAGTATTGGTGCTTTTGTAGCAGGAGATAAAGTGATCATGGATTTTATTCGCTATAATATTCGTTCACAGATTTTTGCCAAGAGCTTACCAATGCCGTTGGTGGTGGGCAATCTAAAGCGATTGGAACTATTACGCGACCATCCAGAATACAAGGACAAGTTGTGGAGTAATGCACTAAAACTGCAAAAGGGATTAAAGGACCGCGGATTCGATATTGGCAAAACAGACTCAGTTGTTACCCCAGTTTATATGAAAGGAGGCGTAGAAGAAGCAACTGCTATGGTGATGGACCTTCGTGAAAATTACGGTGTGTTCTGCTCCATTGTGGTTTATCCGGTTATTCCAAAAGGACACATCATTTACCGTCTGATTCCATCTGCCATCCATAACGATGCCGATATTGAAACAACCCTTAAGGCCTTCTCTGAGACCAAGGTAAAATTGGATGCAGGCGCTTATAAAGTAGAAGCGGTGCCCGATATGGCTGAAAAAAAATAAAGAAACGCCACTTATCAATCTTTTTACAGACGGTCTTATCAGGCCGTCTTTTTTTATACATTTATGGACTAAATCAACGCGTATGCGAAACCTACTTGTCATTTTACTGCTCTGCAGCATCTCCGCCAGTGCACAAACAAAATCAATTACACTGGAGGATATTTATAAAAAAGGAACTTTCAGAGGAGAGTTCATAAATGCTCGATTCGATACCACTGCAAAGGAAGTCAATTGGCAATGGAATCGCTACAAAGATCAGTTTGGAAAAAAAATCAATAGAGCGGATCAGGTTATTACAAGCGTAGCTAAACCACAGTTCCATTTAGTTAAATCCAATACAGAATCCATCTATAGAAGATCAACAAAGGCTGTTGTTCATTTGCTAATTACATCAGACAAGGATACGCAACTGATTCGATTAAAGGGGACCCTTGCAGGGGGCGGAGAACAAGAAGACCCTAAGTTTTTACATGCTGAATTTTCCCCTACGGGTGATTATATATCCTACGTTTACCAGAACAATCTCTATCTCTACAATATTGCTTCAGGCAATTACACAGCCATTACCAACGACGGAAAATGGAATGAAGTAATCAATGGTAATTGTGATTGGGTGTATGAAGAAGAATTTGAATTCACGCAAGCCTATGCCTGGAATAAAGAAGGAACTCACTTAGCCTATTACCGATTTGATGAATCAAGAGTAAAGAAGTTCAATATGACCATGTTTGATAATTCGCACAACAGCGATTACCGTTATAAATACCCAAAAGCAGGCGACGACAACTCAGTAGTTGAAATTCATCTGTACGATGTAAAAAATAGCAAAGACGTAAAAGCAGATTTTGAGACCGGAGATATCTATATACCCCGAATCAAATGGACAGAAGACAATAATACACTCGTCGTTTTTTGGATGAACCGCCATCAAAATCATTTAAAATTATTAGCTACGGATGCTAGTACGGGCAAGAGTCGTCTTTTATATGAAGAAACCAATAAATACTTTGTTGAGATCAACGATGACTGGTGGTTCTTAAAAGACGGAAAACACTTTTTATTTACCAGTGAAATGAATGGCTATCGCCATTTATACCTCTACAGCTTGGACGGTCAAACCAAATTACAATTAACAAAAGGAAATACGGAAATCACAGAAGTAAATGGAGTTGACGAAACCAACAAACGAATATTCTATACGCTAGCGGCGCCACGTCCCATGGATCGTAACGTGATGGTTACTGATTTTACAGGTAAAACAACAACTGCACTTACGACGGGTGAAGCATGGAATCGGGTCGTATTCAATGATGATTTTACAGCGTATTTTTTATACCGCTCTGACATCAATACACCACAACAGGTTAGTCGATACCAGTTGGTTGTAGACAAAAAGAAAGGAATTTCTTCTAAGCTTGTGCAACAATTAGGAGAAAGCACAAAGCTTAAAGAGAAAATGCAGGAGTATGGATTTGGTAATGCCACTTTCATACGCATTCCTAATAGCAAAGGAGACACCCTTAATGGCTGGATGCTAAAACCACAGACTTTTGACCCTTCCAAAAAATACCCGGTCTTATTTTGTAATTACGGAGGCCCCGGCTCTCAGCAGGTGGCAAACCGATTTGGCGCTGTTAGCACCTGGCATCAATTACTGGCGCAAAAAGGATTTATCGTCGTTAGTATTGATAACACTGGCACGGGTTACAGAGGAGAAGAGTTCAAGAAAAAAACGTATCTGCAACTTGGAAAACTTGAAATTGAAGATCAAATTGATGCAGCAAAAGAATTGTGTAAACTTTCATTTGTTGATAAAGACCGCATCGGCCATTGGGGATGGAGCTACGGAGGTTTCATGAGTTCATTAGCCATCACCAAGGGAGCAGGCGTATTTCATGCGGCTGTAGCTGTTGCACCCGTAACCAGCTGGCGTTTTTACGACAACATTTATACAGAACGTTATATGCGCACACCTAAAGAAAATGAAAGAGGTTACGATGATAACTCCCCGCTAAATCATGCAGATAAGGTCAAAGGAAAATATCTTTTGATACATGGAACAGCCGACGACAATGTCCATTTTCAAAACTCTACTCAAATGGTTAGCGCACTGGTAAAAGCCAACGTCGCTTTTGATAGTTTTTATTACCCTAACAAGAATCATGGAATTGGAGGCACAGCAGACAATACTACTTTCCATTTATGGAGCATGAAAACAAAATGGATTTTGAATAATTTGGGTAACGAAAACACCAAAAGGGATTAAAAAAAGAACCCCCGATGGAAATCGGGGGACCCTAATCAAAAACCATTAACCATTAAACCTTATCCTATGAAAATTCTAATCGAATTTAGTTGGTCGTAAGGCTTTTAACAGGTTAATTCTTAGATATTTTAATGAATTAAGGGTTATTTACTAATATATACTTATTCAACTGAACTTATCCCAAAACTGCGGGTTATAGATGTATGAAAAAAGTAGTAGTTGCTATTACGGGGGCTAGTGGTTCAATTTATGCGGCAGACCTTCTGCAAAAGCTATCCCAGCTAAAAGATCAATGGGAGGAGTTGGCCGTTGTTATGACAACTAATGCCAAAGAAGTGTGGAACACAGAGCTCGAGAATGATAGCTGGAAGAATTTTCCCGTTAAACAATTTACTACAACTGATTTTTCTGCACCCTTTGCATCAGGCTCTGGTCAGTATGACACCATGATCATTATACCTTGCTCCATGGGAACACTGGGCCGAATAGCTACAGGAGTTTCCAATGATCTAATAACCCGCGCTGCTGATGTGGTTTTAAAAGAAAGAAGAAAACTGATCTGTGTGGTTCGTGACACTCCCTATAATCTGATCCACATTAGAAATATGGAAACTGTTACGTTGGCAGGAGGCATTATTTGTCCGGCAACGCCTTCTTTCTACAGCAAACCAAAAACGATAGAGGCAGTTGCCTCCACGGTTACAGATCGCGTGTTGGATCTTGCAGGTTTTTCAATCAAAACCTACAGGTGGGGTCATTAATTTAAATGCCCGCTTGCTTACGAATCACATTGAGCGCTCCCCCAGCCTTAAACCACTCTATTTGTTGTTCATTATAGGAGTGATTGGCTACAATAGTGTCTTGACTTCCGTCTGCATGATTTAATACAATCTCCAGCGGCTTTCCAGGGATAAAATTGGTTAATCCAACTATATCAATGTTATCATCCTCTTGAATTTTTGCATAATCTTCTTTATTCGCAAAAGTCAAGGCAAGCATCCCTTGTTTTTTCAAATTCGTTTCATGAATACGGGCAAACGATTTAACCAACACAACACGTACTCCCAAATGACGAGGCTCCATGGCCGCATGTTCGCGTGAAGAACCCTCTCCATAATTTTCATCTCCCACAACAATCGAACCGATACCAGCTGCTTTATAGGCGCGCTGTGTAGTAGGAACTGGACCATATTCTCCAGTCAATTGATTTTTGACAAGATCTGTTTTCTCGTTAAAAAAGTTTACTGCACCAATCAACATGTTATTGCTGATATTATCCAAATGCCCCCTGAATTTTAACCAAGGACCGGCCATTGAAATGTGGTCAGTAGTACATTTTCCCTTTGCTTTGATTAAAAGTCTAAGACTTTTTAGATCTGTTCCTTCCCATGCTGCAAATGGGTATAATAACTGTAAACGTTTGCTATCGGATTTTACATCAACTCTTACTTTACTTCCATCTTCTGCAGGAGCCTGATACCCTGCGTCCTCAACTGCAAAGCCCGCTACAGGCAATTCGTTTCCTGCTGGCGGATCTAATTTAACAGCTTCTCCTTTTTCGTTGATCAACGTGTCAGTGATAGGATTAAAAGTAAGATCCCCGGCAATAGCAAGTGCTGTAACTAATTCAGGACTGGCCACAAAGGCAAGCGTGTTTGGATTACCATCAGCTCGCTTTGCAAAATTTCTATTAAAAGAGTGAACGATCGTATTTCTCTCCTGCTTCTCCGCACCCATACGATCCCACATTCCAATACAAGGTCCACAAGCATTCGCAAATACGCGCGCACCGATTTTGGAGAATGTATCCAAGAAACCATCTCTTTCAATGGTATAGCGCACTAATTCACTTCCGGGTGTGATTGTAAATTCTGCTTTTGTTTTTAATCCTTTTTGGGCAACTTGTTTTGCTAAACTTACCGCACGACTAATATCCTCGTAGGAGGAGTTAGTACAACTACCAATCAAACCCACTTCAACTTTTGTGGGCCAACCATTTTGTGCAGCTACTTCTTTCATTTTTGAAATAGGTGTAGCAAGGTCTGGTGTAAATGGACCATTTAGATGAGGCTCTAGTTCACTCAGATTTATCTCAATGACTTTATCAAAATATTTTTCAGGGTTCGCATATACCTCTGGGTCACCTGTCAGGTATTCTTTGATTTGATCGGCAGCGTCAGCCACCTCTTTTCTTCCTGTTGCCTCCAGGTAACGACGCATACTTTCATCATATCCGAATGTAGAAGTAGTAGCTCCTATTTCAGCGCCCATGTTGCAGATGGTACCTTTACCTGTACAACTCATACTCGTTGCCCCTTCTCCAAAATATTCCACAATAGCATTGGTACCTCCTTTTACAGTGAGAATACCCGCAACTTTTAAGATTACATCCTTTGGTGAAGTCCAGCCGTTCAACTTGCCTGTCAATTTTACACCAATGAGTTTGGGCATTAATAACTCCCAGCTAAGACCTGCCATCACATCACAAGCGTCTGCCCCTCCTACTCCAATGGCGATCATTCCTAATCCACCTGCATTCACCGTATGTGAGTCCGTACCAATCATCATTCCACCCGGAAACGCATAGTTCTCTAATACAACCTGGTGAATGATTCCGGCGCCAGGTTTCCAAAATCCTATCCCGTATTTATTTGATATAGAAGAAAGAAAATTATAAACCTCCTCGTTATCACTAACTGCTTTAGAAAGATCTGACTTGCCTTCATTTTTGGCAACAATCAAGTGGTCGCAATGTACCGTTGAAGGAACCGCCACTTTTTTACGGCCAGTCGTATCAAATTGCAAAAGAGCCATTTGTGCAGTTGCATCCTGCATCGCAACTCGATCTGGCGCAAAATCTACATAGTCCTTACCCCTTTGAAAATCACGAGGTGAAACACCATCCCACAAATGCGCATATAAAATTTTCTCTGCCAGTGTAAGGGGTCTTCCCAATGCTTTTTTAGCAGCCTCCACTTTAGCAGGCATTCCAGCATAGGTCTTCTTGATTAGTTCCAGATCAAATACCATGGTTTTCGATTTTGTTTTCGCGCTGCAAAATTAAGAAAATCAAACCGAGGGATGACCGGTCTTTTGTATTTTTGGAGTAAATAAAAAACCGAATCCTTCCCCTATGGAAAAACTAAAATCTTTTGTGGAGTGGAATGTATTTGGAGTTTGCAGCGCTATTGGCCTTCGAATGGGTATTTCCACCAGCCGCATCAGGCAGTATTTTTTGTATACATCCGTGCTCACCTTAGGCTCACCCGTCATAATTTACCTGGTTCTAGCCTTTTGGAAAGATCTCAGAAAATATATGCATTCAACGCGCAGAAATCCCTGGCATAGCCTCTAACTAGGAAGAAAGTTTATAGAATCTCCTTCAGCTTTTGTACTACCTGATTGACCTCCGTTTCGGTATTATACTTTGAGAATGAAAACCGGATGGGTACTCCTTCTTTTTCTCCGGGAATGGCTTGTATTACATGACTACCCTGACTGGCGCCGCTACTGCAGGCACTTCCGGAAGAAACACAAATACCCTGCATATCCAAACTCATTAACAAGAGCTCAGATTGTGGAGTTCGGGGAAAAGAAACATTTAAGACAGTATACAAAGATTGACCATCCCAGTCGCCATTGAAATGAACACCAGGAATTGTTTGTATTAACTGATTGGCCAGCAAATTTTTCAAACGCAGAATATGATCTTGGTCAGTCTCCATTTGTTTTGATGCAATTTCCAGCGCCTTTGCAAATCCTACAATCCCCGGTACATTCTCTGTACCTGCACGCATATTACGCTCTTGCCCGCCTCCATGAATCATCGGATTCACTTTAACTGACTCAGAAATAAAGAGTATTCCAATTCCTTTTGGACCATGAAATTTATGCGCAGCGCCGGTTGCGAAATGAATATTGGATCGATTAAAATCAAGAGGATAATGACCAACCGTTTGAACAGTATCAGAATGAAACACTGCATTGTATGTGCGACAGAGATCTCCCACCGCATTTACGTCGAGTAAATTTCCAATTTCATTATTGGCGTGCATCAAGGAAACCACACAACGCTGCTTGGCATTTTTTAACAACTGCTCTAAATGTGATAGATCAATATGTCCATTTGGTAAGACATTCACCATTGCTGTAGTAACTCCATGACTTTTTTCAGCCGCAGTAATGGTATGAAGCACAGCATGGTGCTCTAAGGGTGAAGTGATGATATGTTTACAACCCAAATCTTCAATAGCGGACCGAATTGCCATATTATCACTTTCAGTACCACCGCTTGTAAAAAAGATTTCTCCTGGCTTCACATTCAAAATGCCGGCCACAGTTTTACGTGCGTTCTCAATTGCCAGACGTGTTTCTCTGCCAAACGAATAAATAGAAGAAGGATTTCCGAAATGTGAATGCAAATACGGCAACATAGCTTCTACAACCAATGGATCCATTGGGGTAGTTGCAGCATTATCAAAATAAATACGGGTCATTACTTATGCGAATATACACTAGGATCTAGAAAGAGAGAGTTCTCCGATATCTCTCATAAGTTGTTGCGCAATATTGTTTGCCTTAGTTTCTAAATCGCTCTCCGCGTAAATACGAACGATAGGTTCGGTATTAGATGCACGAAGATGTACCCAATCCTGATCAAATTCAATACGGAGTCCGTCTTCACGATTGATGGGCTGTTTCTTATATTTTTTTTCAATTGCATCAAAAAGTAAATCCAAGTTGACACCAGCCGGCAACTCAATTTTATTTTTTGAGATAAAGTAATTCGGATAATTTTTTCGAAACCCGCTCATGGCTTTATCCTGTCCGGCAAAATGGGAAAGGAAGAGTGCAATACCAATAAGAGCATCTCGGCCGTAATGAAAGTCAGGCACTATGATTCCACCATTTCCTTCGCCACCAATAACGGCCTGCGTATCCTTCATTTTTTTAACAACATTTACTTCGCCCACTGCCGCCGGAGTATAAAGGCCTCCCCATTTCAAGGTTAACTCACGAAGGGCCTTTGTACTACTCATATTACTGACCGTATTGCCCTTTCGTTGCGACAACACATAATCAGCGACTGCAACTAAGGTGAATTCCTCTCCGAATAAAGTGCCGTCTTCATTCACAAAACAAAGTCGATCTACATCAGGGTCAACGGCAATTCCGAGGTCAGCACCCTGCCGAACCACTTCTTCACAAAGTTGACGAAGATGCTCAGGCAAAGGTTCAGGGTTATGTGCAAATTGTCCATTGACAGTTTCATTTAACACAATAATTTCTTCAACTCCTAATGCACGAAGCAAGGCCGGTACATAGGTCGCACCCGTTGAGTTAATTGCATCTACAACTACCTTGAGTTTTTTCTTAGAAATAATTTCCTTCTTGACAAGCGGATAGTTCAAAACCGCCTCGACATGCAGATTCAATAAATCTTTTGAGATGATTTTTCCAAGCTTTTCTACAGTAGAAAAATTAAACGATTGTGAGGCTGCTAATTCCAAAACACGCGCACCAACAGCAGCATCGATAAACTCACCATTTTCGTTTAGCAATTTTAAGGCATTCCACTCCCGTGGATTGTGACTAGCTGTTATGATAATTCCACCAGCAGCCTTTTCTACAGGAACTGCAATCTCAACGGTTGGTGTAGTACTTAACCCCAGATCAATAACCTCAACGCCAAGTCCAACTAATGTTTGCATCACTAATTGCTGTACCATTTCACCACTAATTCGACCATCACGTCCTACTACAACACGAGGAGACTCCACTCCTTCCGTAATGATTGTTGCAAAGGCAGCTGTAAATTTTACAATATCGACGGGGGTGAGATTTTCTCCGACACTTCCTCCAATGGTTCCTCTAATGCCGGAGATACTTTTCAATAATGACATAGGAAGGTTTTGCGGTGCAAAAATACAGGTTGTAAATCAAACCTTCTTTGCGAAAATTAACTAGTAAATTTGCAGTATGCAGGAGCATTCGTGGTTTTCGGAGTGGTTTAATTCTCCCTACTATCACTTACTTTATTCGCACCGAGATGAGGAGGAGGCAAAGCAATTCATCAATCGTCTCATTGACCATTTGCGTCCGAAACAGGAAGCTCGCATGCTCGACGTAGGATGCGGAAGAGGTCGACACAGCCGTCAACTTGCGGCCCTTGGTTTTGATGTAACAGGCATTGATGTAGCACCAGAAAATATTGAATTTGCCAAGCAATACGCCTCAACACATTTAAATTTTCAAGTGCATGATATGCGAAAAACATTTTGTGCACATTGTATGGACTATGTCTTCAACTTCTTCACAAGTTTTGGCTACTTTGATAACGCGCATGAACACGAAAGAGCTTTGCATACAATGGCAATCGCCTTAAAAAAAGGCGGGACCCTTGTACTCGATTATGTAAATTATGATTTTGCCATTCAGCAGTTGATTGAAAAAGAAGAACGCATCATCGAACAGATTCGCTTTGACATTACTCGCTGGCATGACTCAAAATATCTCTATAAAAAAATTGTCGTGCACGATGAAAGTAAATCGACCACACTGTCGTACACTGAAAAAGTAGCAAAGTTCACCCAAGAAGAACTGGGCACCATGATTCAGCAGCAAGACTTACAAATCAATCAAGTTGTAGGAAATTATCAATTGGAGACATTTGATAAAAAACAATCGCCCCGGTTAATTTTTATCGCACAACGTTTACATTAATTACGAGGATTATTCATAATCAGATACCTCGATGTTTCGAACAGAGCAAAAGTCAAATCAGAAAGCGACTGCTGCATCTTTCTCTTTTGTCCAGCCTCTAAAGGTTTCCGTGTGCTGTCAATCAAAAAAAACTGTTCCTCCCCTGCATTGAGATTACGAACAAAAAAGTAATCATCGGTCACTACACCAATTCGATCGGCAGCATTGGTAACAAATGCAAAATGATTCTTAAGGTGCGGATCAAGCAGATCTCTTCCCAGCGTTCTGTTTTGATACGTACGATGTAATAACCCCGCAACTGTTGGCATCACATCAATTTGGGACACCACTTCTTTTCTTCGTTGAGGAGCTAATAAACTAGGCGCATAAAAAAGTAGTGGTACATGCTGATCGGTTAGCCGTTGTGTAGTCCAAATGGATGGATAAACTGCATTTGCATTGCCGGCAACGCCATGATCTCCAATTAGCACGAATATCGTATTGGCGAAATACGATGAGCGAGAAGCTTTATCAAAAAATGTTCGAAAACAATAATCCGTATAGCGAAAAGCATTGTATTCATCGACAGACTCAAACCCGTATTTTTCTAATGTCACCTGGTCAACTGTGTCTCTTTTAAATGCACTATCAGAAGGAGGAATTGATCGCTGAAAAGGACGGTGATTTCCAGAAGTCTGGATGTAGGCAAAAAAAGGACCTTTCGCATTATTAAAAACAGCATGCGCCTCTTGTAATAAATCTTTATCACTGATTCCCCAAACATTGATAGGCGGAATAGTGGGGCGCTGTCCGGTATGCATTTGCAACCCTTCAATGTTTCGAAGCACTCCTTCAAAATTATTGAACTCGGCATCGCCGCCTAGAAAGTAGTGCTTATCGTATCCTTCTAAACTATTAATAAGGGTATATTGATTGAGCGCTTTTGGATTACGGCTTGAAAACTTGAACAACTGAGCATCAGGGATCCCTGTTAATATAGCAAACAAAGCTCGCGCTGTTGAAAAAGTAGGCGCAAAACAACGCTCAAAAAAAATGCCTTTTTTAGAAAGTGAATCAACATAAGGAGTTGTATTAAGCGGATTTCCACTCATACTACTCTTGTACATACTAAACGACTCACATTGTACGATCACAATGTTGGGTCTACTTTCTGCTGCCGTGCTACGAGGACCAACGGTTCGATGAAACTGCATCCGCTCTGTTTCTGTCCAATCCATCCAATGAGCGAGTACAGGATATAATGCACGAGCCCTGTCTTCATTATAACTAGGCTGCCGGAGAGAGAGTGTTGCAGCAAAATTTTGAAGGGGGTTGATGGCCAGATAGGATAGAAAACTCTGCTGAAATCGAAAACTATCGCGACGTTTTAAAGGAATGCTACTTAAAGATCCATGTATAAGAAATAGAAGCACCCATGCAGAAACAAAAAAATAACTGGGGCGATGTGGAATGCCTAAACCATCCGTTTGGCTGATCACCTGCCAGTGACTTTTATGATACATCCAACGAAAAAATAATACGGCAACGCCTAGCCCAAGTAACATCCAGAGTAAAGGATACGTTTGCCAAATCATTTTTACAGAAATGGTAAAATCTTCTGCAAAATTCATCGCACCCGCATCCAGTGGCGTCTGGTTATAGGCAAAGCTTCCAAACCCTGCAGCAAAAAAGAAGAAAATCAACAGTGTCAACACAGCAAGATAGAGCGTCCAAAATTTTTTATTCCGCGCAGAATAAAATGGAGATAATGCCGGCAACGTACTCAATAAAACGATCGGCAATAACACAATGGCAATCCATCGAAGGTCATAGCGTAGCCCAAGCCAAAATGCAGGAACCGCCTGGGCAAAGTCAATACCCGATGGCCGAAATGAAAAAAAAGTGATCAGTCTGAAAAGAGTAAAAATCAAAATAAAAATACCCAGCAAGTTGATCACCCAAATCAGCGTTTTAGGAATGCGAATTCGACCAGATAACATTTAACAAAGAAACGACATCTGGAACAGACAAGGCTTTGTTACTTTTGTAATGTGAAAATTGAATTGCAAACTATTTTAAGTTTCTTTCAAGCCGGTGATAAATGGCTCCTAGAGTTAATCAATAAACAGGGGGCCAATTCTTTTTTCGACTGGCTATTCCCTTATTGGCGCACCCCCACTTTTTGGGCCCCTGCCTATCTACTTTTACTTTTATTTGTTATTTACCGATTTAAAAAAAAGGCGCTGTGGTGGGCCTTTTTTTTCATTGCAACCGTGAGTCTGGTAGACTTCACCGGCAACCAATTGATCAAGCAAACCATTCAACGAGTAAGACCTTGCAATGACCCCACTTTATTGGGAGAGATTATCCTGCGAATTCCGCATTGCGGATCGGGGTTCAGTTTCATTTCTAATCATGCTGCCAACCATTTTGCAATGGCTACTTTTATTTTTATTACACTAAGCAGTTATTTGGGTAAATGGGGCTACCTATTATTTTTTTGGGCTTTTTCGGTTGGATATGCACAAATTTATGTGGGAGTTCATTACCCCACAGATGTTCTGGCCGGATCAATCTTTGGCTTTTTGATCGGTTGGCTGTTTGCACGTCAATACAATAAACAGCATCGAATCACTAACTTCGAATCAGTAACCAGTACGCCACACTAATGGACCTATTTATTTTGGGATTGCTCATCTTACTCAATGGGCTTTTTTCACTCTCTGAAATCGCATTGGTTTCTGCAAGAAAAGCACGATTGGAACACCTGGCAGAGAAAGGTAACAAGCGAGCACAAACAGCACTCGAACTCTCCAATCATCCCGAGTTTTTTCTATCTGCCGTTCAAATTGGAATCACGCTAATTTCCATTTTAACCGGGGTTTACTCTGGAGAAAAATTCAGTGCCAATCTTTTACCCTATCTAATGAGATGGGGAATAAAACCTGATGTAGCAGAAACTTTATCAACCATCCTGATTGTAATTTTTGTCACTTTCCTTTCCATCATTTTTGGAGAATTAATTCCAAAACGAATTGGTTTAATTCGAGCGGAGAAATTAGCAATGGCCACAGCAGGTCCCATGAAAATGTTTGCACAACTCACCTACCCTATTGTTTGGCTATTGAATGAGAGCAGTTCCCTTTTCTTTAAACTTTTCAAGATTCGAAAAAGTGCAAATGATGCGATTACAGAGGAAGAAATAAAGACATTAATCACAGAGGGAACAGAGGCCGGAACTATTGAAGAAGAGGAGCAGGAAATCATTGAACGAGTTTTTCATTTGAGTGACCGAACTATCACCTCACTGATGACGCATCGTAGTGACATTATTTGGTTTGATGAAAATGAAACAGAAGAACAGATCAAGGAAAAAATTATTGAAGCGCCACACTCTGCCTACCCAATTTGCCAAGGCAGTATTGATACTATTAAGGGCGTAGTTTCTATAAAAGACTTGTATGTCAATCCCGACAATTTGAAACTGGGAACCACCATGCAGCCTGCGCTTTTTATCCCTGAAAACATATCGGCTTATCAAGTACTAGAGCGATTCAAAACATCCAAAGTTCACTCTGCTTTTATTGTAGATGAATACGGAAGTATTTTAGGAATGCTCACGCTTAACGATATTCTGGAAGCCATTGTAGGAGAAATTCCGCAGGAAGAAGGACCTGATTACGAAATCACCGAACGCGAAAACGGCAGCTTTTTGATAGATGCGCAAATTCCCTTTTATGACTTTCTATCCAAATTTGAAAAAACAGAATGGATGAATGAGGGGGAACAAGATTTTGACACCCTGGCGGGCTTTATACTTCACCAGCTAGAGCGCATCCCAAAAACGGGTGAAAAATTAGTTTGGAAAGGATTCAGCATTGAAATTGTGGATATGGATGGGCATCGAATCGATAAAGTACTAGTTGAGATAAGCGATTCGATTCGAGAAGAAATGGAAGAATAATTAAAACGTCAATGTCCCTTTTGACTGGGGATAATCCAACTTTGAACTTTTCCGCTGTCCATTGGTAGTAAAATGGACTAAATTAATTTGATCATCATACAGATCAAACAAAAGTGAGATGTCAAATTGAACTTCTCGAATTTCATTGGGAATAGCTGGAATTTCAATAAAGGCATAGACTGCCTCTTTATCGTGCTCAAAGCCCAGATAATTCCCCTTATACCCCTTTCCATTGATCCCAAAACGAACACGGCCTGAGAGGTACTTTTCTACTAAACTATCCATGGCATCGTGAAATTTAGGATCGATTAAATCCACTTTTTGTTTAAAAAGACGAGATAAGGTAGTCTCAAAATCATCCGTGTATAGTTTACATTGAATTTCCAGCGTCCGTTCAACTTTATTGTGATTCACCTCTACCACTCCCACATGAAAAGGATGCTTCTTTGGTAAGGTGCCTAAAAAGCTGCTAATCAACCAGCCAACTGCCAAGATTACCGTTTGCATAATTTATTTTAGAATCACAAAACTGTGGTTTATTTTCAATCCTTCATTTTTTGGAAAGTTAAAACTTTAATGCCACTGACCCCATGAATGCTTTTTCATTCTATTTCCCGATGGGCTGGGAGCATATTATTAGTAAAGACGCACTGGATCATCAGTTATTCATTATTGCACTAGCAGCTCTCTATACCTGGTCTGATTGGAAAAAAGTACTTGTATTGGTAACAGCCTTCACAATTGGACACTCCGTCACCTTACTGCTTAGCGTACTGGATTGGATACGCCTGGATAGCCAATGGGTAGAATTTTTAATTCCCCTAACGATTATGATTACTGCAGCCCTCAATCTATTCCAGCTTAACCAAAAGCAAACCACCTCGATTAGTACGTATGGACTTGCACTTTTTTTTGGATTCATTCACGGGATGGGATTTGCCAATAGTATCCGTTTTATGCTGGCGCAGGATCAGCAAATTGGGTGGGGTCTTTTTGGCTTCAACGTTGGGCTCGAAGTGGGACAAATGCTGGTAGTAGTTCTTCTGTTATGTATTAATCACTTTGTTACCTTTATAGCCAAGCTGCCCGCTCATAAATGGAATTTTATTATCTCCTGTTTAGTGCTTGGTATTGCTTTTGGAATTACCATGAATAGATACCCTTTTTAATTATAAACATCTCAACATGAAAAATTGGATCGTTGTTTCAATACTGCTTGTTCTGAGTGTCTCAGGTACTGCACAAAACCTTCAGAACAATCCCGGAAGTAATCACGGAAACAAGTTTGAGCAAATGGGAACAATATTCCCAACACCCAACGAATATCGCACAGCCAGTGGAGCACCAGGGCCTAAGTACTGGCAACAACGCTGTGATTACGATATCGTTTGCGAGTTAGATGAGAAAAATTTGAAGTTGAAAGGAAGTGAAACGATCACTTACTTCAATAACTCACCCGATGTATTGACTTATCTATGGTTGCAGCTTGATGAAAACGAGCACAGCTCGGTCAATAATGCCAATTATCAAGATGCTTCTGCGCTAAGTAGACAGCTTAGTGTTCAACGTTTAAAACAAATTGAAGAGGAAAAAGGAGATAACGGACTTGGATTTAATATTACAAAATTGACAGATGCGCTTGGTAAATCACTACGTTATACCATCAATAAAACAATGATGCGTATCGAATTGCCAACTCCGCTCAAACCAGGTCAGCGTTTTGCTTTTAAAGTAGATTGGAATTACAAAATCACAGACCGTATGACGGTGGGTGGTCGCGGTGGTTATGAGTATTTTCCAGAAGACGGCAACCATCTTTTTACCATGGCACAATGGTATCCCCGTCTTTGCGTGTATAGTGATTTCAGAGGATGGCAAAATCAGCAATTCACTGGTCGTGGCGAATTTGCGCTAACCTTTGGAAATTTTAAAGTACAAATGACTGTTCCTGCAGATCACGTTATACTTTCTACAGGTGAGTGTCAAAACTACCCTGTAGTGTTAAGCCCGGCCCAATTAACGCGTTGGAAACAAGCTCAAGTTGCAAAAGAACCCGTTGAAGTGGTAACACTAGATGAGGCAAAAGCAGCAGAAAAACAAAAATCAACACAAAAGAAAACATGGGTATTCAAGGCAGACAATGTTCGTGACTTCGCTTGGGCTTCTTCAAGAAAAATAGTTTGGGATGCGATGCCTGCAATCGTAGAGGGCAAAAAAGTAATGTGTATGAGTGGCTATCCTAAAGAAGCATATGGATTATATCGCCCCTACTCTACCAAAGCAGTTGCACATACCATCAAGACATATTCCAAATTCACTATTCCTTACCCTTATCCTGTAGCACAAAGTATTGAAGCCGCTAATGGAATGGAGTACCCGATGATCTGCTTCAACTATGGTAGAACTGAAAAAGATGGCACCTATAGTGAAGGAACAAAAAATGGTATGCTTGGAGTAATTATCCATGAAGTGGGACACAACTTCTTCCCCATGATCATCAATAGTGACGAGCGCCAATGGAGTTGGATGGATGAAGGATTGAACACGTTTGTAGAGTATCTAACTGAAGAACTTTGGGACAATAAATTTCCAAGTCGCCGTGGACCTGCCGCTTACATCACCGATTACATGAAGCTGCCAAAAGATCAGCTAGAGCCAATCATGAGTAACAGCCACAATATTGTTCAGTTTGGCCCCAACGCATACTCTAAACCAGCTACAGGTCTCAATATTCTACGCGAAACCATAATGGGAAGAGAGTTATTTGATTACGCATTTAAAGAATATGCAAGAAGATGGGCTTTTAAACATCCAGAGCCTGCAGATTTATTCAGAACCTTAGAAGATGCCAGTGGCGAAGACCTGGATTGGTTCTGGAGAGGATGGTTCTATAGCACCGAAGTATGCGATATTTCCTTGGATACGGTAAAATACGCAGTAGTAGACACTTCAACTAGTCCAAGCGGTGGAAGAGCCGGTTCTATGCGCCGCGGGGTAGACAAACCGCAGGTAAATGCATTTGAGGACATTTCAAAAATCAGAAATCGCGAAGACAAACGAATCGCCTTTGCAACTGACACAGATACTACCCTTCGTGATTTCTACTGGCGTTATGCACGGGGGCTAGAGCCTTATGACACCACACAAATCGAAGTGAGTTTTTCTGGTGGTGGAAGCGAAAAGCTAACCAGCGAAGAAAAAGCACTTTATAGCAATCTGCACCAATACGAACTAACTTTCTCTAATAAAGGCGGTTTAGTAATGCCTATTATCATTGAGTGGACGTATAAAGATGGTTCCAAAGAAATTGAAAGAATTCCTGCGCAAATCTGGCGACTCAATGAAAAGAAGGTCACCAAGGCCTTCGTAAAGTCAAAACAAGTTGCCTCAATCAAATTAGACCCACTTCGTGAGACTGCAGATATTGATGAAAAAAATAATGGCTGGAATAAACTAGATGAACCTTCTCGCTTTAGCTTATTTAAGCAAGGACAAGGTCCTAGAAGAGGTGCGGGTGGACAAAGTGGTAATCCTATGCAACGCGCACAAGAAGCGAAGAAAGGATTCTAATCCGTGAAAAAGGGTCTGCTATTTATTGCGTTCATTGGTTTTTTGCTTTCTGCTCATGCCGCAACGGTTGATACGGTTTGGGTGGAAAGCAAAACCATGAAGCAATCCTTCAAGTGTGTAGTAATCGTACCTACAAATACAGCCAATCAGTCAAAAAGATTTCCTGTTACCTACTTACTACATGGCTATAGTGGATGGTATTCGAACTGGATTATTCGAATGCCCGAACTAATGCAAGAGGCCGATCACTATCAAATGATGATTGTGTGTCCAGAGGGTAAAAACAGCTGGTACATTGATAGTCCCATCAACGACTCTATGCGTTGGGAAACCTATATCGCTAAGGAGGTGCCCGCATTCATAGACAGTCATTATCCTACCATTGCAACACGAAACGCCAGAGCCATTACCGGACTTAGCATGGGAGGACATGGTGGTTTATATTTAGGAATCAAACAGGCCTCAATTTTTGGTGCTTGCGGAAGCATGAGCGGTGGCGTAGATATAGGATTTAGAAAAACAAGTTGGGAATTACAACAATTAGTAGGAGACAGCGCAAGCTATCCTAACCACTGGAAAGATTATTCCGTTCACTATTTAATAGAAAATTACAAACCTGATTCCGCTGCCATGATTATTGATTGTGGCACGGAGGATTTTTTCTTTGGCATTAATGAAAAGCTGCACCAGAAACTATTGGATTTAAAAATTCCACACGAATACATTACACGGCCTGGCAAACACGATTGGAATTATTGGCGCAATGCCGTACGTTTTCAGCTCCTCTTTTTTGATCGTTACTTTAGTAAAACTAGGAGTTAGTTTTTCTTTTTCTTCTTATCAAAATCCTGTATCACTTTAGGAAGTACACGAGGAACCGTGTCTTGTAGAGGAGGATTAGATGAAATATCTTCTTGCAATTTATTCATCACATAATTCTCAATGAGTAATACCCGGCCCGAGCGAGGATCATAATGCACAAACCGTCCATGTCGCATAGCAATTCCTTCATTTTTTACTACTACTTCTCCCACTTGTTTGTCTGGATCTTTTAGATCATAAACAGCAACCGTATCATAGGCAATTGCAGGATCCAAGGCTCGCCACTGTTCTTCGCGAATCAACCCTCCGTTGTAAGAAAAATAAAGTTGTTTTCCATTCAGCTTACCCCACCTATAATTTTCTTCAGCAATTTTCACTCCTTCCAGCGAAAACCGCTTCCAAAGTCCCTCACGCTGGTCGTTAAGAAAATAGCCCTCTTCTTCATAACCCCTTTCCCCTCTAAGCTCCGGCACCGATAAAACCCAGGGCCCCTGCTTCCTATCCTTAAGATCAATACGGTTTAATGTATCCCCGCTTCTGGAGAGAATGTAGCTTTTCCATTGTGCTTGTATAGAAGACTGCAGGCATAGAAGAAGGAAGAAAACTGAGAGTATTTTAGTAAGTTTGGACATACTCGAATGTACTAACGAAAAACACTTGTCATGGCACAGACCCTGGTTAAAAAAAATCAATTTTTATTTTTTATCAGTCTTTTATTTTCCCTCTCCATTCAATTAGCCTCTGCCCAAGTACTGGTGAGCCCCACCCCCGCACCAGATCGATTACGTTCCATGGAGCAACGAAAAGAACTGCTAAAAGATTCACTTCTAAACAGTGTTTCCTTTCGTAGCATTGGTCCCAGCATCATGAGCGGACGTGTGGTAGATCTTGATGCGAACCCCGAGGACCCAACCGAGTTTTATGTTGCCTACGCCACAGGAGGCCTTTGGCATACAGTGAATAATGGCCAGAGTTTTACGCCTATCATGGATAGTTTAGCTGTGCATTTCATTGGTGATATTGCTGTCAACTGGAAATCAAGCCCTCGCTTAATATGGCTGGGTACGGGTGAAGTAAATAGTAGTCGTTCTTCCTACGCAGGTACGGGAGTTTATCAAACCAGCGATAATGGTAAAACTTGGAACTACCTGGGCTTACCTGAATCGCATCACATCGGTGATATTGAGTTAGATCCTTCTAATGTACAAACTGCATGGGTAGCTGTACTTGGACATCTGTACTCTGCGAATGAAGAGAGAGGGGTATATAAAACAACAGATGGAGGAAAAACCTGGCAACGTAGCCTATTTGTAAACAACGGAACGGGTTGTGTGGACCTGGCCATGGATCCTACTAACCCCTCAGTCGTTTATGCTGCCATGTGGCAACGCAGTCGTGAGGCCTGGAAATTTGAAGAAAGTGGTCCTTCCAGTGGTATTTATCGCACCAAGGATGGTGGAGCAAACTGGGAAAAAGTTTCAGGCACTGGGTCAGGTTTTATGGAGGGAACTAAAATTGGAAGAATTGGTCTCACCACCTTTCCGGGTAATTCTAATTTAGTTTATGCAGTTGTAGATAATAACACGCCCCTTCCCGCTAAATCAAAAACAGAAGATAGCTCTTACACAAAAGAGCTTTTCAAAGAAATGAGTACAACCAGTTTTGCTGCTTTGAATGATAGCAAACTGGATGATTTTTTAAGAAAAAATCGTTTCCCTCGTCAACACACTGCAAGCAGTGTAAAAAAAGCAGTCAGCGAAGGCACACTTAAACCTTCTGCGCTATGGGATTACTTGGATAGTGATGATGGATTTCAAAATACAGGAATTGCAGGTTGCGAAGTTTATGTAAGTACCGATGGTGGAAGCAAATGGAAAAAAGCTAATGAAAAACCCATTAGTATTTTTAACACCTACGGCTACTACTTTGCAAAAATTTATACCTCACACACCAATCCAAACAAAGTATTTATCCTTGGATTCACTTCACAGGTGTCCACAGATGGTGGCAAAACGTTTAGCACCATGGACAAGGAAAATGTGCATGCAGATCACCATGCACTTTGGGTCAATCCTAAAAAAGACTCCCATCTAATCAATGGAAATGATGGAGGCGTAAATATTACCTATGATGATGGGAAAAACTGGTTTAAAGCCAATACTCCCTCGGTCGGACAATACTATTACGTCACTACCGATGATGCAAAACCCTACAATGTTTATGGAGGACTACAGGATAATGGAAGCTGGTGGGGACCTTCCACACACAAAGAAAGCATCGGATGGACAGACGATGGGCAGTATGCTTATCGCATGATTAATGGCGGTGATGGTATGCAGGCCCAAGTGGATAAAAGAGATAACAGCACAGTTTATTCTGGCTCACAGTTTGG
>JBJOGP010000012.1:0-40635 GCA_046048175.1 Bacteroidota bacterium
AAAGCGAATACATGACTCTTACTCCCATATTCATTTGAAAGCGCCATTGTTGAGAATTGACCAGCCATGCTGGATCGGGGCTGAACATAATTTTACATCTTGGCCTAAAACTCTCAACAAGTTCTGGGTTTTTTATGTTTGTGTAGTTGGTGAAAACAGATTTAGCGCCAAGACCCATAAAAAAGTCGAAAGAAAAATGATTTCTTAATCGCACCACTCCTCCCACTTGAGCGGTTAAAGTTGCAAATGGCGAATTGATTACTGCGCTAGAATAGCTTACGCTGCTGTCGCTATATAATTTTTTTTCATAGTAGGACCCTGAACTTGTTGTGGTCCATTGCCTGTGTGCATAGGATAATTGAACTCCACAATATCCAACTGCTGAAGATTCCATAGAGGTGAAAAAATACCTTAATTCTGGTTTGATTCTTAGGTATTGGCTATTGATAGTAGCCATGTTATCAGGTTTTCCGACGGACGTAGTTAACTCAGTTAATAATTGAAGTTTGGAATCTAAACGGTAGGCAGCTCCTACTTGTGCGCCATAACGGATGTCAGGTACTTGTACGACCGCAGGCGTGTAAGTCAAAGACCATATCGAAGATTGTGCGGATAAAATCTTGACTGTGAGTAATAGTAGTATTGCAGGGAGCTTTTTCATTATTAATTCGCTCCAATTTACTCAAAAATAACAGTCTCACTAAAATTTGATCACTTTTACAGTTTTATCTTTACATTAATATGAAAATGCGTTTTTTTCTAAGTCTATTGATATTAATATTTCAGCTTTATCCCCAATTTTCAGGGGGGCAAAATTTTTATAAAATCGACAGTATTATTAATGCCGAGATTGAGCAAAGCAATATTGCTGGAGGCGTTGCTTATGTTTATCATAACAACAAGGTTGTGCATCACAAAGCATATGGGTTTGCAAATATTGCAGCTCAAACTCCAATGCAAGTAAACAGTATTTTTAGGATTGCATCACAAACAAAAGCAATTGTTTCTATTGCAGCATTACAACTAGTTGAAAAGGGAAAGATTGGCCTAGATGATCCAATTGAGAAATACATACCTGCTTTTTCAAAGCAGCAGGTTGCACTGGCTAGTTCTGACACTTTTCGTTTAGTGGATAAAATTCGCTCGGTTACACTCCGTGATCTGCTTACGCATCAAGCAGGTATATCTTCTCAAGATGAGTATCCAAAGTTCAAGACCCTTTTTGCAAAATTTGGATTAAATCTGCCTTTGAGTCAGGGTTTTCCGTCACTTAAAGATGAAGTTGATCAAATTGCTGCAATGCCTTTGGTACATCAGCCTGGAGAACGGTTTAGTTATGGGTTAAGCACAAATGTCGTGGGACGTCTTATTGAGATTGTATCAGGAACTAATTTAGATTCTTATTTGTTGAAAAATATATTTGAACCACTCGGAATGAGGGATACCTATTTTTATCTTCCCCTATCTAAAATAAATCGTTTAGTAAAGGTCTATATAAAGGTTGGTAGAGATAGTTTATTTGAGGCAAATTCTTCGGTATATCCCGTTGACTACCCATTGAATAAGCAAAGTGCCTACTTTTCCGCTATAGGAGGATTGGTTTCCACGACTCAGGACTATGCTACATTTTTACAATGTTTGCTCAATAATGGAGTGGCTAAATCGGGGAAAAGAATAATTGGAACTCGTATTTTAAGTGAATTCTGGGCTAACCAATTAGGTGATAAAACATTCATTTTCGGCGGTGTAAAATCGCTGAATAATTTTGGCTTAGGTGTTGGACTAACAACTCAGCTCGGTCATAAAATTAATAAAGCTACACCAGGCAGTTTTTTTTGGGGAGGGGCATTTAATACGGCCTATATGGTTGATAGAAGTCGTAATTTAATAACGCTATTTTACTTTCAGCGGGCACCCTTTGTACTTTCATCACTTTTGTCAAAGCTAGAAAAAACTTCTATTGAAATTATTGATGAGTCAAGGTGAGGTGTAGGATTTTTAGGTTTTGTAAAACTCTTTATACTGAGAAATTTCTTTAATTCATTTTGAATTTTATTTATGAGTAAATTTATTTCATTACAGAGAGCAATTGAAATGACTACTCTTTATCGAAAACAGCAGGAAGAGATTCTTCAAGAGCAATTTCGCAACAAGGACATCCTCGTAAGAAGTGAAACTTTTGAAAAAACTCAAATTGAGGCTTTATTAGCCAAGAAAGGTTGTGAAAAATTGCGAGTTTATTATGGCATGGATGTGGAATTGAAAATTCATGCTATACTGGTTCCAGTGGATATAAATGGTAAAGATATTTTACCAGATTTGCAACAGAGCGTTGAATCTGCACCTGATGAAGGTATTGTAGATGATGGCACGAGATGTCCCCCTCTTTGTCCGCCTCCATCTGAGTTAAACCCATAGATAGTGTATGGACTACTGGGTTCTTCGTGTATTAAACTATTCTATCGTTATTAGTGTAGTTGTTTCGATTTTTCGACTCAGAGTAATAGATAAGAAATTCTATCCAATAATATTTTTTATTTGGGTATGTTTTTTTAGTGAAATTGCATCAGATATAAATGCACTTATTTTTAGAAATAATGCTATTAATACTAATTTGTATCATTTATTGTTTACTATTTCATTAGTTAGTCAATTCCATGCTTGGAAAGTATTAGGTTCAGGAAGGCGATTCTTTTTCTTGATGATGGGTGCTGTGTTTTTTGTGTGGGTGCTTACGAATTTTTACTTTTCCAATTTATGGGTTTTTAATTCGTACTCGTATTTGTTCAATTTTATTCTACTTGTTTTTCTCTCGGTTCGACTTTTGGGTAAAAATCCATTTGTTAATTATGGATTTGAAATGGGTAGGGTTATTTTCCTGTTTTGTTTAGCACTTACGATTAAGTTTGTTTCCAGTATTTTAGTGGAAATATTTTGGATTTATGGGTTAGCTTCTTCGGATATTTTTTTAATTAATATTTATAAAATAATCAGTTTCGTAAATGTTGTTTTTAATTTCTTATTAGCTATTGCAGTATTTAAGATTCCCAATCGAAGAGAATATGCCTGGTTATCACGTTGATAATTGTTAGGATACATGCGCATAACGGGGCTTTCAATCATCCATTTCTTTTTTTAAATTTCATATTCATTTACTTAATTTGACTAAAATTCTTCAACAATGCGATTTAAGCTTTTAGGTGTTTTTTTTATTTTATATCAAAATTTAAATGCTCAAACGGGGATTTATTTTTTTCGATCAACAAATATTCCAGTTTCAGATGTTGTGGTTCAAACAGTAGATGGCTCCTATTTTGCTATTTCAGATGAAAATGGTTTTGTACAATTAAAACAAAATTTACCCTCCTCAATTTCATTTTTAATTATTCGAATAGGATATGAATCTAAGCAAATTAGATTTTCAGATTTAGTGTTTGACAAAGGTGTTTCGATTGTTTATTTAGAGCCTAAGATTTCTAGCTTAAGTGAGGTAGTGGTTAGGTCTTCTAGCAGGGTAGGTATATTTAAGACTGTCAGTGATTTGGATATACACATTAGGCCAATCAATAATTCTCAAGAGGTGCTTCGTATAGTGCCTGGTTTATTTATTGGACAACATGCGGGCGGTGGAAAATCTGAGCAGCTATTTTTAAGAGGGTTTGATTTAGATCATGGGACGGATATCAATATTTCAGTGGATGGGTTGCCCGTTAATATG
This sequence comes from Bacteroidota bacterium, assembly GCA_046048175.1. Taxonomy (GTDB): domain Bacteria; phylum Bacteroidota; class Bacteroidia; order Chitinophagales; family Chitinophagaceae; genus JJ008. The sequence continues at coordinate 3,719 of JBJOGP010000012.1, forward strand.
GTTTCACATGCGCATGGACAAGGATATGCTGATTTACATTGGGTGATACCCGAAATGATTGACAAAGTAAACTTTAATAAAGGACCCTATTTTGCGGATAAGGGAAATCTTGCCACTGCCGGTTATGTGGATTTTCGACTAAAAAATCATCTTGAATATAACTTTCTTAAACTCGAGGGAGGGCAATTCAATACTGTTCGTGCAATTACTGGTATTAATTTGCTTAAAGAAAAGGGAGTAGTCAAAAAAAGAAGTTTGGTTTTTGCTGGTGAATTCTCAAAAACCAGAGGCTATTTTGAAAGCGCTCAAAATTTTGGCAGGTATAATGCTATGCTAAAATATCACGGAGCTATAAGTTCAGCATCTACATTATCTGCTTTTGTTTCAGCTTTTAACAGCAAATGGAATGCCTCTGGCCAAATTCCGGATAGGGTAGTAGAAAACGGTACTATTGGGTTTTTTGGAGCGATAGATGATACAGAGGGTGGGAATACTTCCAGGTATAATGCCTCTGTTGATTTGTTAACCAATCTGGAGAATGGAGGTAAAATAAGGAATCAAATTTATTTTACTAAAAACAAATTTGCGCTGTATTCTAATTTTACTTTTTTCAAAGTAGATCCTATTAATGGTGATCAAATCAGGCAGGCCGAAAACAGAAATTTGTTCGGTTATTCGGGATCTTATCAAAACGACTATCGCTTGGGAAACATAAAGATGCAAACAAATGCAGGTGTTCAATTGCGCTATGATGTTGTAGATAATTTAGAACTTTCGCGAACCAAGGAGAGGATTTTTACTACTGCTTCTCTCATGTTGGGCGATGTTAATGAAATGAATATAGCTGCGCACTACTCCACTAAGTGGGAGCCTTCTCAAAAAATTGATTTTACGTTGGGTATCAGGGCTGATTATTTTTCAAATAAGTACGTTGATAGGATCGCATCGAATACCCTGGTTTCATCCACTAAATTATTAAGTCCAAAAGCAACATTAAATTACAACGCAAGTGATAGGGTGCAATTGTATTGGTATGGGGGTAAAGGATTTCATAGCAATGACACTCGTGTAGCGGTTCAACAAAACGGTAAAAAAGTGGTCCCTCCCGGTTGGGGTAGTGATCTGGGTGGCATTTTTAAATTAACCAAAAAATTGGTGCTTCAGTCTGCTTTTTGGTTTTTGTATCTCGATCAGGAATTTATATACGTTGGTGATGAAGGAGTGGTTGAAGCGGGCGGAAAATCCAGAAGAATTGGTTTTGACGCATCTCTCCGCTATGAACTGGCAAAAAACCTATTTGCCGATATAGATTTTAATCTTTCAAATCCACGTCTAATTGAAGAACCTGCCAATGCTAATTACGCTCCTTTGGCACCCCGAATTACAAGTGTAGGGGGAATTATGTATAGAAAGCAATTGGGATGGAATGGCAGTTTGCGTTACCGATATATGGGCGATCGTCCTGCCAATGAAGACAATAGTGTTATAGCTAAAGGTTATTTTGTGGTAGATGCTTCAGCAAATTATACAACCAAAAAATGGGAGGTGGGTCTAGCCATACAAAATCTTTTGAATACCAAATGGAAGGAGACTCAGTTTGATACAGAGAGTCGTTTGCAAAATGAATTGCAGCCCGTTTCTGAGATACATTTTACGCCTGGGTCTCCATTTTTTGCAAGAATCAGTATTGTAAGATTTTTTTAAAGACAAGGGCTGCGAAGTGAGTATTAATGCGATTCCACTCTTTATATAACTAATTTTAATTTTCCCTCAACTTAAAAAAGAAACAAGAAACATGATACAATGGAAAAATGACGAAATACCCCAGCCGCCCTATATTGCCTCAATATTTAATTATTTTCTTTCTGACCAGCTAGAGGGGTATGCTGAATATGATAATTTAACCCTGGAGCTGGCAAAAAAAATCCCGGGCTATTTAGGATATGAAAGCTTTAAGCATGATGGACGAGGAACATTTATCAGCTATTGGAAGGATATGGATTCCGTTCGTGCTTGGGCCTCTGAACCTATGCACATTGAGGCAAAACAAAAAGGAAAATCAACTTGGTATCGATACTATCATAGTATAATCGCAGAAGTTAAAACAATTCACACGCATCAAAAATGATAATTAACCTGGACTGGATTACTTACAGTGATTACAATAATAGTCTATGGCTGAATTTGGGATTTATACTTTAAATATTAAACTAATTAAAACCCTAAATTTGAGCATGGGTGATTTTAAATTAGATCGAACAGCCTTTAAAGCGCACACACGCAAAGAGGCGGCCAATCACGCGGGGGTATATAAAAATCTCTCTTGGCAAGAGCGTCTAAAGGTTGCTGCTTACCTCAATAGTGTTGCTTATGATTTCGATTTGAATAACCCACCTCGTATAGACCGGACTAGATTTTCGGCAAAATCCAGATCTCATTAATGGGAAATATTTTCAATAGTGATTTCCGAGAATTTCTCACCTCGTTAAATAATAATGGTGTGAGATATGTTCTTGTTGGGGGCTACTCTGTAATTCTTCACGGGTACTCTAGAACTACTGGAGATATGGATTTGTGGGTTGAGAGAACTTCCGATAATTACAAGCGAATTAAACAGGCTTTTCATGAGTTTGGAATGCCTGTTTTTGATATGACTGAAAATAACTTTCTTGAACACCCTGTTTGGGATGTTTTCACTTTTGGTGTCCCACCAGTTGCTATCGATATTATGATTAGCATGGAAGGATTTAGTTTTTCTGATATCTACTTTAGGTCTGTCATCTTTAAAGACGATGGGTTAGAAGTGTGTGTAATTCACAAGAATGATTTGATTGCTTTAAAGAAAAAAGCAGGGCGATTGAAAGATTTGGATGACCTAGAGAATTTGAAATAAAGAGTTAGGCTGGATTACTTTCAGTGATCACAATGTCCTACGAGGGGGCTACAATAAAATAAGTCCTGGTTCGCTACGCTCTCCCGGTCTTTTTCATTTGGCTGCTTAGGCAAGCGAGCTTGCCACGCATCCAAACAAAAAATCCCGCACTTCGTGCAGGACATTTTTATCGTGCCCTTTGCTGGACTGAGTTCGAACGAGATAATTGACGATATAGTCAATGCCTCAAAATTTGAGTTGTATTAATTTAGAAGTACTTACAATCCGATGCATTGAAGTTATTCAAACCTAAAATGTCTTTTTCGCTGGCTTCCAGTTTTAAGCCTCTTAAAGGCCCTCAGGGTTCAACAACCGGTTCAATGACCAAATGATGCGGTGAAAGCTTCCTAGGTCGATGGCTCTTTGTCCCGTAAGCATTGAAGTATAGAACACTGCCATCCCATGCTCATTTATTGGTGTACCAATTGAGCTTGATTTGAAAGTATGAAACTCAAAACGCGGAAAATATTCACGTATGCCTGGATGCGAAGTATCCAGGAGCATATCGCGTACAAATGAGTTTTCAACGATGATGGCCTTAGGTTTTATCTTTTGTAGCATGTCAATGAACATATCATAGCAAGCATCTGCAAAATCCTGATTAGCAAGTACTATTTGCTTTACTAGTTTCTGCTCTGTCTCCCGAACTGGGAAAATATCCAGATGCTCAACAGTCGCATTCAACTGCTCAGATATGTAGTTGAATTTGCTGAAATAAGGGTAATTATCCTTGAAAACACGATGGATCAGACCCAGGGTTTTCACATGAGTTCTCACATCTTCAAGGTTATAAAACAATTTTTCGTAGACATCAAAACTGATTCCTGATAAATCAGAAGTGGTTATCACTTTATCGCAATGATTCAGGATGAATTTATATGACTTTTCTGTGTCTAGAAATGAAGGATTGACGCCTACAAACAAAATATCACAATGTTTCAATTCATCATAGATCATCGGCACCCGATTGAAAAAGAAATTTGTTGGGTAACGGGAGAACAAGTCAACAACCCTTGCGTTATAGTAATCTGCGAACATCTAAAATTGTTAATTTGGCTCTTATGGTTATAAGATTAAGATAATTCAGTAAAAAGCAAAACTGATCTGACTATAATTCGTGTTTTTTGCGATAATGTATGAATTACAAACAAATCAATTTATATTGACATCTCAAAATTTATAAAATAATAAATATGACAAAAGATCAAATTAAAAGTCAGATCGAACAGGCGAAAAGTGCCATAGAATTAACGAAAAGGATGATTGCAACTTTGAAAGATCAACTCAAAAGTGCCAAACAACAAAAGCGTTCGACCGAGGGTATTTCTAACAACATTATAATTCGCCAAAGAGATTTAGAAAAGCATAAGCAAAAAGTTGCTTACTGGAAAGAGCAGTTGAAAAAATAAGAGCGGAAAGTACTTCCTTTATTTTTCAGCAATGGATTATTTTTAGTGATCCAAAACGTCCTGCAAGGGGGCTACAATTAAAAAAGTCCTGGTTCGCTTCGCTCACCTGTTCTTTTCATTTGTCTGCTTGGCAAAGCTTGCTTTACACGCCGCCAAATAAAAAGTCCCACACAATGTGCGGGACTTTTTTATTGTGCCCAGGACTGGATTACCTCCGGTGATCGCAATGAGTTGGTCTTACCCAAAGCCCCACACGGCTTCGCCGTGACGGGCTTTTTACTTGTCTGCTTAGGCAAGTAAACTTGCCACGCATCCAATTAAAAAAGCCCTCAACACTTCGTGTTGGGGGCTTTGTGCCCAGGACTGGATTCGAACCAGCACACCTCGCGGCGCCGCCACCTGAAGACGGTGCGTCTACCAATTTCGCCACCTGGGCAGGGCAGCAAAATTATGCTGATTTGATAGATGATATTAGGCGGATTCAAAAATATTTAACTATGCGGTGAGCAAACTACATCCTCTGATGTCAGAGCAATCCAGTCGTCCCAACATTTCAAATTGTCCATCTGCGTACACTCGTCCTGCATCATCTGTTCCAATAAAACAACAGGAGTCCATATTGGCTAAATCAATAATGTTAAGCGCGCCTGTCCCGTTTAATTTCACGTGCAAGGGGTCTTCTTCTTCTCTAATTACAACTTTCATCCATGGAGGGCAAGTAAAGCGGCCCTCTTTCATTGACCAGGCTTGCGATAATAGCTCCGTCATTCCATACTCTGCTCCAATGGAGTCTAATCCAAATGCTTTTTTTAACTGGGCGTGTACTTCTTCTCTTGTTAATTCTATACCGCGACCTTTCATACCACCTGTTTCAACAATTGTAGTGTAGCGTAATGGCATTGGATGAGAGGTTGCGAAATCTAAAAGGGCAAATGTGACGCCTAGTAATAGAGTAGGCTGCTTGTTTTTTTCTAATGCTAGTAAAGTTTCTTGCAATGCATCTAAGTCGTGTAAATAAAATCCACTTTTGGGATGACCTGTTTTTTTGATGAGGTCATCCATCATGTATACCAATGAAGAATGTTGACGCTCCAAGTAAGAGGGCAACAATCCAAGAATACACCACTGCGAAGGATCTCCAAAAAACTGACTAAACCCACGACTATAACTGGCTTGGTAAAGGGGAGGATTTTTAACAAAATGACGGCTCGGGGTCTGACCTGTAGTAGTGCTGCTTTCAAAAACGATGGCTGGTTCAAAGTTGTCTGATTGGACGGCATGCGTTTTAAAAAAACGAATGGGCAGAAAGGGAATTTTTTCAATGGAGCGGATAGTATCCGGAACTATGCCAAGGGCCTTTATATAGGAAGCGTAAACAGGGTTGGCTACTGCCTGGTATTGAAATGCGGTTATGGCCAACTCTTCAAAGGAGGCGTTTGATTCAAAAAGGCGTTGTGGCCACGAATTTGCTATGGAAGAGGGTCTATCCAAATATTGTACCTTTGTTATAATTAGTTACGAATGAAACGATCTCTTTTATTTATCCTGATTACTATACTTGTTTTTGCCTGCAGCAAAGATAAGTTTACATCTGAACCAAAGGTGGAGATACGTTCTATCCAACCTGCTACTGTATTGAGTGGAAACGTAATCCGTTTGTTGGGAAGCTACACCGACGAAGAAGGTGATATTGATTCGGTATACATTGTCTATAAATGGTTCAACGGAAATACAGCTACTTTAATTGACACCTTGATGCGTTTTCCAACAGGTCGTTTGGGAATTCCTGCTCAACTTCGTCAATCCGATATTGCTGTTGAATTTGAATACAACACCTATAATCAAACTAATATGCTCACGTTGCCAGGTGTTACCAGAGATACGTCTGCAGCACTTGGATTAGTTCTTATAGATAAAACACGTAAACGAAGTAACTACGTGGAGTCTAATAAGATTCGTTTGAAAAAACCCTGATTGGTTACAATTAAAAATTTAATAGATGGCTAAGTCTGTTGCAAAGCGTTCTGCAAAATCATTACTGACTCCTTCCTCTTTTACTTTTTTCAAAAATTATATCAACAATCCCTCTCCCGTAGGATTTGAGAGTTGGGGCCAGCGTATTTGGTTAGATTATCTTAAACCATATGTGGACACACATTACGTTGATCCATATGGCACTGCCGTAGGTGTGATCAATCCTACGAATCCTTTTAAAGTAGTTATTGAAGCACATGCCGATGAAATCAGTTGGTTTGTCAACTATATCACAGCTGATGGTTTATTGTATCTAAAAAGAAATGGGGGAGTAGATCACCAAACAGCTCCTGCATCACGCGTGATTATACATGGTAAAAAAGGGCCGGTAAAAGCTGTATTCGGATGGCCGGCTATTCATACACGCTTGGGCGCGACAGACCAAAAAGAACCTTCTCCACGTACTGATAATCTTTGGTTGGATTGTGGGGCACGCAGTAAAAAAGAAGTTGCTGCATTGGGAATACATATCGGCGCGGTGGTTACTTATCAGGATGGATTTGATGAGTTGGCAAATGGCAATTACATTGGTCGAGCATTTGACAATCGTATTGGGGGATTTATGATTGCCGAAGTGGCTCGTTTGCTAAAGGAGAATAAAAAGAAATTACCCTTTAGTCTGCATGTAGTTAATGCAGTGCAGGAAGAAATTGGGTTAAGAGGGGCCGAAATGATTGCGCGTCGTATCAAACCCGATATTGCGATTATTACAGATGTCACACATGATACTACAACTCCATTGATCAACAAAGCGATTGAAGGAGATGTTGCTACCGGTAAGGGACCTTCACTTTGTTACGCTCCTGCGGTGCATAACAAACTTTTGGCTTTAGTGGAAGAGGTGGCGGAAAAGAAAAAAATTCCAGTTCAATGGCGTGCACAAAGTCGTAGTACCGGAACGGACACAGATTCTTTTGCCTATTCAAATGATGGTTGTCCTTCGGTATTAATCTCTATTCCTCTTCGTTATATGCATACTACAGTGGAGATGCTGCATCGCGATGATATTGAAAATACCATTCGCCTGATGTATGAAACGCTCTTGACACTTTCGCCTAAGACTAATCTTCGTTATCTCTAATCACTTCCTGCTGAACTAGTACCTTTGCGCCAATGGATATTCATTGTTCCACTCAGGAAGCGGAGGTGCTCCAAAAGGTAGCTTCGGCTAGTGAATTACTGAAGCGAGATACCTATTTGGTAGGGGGATTCGTGCGTGATAAATTATTAGGCCGTGCCACTACCGATATGGATTTTGTTTGTTTGGGGGATGCGCTTGAATTAGCTACCAAGGCTGCTGCTCAATTTAAACCTGCTCCTAAAGTTGATCTTTTTAAAACATTTGGAACTGCTCATTTTCAATTGCGAGGTGAACCCCATTTTGATTTGGAATTTGTTGGTGCTCGAAAAGAAAGTTATCATCCTGATTCTAGAAATCCCAGCGTCTCTCCTGGAAACTTACAAGATGATCAAGAGCGAAGAGACTTTACCATCAATGCGCTAGCCATCAGTTTATGTCGTGACGGATATGGAAAATTGATTGATCCGTTTGGAGGGGTAAAAGATTTGGATAATGGGATTATTCGCACGCCGACGGATCCGGATCGAACCTTTAGCGATGATCCACTTCGAATGATGCGGGCTATACGTTTTGCTGCGCAGCTCGGATTTACAATTGAAGAAAAAACCTGGCAAGGGATTGTAAATAATGCACATCGAATTTCAATAATCACCCAAGAACGGATTACTGAGGAGTTAAATAAAATGATTCTCGCGCCCATTCCATCGGTTGGGTTTGATCTTTTATACAAAGCAGGGTTATTGAAATTGATATTTCCACAGTTAGTGGAGTTAGCGGGTGCAGAATACAAAGATGGTCATGGCCATAAAGACAATTTCTATCACACTCTTCAGGTATTGGATAATCTTTCTAAAAACACAACAGATTTGTGGTTGCGCTGGGCAGCTATATTACATGACATTGCTAAGCCTGCTACAAAGCGTTTTGAAAAAGGACATGGCTGGACTTTTCATGGCCACGAAGTAGTGGGTGGAAGAATGGTCCCTAAGATTTTCACTAAGCTTAAGTTGCCTCTTCACGAAAAAATGCGATTGGTGAAAAAGCTTGTCGAATTGCATTTACGTCCGATTAGCTTGACTAAAGAAAATATCACTGACTCTGCCATTCGACGTTTGCTTTTTGATGCGGGGGAAGATTTTGATTCGCTCATGCTGCTTTGTGAAGCGGATATCACCTCAAAAAATCAAAATAAGGTAAAGCGTTATCTCGAAAACTTCGCATTGGTAAGACAACGCTGTAAAGAAGTTGAAGAATATGACCATATCCGGAACTGGCAGCCACCCATTACGGGCGAATTGATCATGGAAACATTTGGTCTTGCTCCCTCAAAACCGGTTGGTGTAATCAAGGATGCAATCAAGGACGCGATCTTGGATGGGATTATTCCAAATAATTATGAAGCGGCTTATCAATTCATGGTGGAAAAGGCTGCTTCATTGGGTATTTCCGCAAAGGGCTGACGCAATTTTATCCCTAGCTTTGTGCCATGCCGATCTTAAAATTCAGAGTCTTTTTTGAAGAAGACGATACTATTTACAGGGATATCGCCATTTTTCCAACAGATACTTTTCAGCAGCTTCATTTGACCATTTTAAAGGCATTTGAGTTTGACAATAAACATGCCGCTACTTTTTATCGGAGTAATGAAAATTGGCAAAGAGGTCGCGAAATCAGTTTGGAAGTATACGAAAAGGAGTACAAGGCGCCACCGTTGCTGATGGAGCAAACCGCAGTAGGTTCGGAAATAAAAAATTTAAATCAGCGGTTTATCTATGTGTATGATTTCACACGCAACTGGACATTCTTAGTAGAATTGATCGGTGTTTCAAAAGAAGAAAATCCAAAGCTGACGTATCCTGCAGTAACACGTGCGGAGGGTATTCCCCCCAGCCAGTATGGCACTAAATCTTTACTGGGTGATAAGTTTGCCGATATTGAAGAAAAATATGATTTAAGCAAAGCCGAAGAGGGCTTTGGTGAAAAAGATGAGGAAGGAGAGGATGTAGGAGGGGAGGAAGAAGGATTTCAAGATGAGGAATCTGATCTGCTCTAGTTTTTCATGTCTACAAAAACGGTTATACAAGTAGCGGGTCCTACAGCTGTAGGCAAGACTGCTGTAGCGATACAATTAGCACAGTGGCTCAATACGGAAATCATTTCCTTTGATAGTCGTCAGTGTTTTAAAGAATTAAATATTGGTGTAGCCCGTCCCTCTGAAAGCGAATTACAGGCTGTGCCGCATCATTTTATTGCTTCTCATTCTATTCACGATAAAGTGGATGCTGCATCCTTTGCAACGTATGCGCAGGATCAATTAAATCAGTTGTTTGAGCGATATGCTGTGGTGGTGATGGTAGGAGGAACAGGGCTTTATTGGAAAGCTTTTTATGAGGGACTCGATAAAATTCCTGCCATTGATCCAGCAATAAGAAGTCAAGTGATAGAGGGCTATCAAAAAAACGGTTTAGCCTGGCTGCAGGAGCAAGTTCTACAAAAAGACCCTTTGTTTGCATCAACTGGTGAAATGAAAAACCCACAGCGATTGATGCGTGCACTTGAAGTAATAGAGGCAACTGGGCAGAGTATTTTTTCCTATCGAGAAAAAAGGGAGCATCCTGTTACATTCGATTTGATTTCAATTGGATTAGAACTTCCGCGTCCACAACTTATTGAGCGGATTAATACTCGTGTAAATAACATGATACAACAAGGCTTAGTAGAAGAGGTAAAAGCGTTGTATTCGTTTTCATCACTTAATGCCTTGCAAACGGTAGGGTATCAGGAGATTTTCGCTTTTTTAAATCAACTCAATTCATTGGAGCAGGCTGTTGAACAAATAAAGATCAATACCCGGCAATACGCAAAACGGCAAATGACATGGTTTAGAAAGCAAGCAGAAATACAATGGTTTGAGCCGACGCAACTTGGTGCAATAAAAGAGTTAATCAAAACACGCTTGCACTAAGATTGCAATTCTCTCTTATATAGTTGAATGGTATTTTCTAATCCCCAAAACAGGGCATCACAGATTAATGCATGTCCAATACTTACTTCCTTTAGCCAGGGAATGTGCTGATGAAAATAACGAAGGTTGGAATGATCTAAGTCATGCCCCGCATTCAATTCGAGGGATAATTCGCGTGCCAGCTCTGCAGCTTTTTGATAAGGTGCGATAGCTTTTTCCTTTTCACCCGATTGATATAGGCGTGCATAATTTTCTGTATATAACTCTATGCGATCAGTACCTGTAGTTTTAGCAGCGCGAATCATTTCATCAATAGGGTCTACAAATAAACTGACTCGAATGCCTGCATTTTTAAAAACCGGAATAATCTCTTTTAGATAGGCTTGATGCGTAATGGTATCCCATCCGTGATCACTGGTTAATTGTCCCACTGCGTCTGGCACCAGTGTCACTTGCGTGGGTTTGGTTTCCAGTACTAGGTCTACAAATTTTTGTTCCCGACAATTCCCTTCGATATTGAATTCGGTTGTGATTAATTTTTTTATGGCACGTACATCACTATAGCGAATATGCCTTTCGTCGGGTCGAGGATGCACCGTTACGCCATCTGCGCCAAATGTCTGCACGGCACGGGTAACCATTTCAAGGTCTGGATTGTTTCCTCCTCTTGCATTGCGAAGGGTCGCAAACTTATTTATATTGACAGATAGCTTTGTCACTGGTGCAAAGATAAAGTCCTATAGTTCTTTCCAGGTATGATCTGCTAATAACTGAACAGTGGCTATGAACTTTTTAAAAGGTCCTGCGCCTCCCCATTCCTTGGGAGAAACTAATGAAACCATATAACTCTCATCATTTTTTTCATACAGATAATAAACCTGACCGATATTAGGCTTGAAGCTAAGTTTGGCTTCATATATTTTAAGCGACAAATCTTTTCTCTTTTGTATTTCTTGCGCTTGTAAGGCTAACAGTTCTATTTGTTGTCTGATTTGGTCCAACTGCATGTTGGTTTGCTCTTCCATGGCCGTTAGGGCCTTGTGCTTAATTAATCCCTCTTCATTGGGCTTAATCACCGCACCTGAAACAGATGCCGAATAGGGAAGTACACTAAGTTGTTTATGGTAGTAGTCCACATTCGTATAGGGCTGACCACTCTCTAAGACTCCTTGCTGAGTTACACGCAAATACCCATTCGGCATAATCTCATGAATCACGTGTAAGATAGACTGTCCGCTTTTGTAAAAATGGATTTCAAAGGTGATGCCGTCAACGATGGCGGCTTGTACTTTATCGGCCCAAGTAGTTTCGGGATAATGATGTAAATCGCCATCGGCCAGCATGGTATAATTAGCGGCAAAAGCCTGATTTTCCAGACTAACCCAATTATGATAGATACGTAATTCTTTTTTACCCTCTGTGGCTTCTATCTTATAAATGCCACTTTTGGGTCTCCCTCCCTTTTCGTAGGACCCCTTTTCGGGAAAAAGCTGCCAAGAAGCAAGAAAATTGTAAGCCTGTACCATTTGTACTATTACAAAAATAGGGTCGAAAAGTTGGCCATCTTATCTTTATCGTCCAATCTTTCTATGAAAACCTTTAGCGGACAGTTTTATCCTACCTATTTTGCGTTTCCTCGGGAAGCAACCCTTTTATTATCTGATCAGTTATTAAGCATAGGCTATCATGACGAAGCTGGCAATCCCGTTCGATTAGACTGGAAGCTCAGCGAAGTACAGGGTGATTTTTTAATGGGAGAACAATGCAGCCGGTTTATACATTCTTCTTCTCAAGCTGAATGCAGGGTAAAAAACCAGGAAGCCTTTGAGTATTGGGAAGAAATTAAAAAAGAACATACACTGCCTTGGTACCGTAAAAAACGAACAGGTAATTTGAGAAGAACAATTGGGCTATTATTTGCGATGTTGCTCGCCGGGTCATTATTCTATTTTTTAATGATGCCTTGGTTGGCTGAGCAAATGGCCAAGGTTGTATCAATAAAAACGGAGCGTCAACTAGGTGATGGTGTTTTTGAAGCTATGCAGTCTACACAGCAAGAAGATACCGCAGCAACGCGAATAGTGAATGAATTTTTTTCAGCTCTTCAAGTTGAAACGGATTATTCGATTCGGATCACTGTGGTAAAAGATGAGGAGGTAAATGCCTTTGCTTTGCCTGGTGGCCGAATTGTAGTGTATACGGGTATTTTAGAAAGTATGGAGAGCTACCCAGAGCTTGCTGCTTTATTGAGTCATGAGTATTCTCACGTTGAAAAAAGACACGCTACTCGATCTATGTTCCGTTCTATGGGTTCAGAGCTTTTTGTGAGTTTGTTATTTGGAAAAAGTAGTGCCTTAGCCTCATTATTGGTGGGTCAGGTCAACCAACTGCGAACGCTTAGTTACTCCCGCTCGTTGGAAAAAGAAGCTGATTTGGAGGGCTTGCGGCTGTTGGCAGTCCGAAACATTGACCCTGCAGGCTTTGAACAGTTATTTAGACATTTAAAAGAGGCCGCTCCCTCTACGGAGATCCCAGAAATGATTAGTAGCCATCCGGATACAGATAACCGCATGGCTTACATCAAGGAGGCGGCTAAAGGACATGTGGTCAAGGAAAATCTTCAGCTTCAGCGTATTTTTGAAAAAATTAAATAATCAGAATCTATGATTTTAACAACAACTGCTTCCATTGAAGGAAGACCTGTTCAGGATTATCTTGGCGTTATCAATGCACAAAGCATCATTGGTGCCAATATGTTTAAAGATATTTTTGCCGGCTTGCGCGATTTAATTGGTGGTCGTAGTAAAACTTACGAACGCGTCATTGAAGAAGCAAAAGAAGATGCGATGCGTGAACTAACTCAAAAAGCGCAAGCAATGGGTGCTAACGCAGTCGTAGGCATCGATTTAGACTTTGAAACAGTAGGTGCAAGTGGTAGCATGCTTATGGTTATTGCTACGGGTACTGCGGTACGTATCTAAATTTTACAGGTGAAAAGGCTTTCAATTTATTTAACGGCATTTATTGTACTGTTTGGTTTTGCCATTGGTATCGGAATTGCGCAGGACTGTAAAGTGTTGCGCGAAGAAGATCTCTTTACTCGTCAAGTGCGATTGAGTTCTGGTTTTCTCGAATTGACGGGTGCTTCCGTTACGGTGGATGCTGATAAAAAAGAAATCGATCTGCTCTTTTCATTTAAGACCAATCGGTGCTTTGATGATGGGTGTACAGCTACCGTTTATTTTGCTGGCACTAAATCAAAATTGTTGCTTCGTAACGGGGGTACAATGAATTGCGAAGGGCTCTTTCATTTCATATTTCGTAATGGTCCTACCGTAAATTACCAGCTTAAGAAAATGGCAACAACACCCGTGAGTCAAATCGTTTTTACGGATAGAGATCAAAAACTTGTTCCTGTCAATTTGGATGAAGTACAACAACGTGCTTTTATGAAAGCGCTGCAATGTGTGACGGATGAAGCAGTCAAACTCTTACAATAAAAAAACCGCTGCGAGCAGCGGTTTTTTTATTTGACTTGTTCCTTTATTAATAACGGTAGTGTTCTGGTTTGAAAGGTCCAGTCTTGCTAATGCCTAGGTACTCGGCCTGTGGAGTAGTCAATTCGTCTAGCACTACTCCAATTTTAGCAAGGTGTAAGCGAGCCACCTTTTCATCTAGGTGCTTAGGTAGTACATACACTTTATTCTCATAGTTCTTGTGGTTGTTCCACAATTCAATTTGAGCAAGTGTCTGGTTAGTGAATGAATTACTCATTACAAAAGAAGGGTGTCCGGTTGCACAACCAAGGTTTACTAAACGACCCTCTGCCAAAATGATGATATCTTTTCCGTCTACATTATAGATGTCAACCTGTGGCTTGATGGTGTCTTTAGTATCGCCATAGTTTGTATTCAACCAAGCGATGTCTATTTCAATATCAAAGTGCCCGATGTTACAAACAATGGCTTTGTCTTTCATGCGTTTGAAATGCTCACCAGTAATCAGGTCGCGGCAGCCAGAAGCTGTTACTACTATATCCGCTTCACTTACGGCGTCAATCATTCTCTTTACTTCAAATCCATCCATTGCCGCTTGAAGGGCGCAGATGGGATCAATCTCAGTTACAATTACACGGCAACCTGCACCTGCTAAAGAAGCGGCAGAGCCTTTTCCTACGTCACCGTATCCACCCACTACGGCAACTTTACCAGCTAGCATCACATCGGTTGCACGACGAATCGCATCAACTAGCGATTCTTTACAACCATACTTGTTGTCAAACTTTGACTTGGTTACTGAGTCATTTACGTTGATTGCAGGCATTGGTAATGTTCCGTTTGCTACACGCTCATACAAACGGTGAACACCTGTAGTTGTCTCTTCAGAAATACCTTTTACATGCTGAACCAATTCTGGGAATTTGTCCAACACCATATTAGTTAAATCTCCGCCATCATCTAAGATCATATTCAACGGACGATCCTTGCCGCCAAAGAAGAGGGTTTGTTCAATACACCAATCCGCTTCTTCAATGGTTTGTCCTTTCCAGGCAAATACACCGATGCCGGCAGCAGCAATGGCCGCAGCGGCGTGATCTTGGGTAGAGAAAATATTACAAGAGCTCCATTTTACTTCTGCACCTAAGGCAACTAATGTTTCAATGAGTACAGCAGTTTGAATGGTCATGTGCAAACAACCTGCTACGCGTGCGCCTTTTAGTGGTTGACTTGGTCCATATTCAGAACGAATTGCCATAAGACCAGGCATTTCTGCTTCGGCTAATCTGATTTCCTTGCGGCCCCATTCTGCTAAAGAAATGTCGGCTACTTTATAGGGTAAACTAAAGTCGATGGATTTGGTTAATGTAGACATATTTAAGGTTTTGTGAATGGCGCAAAGCTACATTAATAATCAATAAAGTCCTTATTATGCAAGGTCTATTTGCATGATATAATCATTCATGAAAAACCCATTTCCGATATCAAAATCTGCTGTTTCGCGTTGGTAGAAACCAAGTCTTTCATAAAAGGCCACTGCACTATTGTTTCGATTGACCTGTAATTCAAGGTGCTGTATGCCTATTTCTTTGATTTTATCAAGGATATAATCAATCATGATGCGACCACCTCCTTTGCCTTGTTGGGTTGGTAACACATATAATTTATGCAGTTTGCAATGAGTAGGGGTTATCACTTGATAAGAGGCAAATCCAACGGGAAGGGTATCGTTATAGAGTAATATGAAATGTGCGCCTTCCTCCATCTGTTGTTGGAGGGATAAGGGGCTATACATGCGGTCTAGCATGTATTCAATCTGCTCTTTGCTGATAATGGAAGCATAGGTTTGGGGCCACACTTCAAAACAAAGACAACGTATTAACTCGATATCAGCTGTGGTAGCAAAGCGAATGGAGTAGCTGTTCCTGTTCATTCTTTCTTTTTCAGAATACGATCAATCAGTCCTTTTTTCTTTTCTTTTGCCTCTGCAGGGGTATTAACAGGTTTTGGAATTTCTTGCTCTTTTTTAGGTACTGTATCTTTTTTGGCGGGGGCATTCAGTTTATTATCCTCTTCACGAACTGGCTTAGATTCAGGGCCGATGTATTCTGAGGGTTCAATTTTATAATCATCTTCTGTTCCTGCACCAAGATCTTGACCCTCTGCACCAGGCGTCATTTCGAGATCGTTAAGAAGGATGTCTGCACTATTTACACTATTACTCATTTCAGCTGGAACAATAAAGCGTGCTTCTCTTTCTAATCCGGTTTTTGAATCGGAGAGGGCTTTGCCTAAAAAGTATTCACAAATGGGACGGGCCATTCGAGATGCTTCCCCTTCATTACGGATGAACTGGTCGTCAAAACCAACCCATGAGCCCACTAAAATCTGAGGGGTATATCCTAAAAACCAGGCATCTGCATTTTCATTGGTAGTACCTGTTTTGCCTCCCATTTCTGCAGCACCCACGCGCGTACGCATACCTGCAGCCGTACCCACATCAACAGCGCCTTGCATCATACGCGCCATGGTATAGGCCGTAGCTTCACTGATTACTTCTTTTCTATTGGCACTGAAGTCAAATCGCTTGATCACATTTCCATTTCTATCTTCAATTCTGCTAATCGCAAATGGTTTTGTTGAAAAGCCTCTCCCTGCAAAAATGGTATAGGCCCACATCATTTCAAAAAGAGAAAGATCACATGATCCTAGTGCTACGGATGGATAGGGACCAACAGGAGTAGGGATGTTCAGTCTTCCCATAAATTCTGAAAACTGACGAGCTCCAACTTGTTTCATTACGTAGGCAGTTGCACAGTTTTTTGAAAATGCTAATGCAGCTGCCATTGAACCTGGGCCGCCTTTACACTCTTTACTCGCAGGCACCCAACCATTTCCTTCAAAATATTGGGCTTCATTGGGTAGTTGTGTTTCCGGAGTGAATCCTCTTTCTTCAACAGCCTGTGTGTACAATAACGGTTTAATCGTTGAACCAACCTGTCTTTTGGTTTTGATATTGACGTGATCGTACTTGAATGTTTTAAAATTAATGCCGCCCACCCATGCTCTAATTTCACCAGTAACAGGATCCATTGCCATAAAGGAAGCTTGTTCCATTTGTCGGTGATACTTAATGGAATCAAGCGGTGTCATTACCGTATCAATCTCACGCTTGGCATTCCAGCCAAATACTTTCATATTGACAGATTCTGTAAAGCTGGCTCTTATTTCTTTTTCACTCCATCCATCTTCTTCTAAATTGCGCCAGCGATCTGATTCCTTCATGGCTCTTTCTAATATCGACTCCTTACCCTGCCAGATCTTTCCATTTTTAATAGAATTTCTGTTATTGACATTTTTTTGGAGTTGAGACATGTGCTGTGCCAATGCTTCTTCTGCATATTGTTGCATTTGCACATTGATGGTAGTATAAATCTTTAGTCCGTCGTTGTAAATACTATAGGGTTCACCTTCGGGGTTGGTCATGCCCTTTAAGGCCTCTTTGATTTCCTCTTTTAAGATCTCGCGGAAGTAGGGAGCGTAGCCCGTATTTTCATCCATCTTTTTGTAATTAAGTTGGATGGGTGTTGCTTTTAATTGAGCGGCTTGCTCTGCAGTGATTTTATTATTGACTTCCATTTGTCCAATCACTACATTTCTTCTGTCTAATGCAGCTTTTGGATTTCGAACCGGATTGTAAATGCTATTTCCTTTTAACATCCCTATTAGCAGCGCAGCTTCTTCGATATTCAAACGATCAGGTTCTTTCTGAAAAAAAGTACGACTTGCATTACGAATACCATAAATGTTATTTCCAAAAGGAACGGCATTGAGATAGAGTGTAATGATTTCCTCTTTGGTAAAATTCTTTTCCAGTTTAACGGCAATTATCCATTCTTTTAATTTCTCAATTACGCGCCATGCTTTGTTGCGACTTCCTTGCGCTAGCAAAGCCTTTGCTAATTGTTGAGTAATTGTGCTTCCTCCTCCTTCTGAGCCCAATGTTACCAGTGCGCGTAGGGTGGATTTAAAATCAATTCCGCTATGACTATAGAAGCGCTCATCTTCGGTAGCCACTAAGGCATCAATGGCGTGTCGGGAAAGGTCTCTGTACTTTACATTACTTCGATTGCCTCGCTCTGTGTAATATTTGCCCATGAGAGTTCCATCCAGTGCATAAACCTCAGAGGCTTGTAAAATGGAAGGATTTTGTAACTCATATAGCGAAGGCATCTTACCAAACAAACCAAAATTGGCAAGGAGTATCAGTAAAAGAAAGGCGAGGAGTCCCCAGACAAAAAACTTCCAAAAGAAGCGTACCGATGGTTTCATGATGCTAAGTTAGGGTCTCTTGGTGTTAATGAAACTACGGTAGTCTCCCAACTCTTTTCGTTCTTTTAAAATCGAAAAATTTTCAGTGGAGATGGGCAGCCATTCGTTTTTGCCGGGGCTCATCCAAGGAACTAGTTCTGTGGCGGTTTTTGGCTTTACGCGTTCTATATAGGCTAAAGCTTCCCTGAAATTTCCAAAAGATCCAATCGCAATTAGTCTGTAGCGGGTATCTAAATTGACAAGTTGTGTGGTAAATGACCTATTGTAAAAAGTTTCTCGGTTATATCGTTCAATAGCTCGCATGGCTTCTGCTGCTAATACAGGTTCGGTATTCTCCATCGCAAAAATGATCCAGTGCTGATTTGCTTCCAGGTGTTTGTAGGGGCTGCTGGTTTGTGTAGAATCTGGTTTTACCTCAGCGTTTGCAGACGGATTGGTTGGAGGCGCTTTTGCTGATAGAGGTGTGGGTGCAGTCGCTGTGGTGTCTTTTTGTTCTAATTGTTTTCTTTTTGCTATTGCTTCTAATAAAAAGGCAGCTCTTTCAAAAAGGGGAGAGTCGGAGAATCGAATTTGCAACTCACGTAATAAACGAATGGCAGTGCTATCATTTCTATTCTGAACGTGATAAGCTGATTCTATGAAAAGGAGTTGCGGTGTCCACAGACTATCTCCAAATATTTTATCTGCTTCTTTTTTTAGTGTAAAGGCTCTTTGATAGTCTCCTGCAACAAAACTGCTATAAATGACAGTGTAAATACTATCACCGAATGGGTTATATTTTTTGAGATCTTTTTGGCCTGTGCTTGTAAGCAGCTTTGTGTAGGGGCTATTGGGAAATTCTTCTTGTAATTTTTTTACTAACCTTTTTGCTTCCAATGGATTATTGGATTTTGTAGCGCATCCGTATAGATAGAATAGGGCTTCGTCTGACTTTTCAAATTTTGTGTAGTTGTCCAGTAATCTTTTTAGTAGAGCTGTGCCGGAAGAGCAGTCCTCAATTTCTTGTATCAAAATTCTACCTGTTTCCAACAGGGCATTTGCCAATGAATCAGTAGCTATTTTTTTCTTTTCTTCACTAAGCGGAATCCCCGTATATAAGAGATCAAAGTCAACTCCCTGATTAGTTTGGTCTACTTTACTACTGGCAGAATCCTTCGTGCCCATTTGTAGATTGGCTAAGTTTGATTGAATGCTAGCAGAACGTCTCCAGTTATCTACGTTTGGACGATTTCCCCAACGTGCAACAAATGATGCTTGTCCACGTGTTCGGCTTGATGCATTATAAAAGTACCATTCTCCTTTTTCGCTCTCATTCCCAAAAAGTGAATTGACAACAGGTGAGGGGTTTGTCTTGACTACGGCTGAAAGTTGTGGGTCATCTTGAAGCCCCGCTTGCTTGCGCAGTTGTTTAACGAGTTTACGTACAAACTCTTTTCTTTCCTCCTCTGGTAAGCCTGCAATTCGCAGTAAACTATCCTGTCTATAAATTACGCTCATTGGGCTCACCAATTTTTTGAGTGCGTCTTTTCTGGACGCAATGGTCGCTGGATCTAGAGAAAGACTATCTGTAGACTTTAAACTGTCATAGTATTGATGTGCTAATGCGTATGCGCCCAGTGAATACGAAAGTTCTGCAAGCTGTAAAAACGCTTTATTTCGTTGTAATGTGCTGTTGGTTGTTCCTGTGGTGCTGGCTAGTAAAGACTCCGCTGCTCTTTCTTTATTGCCAATCGCTAGATCCATTTGAGCGGCTGCATATAAAATGATATCACGATAGGCAGAATATTTTTCTTTTTCTGCCATGTTCAACAAGTTGGCAATATTGGTCTGGTTATTTTCTCCGCTTGAACTTCGATCTACTCGAATTGCTGCAATGCGTGATTGGATCTCTAAAATCAAATCTGTAGAGTGGGGAATTGCTTTTGTATAAAACAGTTTAGCGGCTCCATAATTTCCTGCCAGCTCATAGAGCTGACCCGTTAAATACTCCAAACGGGCTTTTTCATTGGTATTGGAAATACCACTAATCATTTTCGCTAAGTAAAATGCAGCGCTATCCCATTTTTGTTGTTTGTAAAAAGAAAGTGCAATGACTTCGTTTAAATCCGTACGCAGTCGCGCCGGAAAAGTGGCATCTACTCGTAATGCTTGCAGTAAGCCAGCGGCCTGCGCAAACTGGTCTTGTGCCAAATAATTTCTGATTTCCCAGATTAGTGCGTCATTTCGTTTAACAGGATCCCCCGCTAGAACTCCTTTTTTCTCTGTAGAAGCGATACTAGTTGCCTTGTTTCCATCTCTTGCGCTTCCAATTGTTTTGAAATAACCATCTTTTTCACGAGGCGCGTAGTAGTAATTGATGAATTGAAACAACAGATGTGCCGAATCAAATTTTTCCTGCAGGTGATAGGCGATTCCCCATAATAAGTAGAGATCGTCGGTCCAATCATTGCGAAGGTCGTGTAGGGCAATGCCTGAGGATGCTTTTTGAATAACACTGTCCAGCTCTAATGAGTCTTTTCGCGTAACTGATAAGCTATAGTTATAAAAGGGTAGTAGAGTCGCATAATCATCCCGATGCACCTCTTTTGCTTTTTGCAACACGCTATTTAGTTTTCGGGTTGCATTGTAGGTATAGTTGAAGTGAGTAACCGTATTTTGTACAACCCTTCCAGGTAATCGTAGTTTTCCCTCTTTGGTTTTTTCTGAACGAAGTACCCTTTCCTCATATTCTTCTGGTTTGGGCAAATCGATCTTAAACCCCATTTGGGCGCTGGCGGGACCTTTTATATAAAGGGCCAGCATAATCAAACTTCGTAAGAGGGGTGCAAAGACCTTTCGCATAGGGACGCAATCTAATTTCTTAATAACTGATTTTCAAATTAAATAGTGTATCAAACCTTAATTTTTTGTGAGTATTTTCAATGGAAATCAATGCTTTTGGGGCGGTGGTCTCCTTACCTTTATCCAATCCAAGTAAAAAATGGCAAAACTGGAGCTACCTTCTGGATTAAAGCGTCTTCGCAATCGGTACCGTTTGGTTATTATGAATGACGATACCTACGAGGAAGTGGTT
Organism: Bacteroidota bacterium; assembly: GCA_046048175.1. Taxonomy (GTDB): domain Bacteria; phylum Bacteroidota; class Bacteroidia; order Chitinophagales; family Chitinophagaceae; genus JJ008. The sequence goes on from JBJOGP010000012.1 coordinate 25,042, forward strand.
ACCTTCCGGCTATCACGTTTAAGCGTTTACACCGTATTCAGTATGATTTTTGTGGTATTGGTAGGGCTGACAACTGCTTTAATCATCTTCACTCCCTTGAAATATTACATTCCGGGGGCGGGCTCTGATTATGCTTCTGTGATGGCCTTAAAGAGATTGCAGTACAGAGTTGATTCAGTAGCTCGTGAAGATGCCTTGAAAAATCAGTATATTTTAGGTCTTAAAAAAACACTTTCTGGCGACAACAATGTGGTGTTAGATACCATTCCCATTGAAATGCCTGCAACCGAAGTAACAAGCGACTGAACTTAATTTAATTCTATGTTTACAACTAAATCCAAAACCGACATGCAAACTTCTTATCCGCAATCCGGCAATGCAGCAACATTGATCAGTGCCGGTACTACACTCAAAGGTGATATCAGTAGCAATGGAGATCTGCGAATTGATGGAACTGTTTTGGGTAATGTAAAAACTTCTGCAAAAATTATCATTGGAAGTACAGGTGTAGTAGAGGGTGATATTGCCGGAAATCAAGCCGATGTAACTGGAAAAGTAAATGGTAATATTCGCGCTACCGAGTTATTACAGTTACGTGGTGAGTGCGTTGTTTCTGGTAATATTTATGCTGGTAAATTACAGGTTGAACCTTCTGCTACGTTCAACGGTCAATGTCACATGGGAGCGAATGTGGTAGAGATGAATAAAGATGAGCAACAGCCACAGGCCCTCGTCCGCTGATTCTAAAAAAGAATGGATGCGATATGCTGGCCTGGCTTCCCAGTTGCTGGTGTATCTCTCTTTATCCGTTTTTGCAGGAATTAAATTGGACCGATGGACGGGCTTTTTTCCATTGCTAACCATCTTGTTTCCTATCCTTGTATTAGGGGCGTTGTTTTATAAACTCTTTAAAGAAACGGGTTCATCAAAATAAGAAGGCATGAAAAAAAGAAATACTTCACTCTTTCCTTTTTTGGTGCTGTATTTTATCATTTGGACTGTTTTTAAAGCAGCCCATTCATGGCTAATAGCTCACCAGGTGGATTTAAATGTTGCCAAGGGAGCACATGTATTGATCTGGCTTCTCACTATGGTTTCTTATCTGATTACACAAAAGAGTTTTGCTAATCCTAATCCTCAAGCTTCTGTGCGGGCCATTATGATCAGCTTTATGATCAAGTTTTTTGTAATTGCTTTAGCGGCTTTTGTTTATATTTTTCTCCAACGAAAAATGGTCAATCTGCCTGCCTTATATTTGGCTGCACTGTTTTATATCTTGTATACAACTATGGAAGTACGGTTGTTGTTAAAACAACTCAATAACAGGTCTGATGCCGAAAAAAGAAGTACCCCTTGATTTTTTGACGAATTTTCTTCCGCTAGGTACGCACGAGTTGGTTCATTCATTATTGCAGACGTATCGGGTTCACTTAACCATTACTCGAGAGCGAAAAACACTTTTGGGCGACTATAAACACCGCGCAGGTCAGCCTCATCAAATAAGTGTGAATGGTAATTTAAATCAGTATGCTTTTTTATTGACGCTGCTTCATGAATTAGCACACCTTGTGACTTTTGAAAAGTACGGGCATCGCGTACAGGCACATGGCAAAGAATGGAAATTTGTATATGGGCAATTGTTGCAATCGTTCTTGCAAAAGGAATTAGTGCCTGCTGATCTTAGAGCTGAAATAGAGCAAATGCAACATAATCCAGCCGCTACTAGTTGTGCAGAGGATGGACTATTGCGTGTGCTCAGGCGTTATGATGATCCAGCCAAAAAAACTTGTTTTGTAGAGGAAGTGCCCGCCGGCTATTGCTTTAGAATAAAAGACGGACGCATATTTAGGCGTGAGTCATTACTACGCAAACGGTACAAGTGTAAAGAAGTAGCTACAGGTAATTTTTACCTGTTTTCACCGGTGCATGAAGTTGAGTTGGTTGCAGACGCTGAACTTGCTTAAGCTACTGCCTTTTTTACCAATTCGGCTGCTTCGCTCAGCAGAATGGCTGATTGTACTTTGAGTCCGCTCTCGTCAATCAATTTTTTAGCCTCCACTGCATTGGTTCCTTGTAAACGTACAATGATGGGGATATTGATGTTGCCTAAATTTTTGTACGCGTCAATCACCCCTTGTGCAACACGATCACAACGAACAATTCCGCCAAAAATATTGATGAGGATTGCTTTTACTGCTGGGTCTTTTAAAATGATTTTAAAACCCGCTTCCACTGTTTGTGCATTGGCAGTACCACCTACGTCTAGGAAGTTTGCAGGTTCGCCCCCACTTAATTTAATCATATCCATAGTGGCCATGGCCAGTCCTGCACCGTTCACCATACATCCTACGTTTCCATCCAACTTCACAAAATTCAAGTTGAATTGTCCCGCTTCTACTTCTGTAGGGTCTTCCTCAGTTACGTCGCGCAATGCAGCAAGATCAGGATGGCGCATCAATGCATTGTCATCCAAATTCATTTTGCAATCAACCGCAACGATCTTGTCGTCGGCAGCTTTAAAAAGAGGATTGATTTCTAGCATTGAGCAATCTAATCCTACGTAAGCATTATATAGATTGGTAACGAATTTTACACAGTTTTTAAAAGCATCCCCGCTTAGTCCTAAGTTGAATGCAATTTTTCTTGCCTGGAATCCTTGTAGCCCACCCGAAGGATGTACCCACTCTTTAAAGATTTTATCAGGGGTGTTATGTGCTACTTCCTCAATGTTCATCCCGCCCTCGGTGCTATACATGATTACATTCTGTCCTTTAGAGCGATCTAGTAGAATGGATAAATAAAACTCTTTGCGGTCTGTGGGGCCATCGTAATACATATCCTGTGCCACTAGCACTTTGTTTACAACTTTGCCTGCTGCGCCCGTTTGTAAGGTAACTAGGGTGCCTCCTAAAATTTTTTGCGCAAAGTCTGCAATTTCCTCTTGACTTTTTCCAACTTTCACCCCATTGATGCCCGTCTCTTTGATGGTTCCTTTACCGCGACCACCGGCATGAATTTGAGCTTTTACAACTGCAAATTTGCTCCCAAACTTTGATTGAATGTTACGGTAAGCTTCTTCCGCTTCTTGCAAAGAGGCACAAGCGATTCCTTCCTGAACAGGAACATTATATTTTTTTAGGAGTTCTTTAGCCTGGTATTCATGCAGGTTCATAGGTGAAAAATTTCCGCGAAGATAGGGCAAAATACAAGTGATGGATAGCCGCATTTTAACGGTTGCTTTGAAAACTTGCAGTTATTTTTGTACCTACCTTGACTGCTACCCGCATCCATATCATTTTGTTACTGGTTTTCACATTGGTGGCTAACACACAGGCCCAGGAGCTGCCCGTTATTCGTAACCAAGGGGGTAGAACAAGATCGTTGGATCAATTAGGCCAAATGGGCGGTATGGGTGGAGGGATGATGCGAGGAATGAATTCGGGGGCTACTACAAAAGATAGTTTGAAGCGGCGGGATAAGATGGAGGATTCAATAACGATATCTTACAGGTATCTCAACCAGCCTATTTCTTTTTTATTGGACTCCACCGTTGACGATTTTACAAAACGTTTTCCACTAAAATCAACTACGCTCAATTTAGGTAATTTGGGAGGTGCAACTCGATCACTGCTTTTCGCACCTACGATGTTACCTGGTTTTGATGCAGGCTTCCATGCTTACGATAGTTATAAATGGACGATTGACGAGATTCCCTTTTTTCAAACAACGCGTCCTTACACAGAGCTTCAATATTCGTTGGGGTCTAGAGTGGAGCAAATTATTGGATTGCAGCATACACAGAATATTAACCCACGATGGAATTTTTTCTTTCACTATCGCATGGTCAATTCTCCAGGCATTTTTCAACACCAGCGAAGTAATCATAACAATTTTGCATTCTCCTCTCGTTACCAATCCCAAAATCTTCGCTATCACACTTGGGTTATCTCACTATCCAATAAGTTACAAGCTGAAGAAAATGGCGGAATAGTAGATACAACTCAAATATTAGACGACCCTATTTTCCAGGATCGGTTTAATATTCCTGTGTATTTGGGCGGTGCAGATAACTTTAGCTCAAATTTTTTCAGCACCAAAATAAAAACAGGAACACAAATTCGTCATTCCGTTTTCTTGTGGCGTAATCAATATGACTTGGGACGAAAAGATTCTCTTGTGACAGATTCTACTGTGATTCCTCTTTTCTTTCCACGGGTTCGATTAGAACATCAGTTACGGTTTGACAGGGAGCAGTATGCTTTTATTGATAAAATTCCAAGTATCGATTACTATAAAACAGTTTATGACCGCGTTATCGGTGCGAGAGATACAATTGACTTACGTGACAAGTGGCGTCGTTTTACCAATGAGTTTTCTATTTATCAATTTCCAGATGCAAAAAATCTGAGGCAGTACATTAAAGCCGGTGTGGCATTGGAAATTATTAATGGCACTACTGCTACTGCATCTCGTTCCTTTTTTAATTCCAGAGGGCAGTTTGTGTACCGTAATATCACCAAGAATAAAAAATGGGATCTCTCACTAGATGGAATATTATATTTAGCTGGATTTAATGCTGGGGATTATTTAGCCTCTGCACGATTACAACGATCATTTGGAAAAAAGAATAATAGTATTACACTCTTTGGAAGTAATGTAAATAGAGCGCCCTCTTTCGTTTTTGATGCCAGAAGTAGTTTTTATTTGAGTACAAGAAGTCTTGACTTGAAAAAGGAGAACAATACCACTTTTGCTACTTCTTTGGATTTGCCCTCTTTGGGTGCGACGTTGACGGGCTCTTATTACTTACTTACTAATTATACTTATCTCACAAATTTTTATGAACCCCAGCAAGAGAGTTCATTGTTTACGATGGTGCAATTAGCGGCATTAAAGACTTTTTCTCTTGGAAAAAAATGGAAGTGGCATGCGGAGTTCTATTGGCAACAACGCATAGGTGCTGCGCAGGTAAATACTATACCGTTTTATTTGCGAAACAGAATTGCATATGAGGGTAATCTGGGTTTTAAAAATTTGAATTTGGCAACTGGGTTAGAAATACGTTACAGGCCACCTTACAAAGCTGATAATTATTCTCCTGTGTTAGGGCAGTTCTTTTTTCAGGATAGCGTGACCATTAAGAACCCGCTTCCAGATATTTCTTTTTATGCCAATTTCCGAATACGTCCTTTTACTGCATTTATTCGTTTTGACAACCTAAATACTGCTCGGAATTTAGATGGTTTTGGTTTTACCCGTAACAACCTGGTGACTCCTGGTTATGCTCTAAATGGTCTGCATATGCGTATTGGCATCTTTTGGCGCTTTGTTAACTAGGGGAGCCTTTTTTTGCTATAATTTTACACTCGATGAAGAAACTAGTTTTTACCCTAGTAGCCCTTGTGTATTTTTTTGCTGTCACCGGATGGCAAATTAATATCCATTATTGTATGGGCCGGGTAGACAGTGTCTCACTTCTTACCTCTCATAAAGACAGTTGTGATACTTGTGGCATGGCAAAAGCTAAAAGTGAGGGTTACTACGAAAATTGCAAGAAGTCTTAAGTTGTATGCGTGCTAAATTTTTACTGCTGTTGCTCTTCCTGGTAGGGGAGCAACAGTTTTCCTTTGCGCAATTTCAGTCAGCTCGGTTACAAGCTACCGGCTTGACCTGTGCTTTATGTAGCAAAGCGATTCGAGAGTCTTTGCAAAAATTACCATTTGTAGTTAACGTAGAAGCTGATATTCAGTCATCTGTTTTTTCACTTCAATTTAGAGATGGAGAATCACAAAATCTAGATGCCTTAAAAGCGGCTGTTGAACAAGCTGGTTTTTCTGTTGGCGAATTGTTAGTAGAGGGACAATGGGGTGAAAGGTTGCCAACCTCCTCTGTTCCCTATAAATGGGGTGAGAATTGGTACTGTTTTTTGTCACCTTTAGCAGTAAAAGACAAGGCTACTTTTACATTATCTGTGATAGACAAAGGCTTTGTGACCGATAAAGCGTACAAGATGTATTTATCTCAGTATAAGCAAACCTCACTATCAACAGGATTCTTTAGTCAAGATTCGTTCAGTCCGCGTAAAAGGTATCGCTTGTTTCATGTGCTAACTATAAAATAATTCTATGCGTCTTCTCTTTATTTTATTATTGCTGGTTCAGTTTCGTGTCATTGCTCAACCGCATTTGCAAATTCCTGCAAGTGATTTTAGGCTGCCTACCCCTGCTGGAGATAGTGTATCGCTCTCTTCCTACAGAGGTAAGGTAGTGTTGCTAGACTTTTGGGCATCTTGGTGTGCGCCATGCAGAGTGGCCAATAAAAATTTGGTAAAAATTTACCCTCGATTAAAAGAAAAGGGCGTTGTAGTTATTAGTATTTCGCTGGATGAAAATCGAAAACCTTGGTTAGAAGCGGTGAAAAAAGATCGGTTGGCGTGGGTGCAACTACGAGAAGCTCGCGGGTGGTATTCTTCGGTGACAACCGATTGGGCTGTAAATAAAATTCCTGCTACATTTTTGATTGATCAAGAAGGAACTGTAGTTGGGAGAGATTTGGTGGAGGTAGAACTTGAAAAGCTGGTTAGTGAATTAATTCGGTAAATCTAGCTAGATGCGTCAATTGTTCTTTCTCATAGTTACGTTTGCCATTTCTGCGTCTATCCCCGCGCAGGAACTCTATGTATTTGCAGAGCCAGCTTCCTCTTTGCCTTCGCATGCATTAAGTATAAAACTTAAAAATCATTTTGCTAGAAAAAATGAAATTTTTGATAGACTCTCTTATCGAGTGTCTCCTCAAGTATTTATGGGACTTTCTAAAAATATGACCCTTCGAATAGGTAGTACTTTCTCAAATATGTATACCTATAACCCCAAATTGGAGTCTGCCCATTTTAATATCAAGTATCGTTTTTATTCTTCTGATGCGGTTCATCGACATTTTAGATTGGCAGGTTTTTTTGAAGCTGCCAAAACCATCTCTCTCTTTCATTTTGATGAAATAAATTTAGGGGGAGATAGGTCAGGAGTCGAGGCTGGACTTATTCTTACGCAACTATGGCACAAGCTTGCTTTATCTGCAACAGTCAGTCATACACAGGTGCTGGATACCTATCGTTGGAACAAGGAAGTACATGGAGGGATACACCCATTTCAATCTCTTCAATCGGTTATTTCTGCTGGGTATCTATTGTTACCACGAACCTATACCAGCTATAAGCAAACTAATGTAAATGTTTATCTTGAGTTACTATCGCAGCGTCTATTGGATCAGAATCGATACTATGTTGATATTGCACCGGCTTTGCAACTTATTTTTTCAAGTCAGACAAAGCTTAATCTTGGTTATCGCGTTCAGCTTGGCTCTGATATGGAAAGAATGATGCGTCGATATTGGCTACTAAGCGTAGAGACTACCTTTTTAGGGGCACTCAAAAAAAAGTAATCAGTTTTTCAACATCTTGAATCGGAATGATAGTCCGATTGCTACATAATTGGTTATAGATTCTCCATTAAGACCTTTTCCGCCAGAAAAATCTATTTTAATATCATCGGTAAAATAATAAGCAATACCCCCGTCTATTCCATGAAGAGGGGTTTGATTAGGTCGTATGCTACCAAAAATTTCTGCGTAGGCATACCATCTCTTTCCAATGTTCATTCCCGGAGCAAGTGTGTAAATCCATTCTGGCGAACCTCCTTCTCCATTCCACTCGCCTCCAAGATTGTAGCCAATCCCTATGTTTTCAGTAAGTGTGTGCTGCATGGTAAATCTAAAATTGGGGGCTAATTGAGGTGTTCTGTAATTTTTTGTCGAAAGCGCCGGAATACCTGTGTGAAAAATCAATGATGTTTTTGGGATTAACCCTTTCTCTTCACAAATTGCAATTTTACCACCCAGTTGAATTGGCGAGAGGCCAGAGATAGATTGCGCTCCTTTTTCAATAGTGCTGGATTCTGTTATTAACCGAAATTCAAAGCCTGAACTAATACCTAACTTCCAAAGCGCAGTAGGATGTACCCATATTCGTTCAGAACTATATTTTTCATTGTTAAATCCGATCTCCGCTTGTAAATAGCCTCTTCGAGTGATAGAGGGAGATTCTGTTTGATCCGGGCGATCTGTATCCATACGCCCTGTCTTTTGTGCAAGACAATTAGATAAGAAACTCATCACATAAATGACAATGATCACGGGTATACGCATCAACAAATTTAAAAAGTAACTTGCAATAAATTGATGATAATGAAAACGGATAGGAGAAAGTTTATTAAAAGTGCAAGCGTGTTAGGCTTGGTGGGTGCATTCACAGATCTTAAAGCTAATGGAGTAGTAGCAGGTTTTTCGGGGTATTTAAGTGCCGCTGAGGAAATTTCTTATTTGCAGCAACCGCTTCCCTATGCCTATACTGCTTTAGAACCATCAATTGATGCGTTAACAATGGAAATCCATTACACCAAACATGCGGCAGGCTACACTAAAAATCTCTCTGATGCATGTATAGCGGAAAAAGTGAATACGGCAGTTCTTCCACTTACTAGTTTATTGGCTTCAATTTCTTCTTACTCCGTAAAGATGCGAAATAATGCTGGCGGCCATTATAACCATGAATTTTTCTGGAAGAGTCTGCTTGCGCCAAAATCAGACAATGCGCCAAAGGGGGAACTCTCCAGTGCATTGCAAACTCATTTTGGATCTATTGAAAATTTTAAAAGTCAGTTTGAAGAAGCTGCTCGCAATAGATTTGGTAGCGGGTGGGCTTGGCTTGTCAAAACTCCTGATGGAAAATTAAAAGTTTGCTCTACACCCAATCAAGACAACCCATTAATGGATGTTAGTGAATGTAAAGGGGTGCCCTTATTGGGGTTAGATGTGTGGGAACACGCCTATTATTTGAAATACCAGAATCGCCGCCCAGATTATATCAAAGCATGGTGGGCTCTGGTTAATTGGGATGTGATTGAGCAGCGATACAAAAAAGCCTAAGCTTTTTCTTCCATATAGCTTTCTACAGGTTCACAGGTACAGATTAAATTTCTGTCACCATGTGTATTGTTTACTCTTGATACAGAAGGCCAAAATTTATTCGTTGTCACGTAATACAATGGGAATGCTGCTTCCATCCGACTATATGCATGCGGCCATTCTTCAGCCATTACCGTAAGCTGGGTGTGTGGTGCATTTTTGAGCAGATTGTCTTTCTTGTCAGCTTTTCCTTCTTCGATGGCACGTATTTCATTACGAATGGCAATGAGTGCATCACAAAACCGGTCTAATTCAGCTTTGTCCTCACTCTCTGTTGGCTCAATCATAATGGTACCTGCTACCGGAAAACTCATTGTGGGGGCGTGAAATCCGTAGTCCATCAAACGTTTTGCAACATCCTCTGCTTCGATCTCAGCTGATTTTTTGAAAGGTCGCAGGTCAACTATAAACTCATGTGCACATTGGCCAGTATGATTTGTATAAAGGATATCATAATGTCCCGAGAGTCTTGCTCGCATGTAATTCGCATTTAAAATAGCATACTCGGTAGCTGCTTTGAGTCCGTTGGCGCCTAACATGCGGATATAAGCATATGAAATCAATAGAATCATCGCAGAGCCATAAGGGGCTGCTGATACTGCATCAGTGGTTCCCTCATTGACATGTCCGGGCAAGTAGGGTTTCAAGTGGGCTTTCACACAGATAGGTCCCATGCCAGGGCCACCGCCACCATGTGGAATGGCAAATGTTTTATGGAGATTAAGATGGCATACATCTGCCCCGATGAGACCTGGTGCAGTTAATCCTACCTGCGCATTCATATTGGCTCCATCCATATAAACCTGTCCGCCGTGTTCATGTACAATACCTGTAATCTCTTTAACAGTCTCTTCATAAACGCCGTATGTGCTTGGATATGTGATCATTATACCGGCTAATTCATTAGAATATGCAATTGCTTTTTGGCGTAAATCATCTAGGTCTACGTAGCCATTTTCTAAGGCCTTCACCACAACAACTTTCATTCCTGCCATCACTGCAGAGGCAGGATTTGTACCATGTGCAGAAATAGGAATCAGCATTACATTTCGATGAGGATTACCCTGCGCTTGGTGGTAAGCTCTGATGGTTAAAAGTCCTGCATACTCACCTTGGGCACCACTATTGGGTTGCAAACTACAAGCATCAAATGCGGTGATATCACAGAGATAGCTGCTTAACTCTTGCATCATTTTGTGATACCCGCCTGCTTGTGCTGCAGGTACATATGGGTGAATGCTATTCCATTCAGGCCAGCTAAGCGGCATCATTTCTGTTGCTGCATTCAATTTCATGGTGCAGCTACCCAAAGAAATCATAGAGGTGTTCAGCGAAAGATCTTTGTTTTCTAGTTGCTTGATGTAACGCATCATCTGACTCTCGCTACGGCAGGTATTAAATACAGACTGATTCAGAAAACCCGATGTTCGTTGCAAAGCGCTGGGCCAGTTTAGTTTGATTTCCTCTTTATCTAGGGTGAAAGAAACAGGATCTTTATCGTTTTCAAAGCAATTGATCAGTTCATACAAATCATTAACCTCTGTGGTTTCGTCAATGGAGAGTCCAATTTGTGTTGTGCTGATATAACGGAAATTGATCTTATGTTGAATTGCTTTTTTACGAATTTCTTCTAGACGATCGGTCTCTATCACCAACGTGTCAAAGAAATGATTCGAACTTAGTTTGTAGCCTCTCTCTTGCAAAGCAGTAGCAATAATTTGTGTCAATTGATGAACGCGCTGTGCAATTTTTTTCAATCCATCCGGTCCGTGATATACTGCATACATTGCCGCAATATTGGCAAGCAATGCCTGCGCTGTACAAATATTAGAGGTTGCTTTCTCCCTTTTAATATGCTGTTCACGGGTTTGCAATGCCATTCGAAGCGCACGCTTTCCCTTTGCATCTATACTGATTCCAATAATACGACCTGGAATACTTCTTTTGAATTCATCCTTTGTAGAGAAGAAGGCCGCATGGGGACCTCCAAATCCAATAGGAACGCCAAAACGTTGGGCAGAACCTACTGCAGCGTCTGCTCCCAACTCACCTGGAGGAGTCAACAAGGTTAATGCAAGCAGATCTGTAGCCATCACTACATATCCGCCACTATTGTGCATAGTCTCTATGAATTGACGATAATCTTCAATTGATCCTTTATTGTTTGGATATTGTAAAATGGCGCCAAAAAAGGTGTTGTCTATCGATGCATTTTTATAATCACCTTCCACTAATTCAATTTGTATGGGCAAGGCGCGCGTACGGAGTAAATCTTTTGTTTGTGGAAAAACTTCTTGATCAACAAAAAAGCGAGGTCGCTCAATATGGTCTTGTTTGTTGAGCGCATTAAAAAACATGGTCATCGCCTCTGAGGCTGCTGTTGCTTCATCCAGCAAAGAAGCATTTGCAATAGGTAGGCCTGTGAGGTCGCTAACCATGGTTTGAAAATTCAACAAGCTCTCCAGTCTTCCTTGTGCAATTTCAGCCTGGTAGGGAGTGTATTGGGTATACCATCCTGGGTTTTCAAAAATGTTACGCAGAATCACCGATGGTGTGATTGTGTTGTAATAACCCTGTCCGATGTATGTTTTCCAAAGTTGGTTTTCTTGACCAAGAGATCGGATGTGTGAAAGATATTGTTGTTCTGTCAAGGCACCTGGTACATCCAGGGGTCTATTCATTTGGATGGAAGCAGGCACAGTTTTATTAATCAAATCACTTAATTCTTTTTCACCAATCGTCTCTAACATTTTTTTTGTGTGGGCTACCGATCCAATGTGTCGGTTGTAGAACTCGCTCGCTTGTTGCTGTAAAATATCCATGATTATAAAAGGTTCGATTTGTCCGCAAAATTACGGGTAACTTGCTTTCTTTGTCCTATGGAAAATCCATTGTTGGTAAACTGGGAAAAGAAATCTCGCGAAAGGCAAAAGTTGTACAAGCAATTCTTGCAACGGGTCTCAAAAAATGAAGTGTTGAGCCGCCAGCAGGATATTCATGAGGAGGCTTTCAACAAGGTTGATTGCCTAAGTTGTGCCAATTGTTGTAAAAATTACTCCCCTCGTTTCAAAACCCCCGATATTAAGCGTATCAGTAAATTACTCGGGTTGCGTGAAGGGGTATTTATTGAAACTTATCTCAAGGAAGATGAAGATGGTGATTTTGTTTTGCAAAAGGCGCCTTGCCCGTTTTTGGGTTCAGATAATTTTTGCTCCATTTACGAAGACCGTCCTTCCGATTGTCGCCGTTTTCCGTATACCGACGAAGATGTGTTGATTAAACGGGCACCGCTTACTATCAAAAACAGTAGTTTCTGCCCCATTACGTATTATACCCTTGAACGATTAATACAGGAAATTCCTCAGCGTTAATATTCAAATTTTCGAAGGGTAGGGCTCTTGATCCATGTAAAAATGGAAATAGACAAAGTCATTATTCCTCCAAAAATCACTGAGGGTACCATTCCCATGGCAGTAGCCGCAACGCCGCTCTCAAATTGACCTAGCTCATTAGAAGAGTTAATGAACATTGAATTGACGGCTGATACTCTTCCTCTCATTTCATCGGGAACAAAAATCTGTACCACTGTTCCTCTGATAATCATACTGACCCCATCAAAAAGGCCAGATACCAGCAACGCAATAAAACTGAGCCAGAAGGATTGTGAAATTGCAAAAATCAAAATACAAAAGCCGAATCCACCCACTACAAAAATGAGTGTTCTTCCTTGCTTGCGTTTTAGAGGAAATCGGGTGAACCAAGCCAACGCCATAAAATTACCGAGATACGTAGCTGCAACCAACCAACCTAGTCCCTGAGGTCCAACATGTAAAATATCATTAGCAAAAGCAGGTAATAGGGCTACTGCTCCACCAAATAAAATGGCAAACATGTCTAAGCTCATCGCACTCAATAGCGCTTTTTGATTCCAAACAAAATGTAATCCTTCTTTTACGCCCTCCCAGGTTTTTGAATTGCCTTGCCAGCTAACAGGTTTGGAGCTGATGCGTTGAAAAAGCAATAGTGCCAGTGTGGGCAATAGAATTACAGGAATAAATGAGATCGTGATATTGGTATACCCCATTAAAAGTCCTGCAAAAGCAGGACCAATCACTGCGGCTACTAACCAAACCATACTATTAATGGATGCCGCTTTCACTAAGCTGTCATTGGGCACAAGTTGAGCTAAGAACGCATTAAAGGCAGGACCAGAGTATGCTCGAACTGCACCGGTGCCAGCCATTAAAATATAAATTGCCCACTCCGCTATTTTATTAGAAAATTGGCTGGTAAACCAAAATGAGGTCACCAAACAAAGTCCCAGCATTAGCAGTAGATAAAGCCCCATGCATATCGATAACAGTTTTCGTTTATCACTACGGTCCACACGAACTCCCGCTGGTAGCGCCAATCCAATGGCAGGTATAACTTCAGATAAACCCAGCATTCCCAATGCTAGTTTACTTCCAGTTAATTCATATAATCGCCATCCAAGTAATACAGGAGTCATACGCAATCCTGCAATGAATAACACGCGAGCAATAATGTAGGTAGTAAACTCTTGATTGATGATTTGATGTGTGAGACCGGGTATGGAAAGTCGGATTTTCATGGTAGATGAATGTAGTGTATTCCCTCGGTATAATCTTTATCTAATGCATCGATAAGCGTTTGAAGATGTGAATCATTGTTTAGAAAATCTGCTGAAGTAACATCTACAAATAGGGTTCGTAAGGATTGTTGCTTTAGATATTGTGTATAGGTTTCTTGAATTCTTTCCAGATAGTCGTCGGATATACTTTGTTCGTACGATCGGTTTCTTGTTTTGATATTTGCTTGTAGTCTATCTACTGGTGCATGCAAATAGACGAGTAGATCTGGCTGGATCAATTGCTGATGAATGATATCAAATAATCGTTGATAAAGCCGAAACTCATCGGTTGGTAAGGTTACCTTGGCAAACAGCAGACATTTTGTAAATAAATAATCTGAGATAGTTGTTTGTTGAAAAAGATCCTGTTGTTGCAATAGCTCTTTGAGCTGTTTGAAACGCTCGGCCATAAAAAATAATTCAACAGGAAAAGCGTATTGTTCGGGGTGTTCGTAAAACTTGGGTAAAAAGGGGTTGTCTGCAAACTCCTCCAAGATAAGCCTGGCTTTGAAATGGCGACTTAATAACTGTGCGAGTGTGGTTTTGCCAGCTCCGATATTTCCTTCTATGGTAATAAATTGATAACGCATCAAGAGCTGCAATATACAAAGGGTAGTTAGATGACTTTCAAGTGATTCAAATTTCTTGAATTTTAAGATACATTTGTAAGCATGTTTAAACAGCAAGTAACACCCTACAGTCAAAAAACAGCATTACTCGCGTTAGTCAAGGCTAGTTTTCGTGCCATTTTTTCTAACCCAAGTGCGCTGGTGTTTAGCGTAGCATTTCCCATATTATTTGTTTTGATTTTTGGGGCGTTTCGAGGGGATAAAGCAACTGTTTTTCAAGTAGTAATTGAAAAGGGGAGTGATACAACGCATCCAATTTATAAATCGATCGTGGAGAGCCCGTTTGTTCGCGTCATCCACATAGATGATGCTACTCAGTTGCGTAAAGAGTTAATTCGTGGAAAAATAACGGGTATTTTATCCATTCGTCGTCAAAGCAGCGATCCTTCATCTGCGTCAATCGCGATTCAATTTAAGTCTACCTCGGCGAGTGCCAATACCTATGGGTCTTTTTTGCAGCAATTAAATTATATAATACTTCAGCAACAAGAAGCTGCTATCCCTCTCTCCAGCCGAACAGTGGTATTACTTCCACCTGTAATTGAGCAGGTTCGTCCCTATAAGCCTATTGATTTTGTCTTGCCAGGTCAAATTGGTTTTTCCATTTTGTTTTCAACATTATTTGGAATTGCATTTACATTTTTTGGGTTGCGTGAGCAATTAGTATTAAAAAGATTTTTCGCGACACCCGTTAATCGTATCAATATTTTGATTGGGATTGGTGTAAGCCGACTGTTTTTTCAATTAATCAGTGTATCTGTATTAATCTTATTTGGACATTGGGCTATGGACTTTACCTTGTCTAATGGGTTTGTCACCTTTTTGGAATTGTTAGCGGTAACTACTTTTATGCTTTTTCTATTAATGGGTGCAGGCTTATTGATTAGCAGTGTAGCAAAAGTTGATTCTAATATCCCTTTACTGATTAACCTTTTTGCACTTCCGCAGATGATTCTTTCTGGTACATTTTTTCCGGTTGAAGTTTTTCCAGAATGGATCCAGGCCATCTGTAAAATACTCCCCTTGAAACATTTTAATGACGCGATTCGTAAAATTTCATTCGAGGGCTTGTCGCTTTTTGATTGCGGGACTGAGTTTTTTGTAATGGGTATATGGATGATTGCTATTTATTTTTTGACTAGTCGTTTAATCCGTTGGGAATAATGTAGTGGTATGAAAAGAGTGTTTTTTTTAGTGATCGGAAGCTTTATTTTCTTCTCATTATTGATAGTATTGGTTTCTTTTGCTTTTCCTTCTCACGTTCGTATTTCTCGAGCCATTGATTTGCAAGTG
>JBJOGP010000013.1:0-39386 GCA_046048175.1 Bacteroidota bacterium
TAATTCTTCGGTACGAATAAGATGCGACCAAATCTGTCCTTCATTTTCATTACACCATTCTAGTTGTGTTTGCGTAAACCCGGTGAGTAATGAGTCGCTCGTTGCAGGGAGTAATAGCTTGGCTAAATACCAATACTTTCCTTTTTCAATCATCTGTTCAATGAGAGGACGTTCTGCACTTTTGTCTGGGAATAAATCTTCGCCGATGGCCTTAATTACATTGGGAACTATATAAGACGGCGCAAATCTTCGGGAAAGATAATTGGGGTATAAATTTTGAATAGCAGGTGTTTGATAGGCAAAAAAGTTTTGCCCGGCAAATTGTTGCAGTCCAATGGCTACTCCATCTTTTACCATTGCCACACCAGGAGCATCAAAAGGTCCTATGAAGAACCAGATATTCCCTGGATTGTAGGAAGGGAAATAATAAGCCAAGTGTTGGTAGGCTTTTTTAAGTTCTTGTTCTAGTTCACTCGTGTTTGCAAAAAGGGGTTGTAATGAATCGTAAATAGAACGATAGGCGCTGATAAAACTAGTAGTAGCTGTTAACGTAGAGGTGTCAGCAGGGTTACCGTTTACACCAATTATATAGTTCATGTAATCGGCGTAAAATCCGGGGTATCTTGATTGAAGTTGCGCAAGGCTTTTGGCCGGTTGCGTGGTGTCCAACGCAAAAAAGGCCTGATCAAAACGATTGATTGTAACGGTTACTGGAATATTGCTTACGTCTGCTCCCTTGTCAGAGGGGCTGCAGGCGTTAAAAATGAGGGTCAAAACGGCCCCGATCAATAAAATAAAGCTGCGCATAGCGGAATTGTTTTGTAAAGGTACGCTACAAAACATTGGCTTACTTTTGTAAAATGAAGATTGCGGTTGCGCAGCAGAATTATCACATTGGGAACTTTTCAGCAAACGTCCAAAAGATCCTCCTCGGTATAGCCGAGGCGCGTTCAAAGGGTGCGGATCTGGTTTTATTTTCAGAACTCTCTATTTGCGGGTATCCGCCTCGTGATTTTTTAGAGTTTGACGATTTTATTGATAAGTGTCGTGCAGCACTGGATCAAATCAAAGTGCATACCACAGATATTGCTGTATTGGTAGGGGCGCCTGATAGAAATCCGGATCCCAAAGGAAAGGACTTATTTAATGCTGCTTTCTTTTTATATGAAGGGGAAGTGCGCGATGTGGTGTACAAAACCTGTTTGCCTACCTATGATGTATTTGACGAGTACCGCTATTTTGAACCGGCTCGTTCCTGGCATTTGATTGATTTCAAAGGAAAAAAATTAGCAGTTACTATTTGTGAGGATATCTGGAATCTGGGTAATAATCCTTTGTACACACACTGTCCCATGGATGAATTGATTGGGCAACACCCTGATGTATTATTGAATCTTTCTGCTTCACCCTTTGATTATACACACGTAGAAGATCGCAAGGCTATTTTAAAACAGAATACACAGCGTTATAAGATACCTGTTATTTACTGTAATGCGGTAGGCAGTCAAACAGAACTAGTATTTGATGGAGGCTCACTGATCATGGATAAAGATTCTAACCTGATTGAACAGTTACCCTTGTTTGAAGAGGCGATTCGAGTTGTGGAGTTGACCGAGCATGGAACATTTCGTTCAGCTACATCGACTCCAGCAGTTGAAATTCCCAATGAAGAATTAGATCCTTTGCAATTAGATGCGCAATTATGCACGGCAGAAATTTACCAGGCACTGGTAACGGGCATCCGGGACTATTTTTCAAAAATGGGGTTCACCAAAGCTATACTAGGAAGCAGCGGAGGAATTGACAGTGCTGTTACACTGGCTTTAGCAACAGCCGCGCTGGGTAAAGAGAATGTAAAAGCAGTTTTGTTGCCTTCTCCTTATTCCTCTTCGCATAGTGTAGAGGATGCCATTCAGCTGAGTAAGAATTTGGGTAATCCTTACGATGTAGTACCTATTGAAACTATTTACCAGTCCTTTCTTCAAACGCTGCAACCATTATTTGGCGATCTGCCTTTTAGTTTAGCAGAAGAAAATTTACAAAGCCGTACGCGTGGTAATTTGTTGATGGCGCTAGCTAATAAATTCGGCTATGTATTGCTGAATACTTCTAACAAAAGTGAGTTGGCTACTGGTTATGGTACACTCTATGGAGATATGGCAGGTGGTTTAGCTGTATTGGGTGATTGTTATAAACTACAGGTTTATGCCTTAGCCCGCTATATCAATCGCACGCAAGAATTGATTCCTGCTTCCATTTTATTAAAAGCGCCTTCTGCAGAGCTTCGTCCTGGACAAAAGGATAGTGACTCACTTCCTGATTATACGATACTTGATCCCTTGCTCTATTTATATATTGAAAAAAGAAAGAGTCCTGCTGCTATCAAGGCAATGGGATATGATCCGGCATTGGTTGATCGTGTGTTGAAAATGGTCAACACCAATGAATACAAGCGAAATCAGTTTTGCCCAATCATCCGTATTTCTCCCAAAGCATTTGGAATGGGACGTCGTTTGCCAATTGTTGGAAAATATCTGTCATAAATGAAGGGACTCGTTTATAAATCGACAGGTAGTTGGTACATTCTACGCGATGAGCAAAATCGTAGTTGGAATGCACGTACAAAAGGCGTGATGAAATTAGATGAGATCACAAGCACTAATCCTGTTGCGGTGGGTGACTGGGTTGATTTTGAAATTGAATCTGAAGCAAGCGGAACAGCGGTGATCAATGAAATTCTTCCTCGTCATAATTATATCAATCGTCAAAGCCCGCGTCATAAACACCAGCACCATATTGTAGCCGCTAATCTGGATCAGTCCGTTCTGGTTGCAACACTGCGTGAACCACGTACTTCTCAAGGTTTCATTGATCGTTTTTTAGTGGCCTCAGAAATGTATCATGTTAAACCCGTGGTCGTATTTAATAAATCAGATCTGTATCGCTCTAAAGAACAACAGTTATACGAGCAGCTACGGGATATGTATAGCAAGTTGGGATATGTTGTGTTATTGCTGAGCGCAGAAAAAAAGGAAGGGCTGGATGAGTTGATGCATGTTTTGCAAGGAAAAACTACTTTATTGAGTGGACACAGTGGGGTAGGAAAATCTTCATTGCTCAATGAGCTGTTTCCGGGTATGAACCGGAAAACGCAAGACGTGAGTGGCTGGAGTGGGAAAGGACAACACACCACCACATTTGCAGAAATGTTCGACTTGCCGGGTGGAGGTCGCATCATTGATACACCGGGTATGCGCGAGTTTGGGATAGTGGATATCAGCAAGCAGGAACTCAGTCATTATTTTCCTGAAATGAAAAACCGAATTCAGCTTTGTCAGTTCAATAATTGTTTACATAGTAATGAACCAGGCTGTGCAATAAAAGATGCGGTTAATACAGGAGACATACACGAAGACCGCTATGTGAGTTACCGAACTATTTTGGATTCGATTGATGAGAAAAATTACTAAGAGCGAAACTTCTTTGCTTTTTTCATCGCCTTCATCGCCTCAGGATCACCACTGATAATTTTTTCAGCACCTACATTTTTTCCATTGGAGGGACATCCATATTTGGGCTTAAATACGCTGTTCCAAATTCTACAAGAACCAAGTCCGGTTAATAGGAGCAGAAGACTTGTTGCAAAAAATAATTTACGTAGGATTGCCATAGTGTGCATAAAGATAGTTCAATTATGTTCTTTCTTTTTATTTAAACCACGCTGCATAACGCACATAATTATTGGCAATGCGGTTGATTTCTCCTTCTGTTAGTTCAGGTGAAATTGATTTGACCTTTTTTGCAGGAACCCCCGCATAAATACTATTGGATTCACATATTGTATTTTCTAATACAACCGCACCAGCCGCAATAATAGTGTTGGAGTGAACGACAGCTTTATCCATAATAATGGCTCCCATTCCAACTAAGACATGATCGTGCAAGGTGCATCCATGTACAATGGCATGATGTCCGATTGAAACAGAGTTGCCAATGGTGGTTCCGCATTTTTCAAATGTGCAATGAATACAGGCGCCATCTTGAATATTGACCTTATTACCCATTTTAATAAAGTTGACATCGCCACGAACTACGGCATTAAACCAAATACTGCAGTCTTCTCCCATTTCAATATCTCCAATAAGCGTAGCATTGGGAGCCACGAAACAATTGGGTCCTAATTGGGGTGTTTTGTCCCTAACGGGTATGATAAGTGCCATCGATTTTTTTTTGCAAAGTAGGAAAATTTCAAAAGGTCGATATTTGCGGTTGAGTCCCCCACATGAATACCCGCGAACTCTTTTATCGTCACTTGGCACAAACCTCTCCGGCACCACTGGAATTAGAGATTGTGCGGGCTGATTGCGCCAGCTTGTTTGATGCTGCGGGTAAGGAGTATATCGATTTGATTGGGGGCATAAGCGTGGCTAATATCGGGCACCGTCATCCTAAAGTGATAGAAGCCATACAAAAACAATTGGATTCTTATTTACATGTGATGGTCTATGGCGAGTTTGTACAAAGTCCGCAGGTGCAATATGCTACTGCTTTGGCCTCTCATTTGCCAGCAACATTACAGTCGGTCTATTTTACTAATTCAGGTACCGAAGCTATTGAGGGCGCAATGAAACTTGCTAAACGTGTTACCAATCGTACACGTATTCTTTCTTTTCGTCATTCGTATCACGGTTCCACACAAGGTGCGTTGAGTATTATGGGAGATGAGTACTGGCGTAATGCATTTCGTCCCTTATTGCCTGATGTTTGGAGTTTGTCGTTTAATAGCGAGGAGGCGCTTCAGGCTATCAATGAGCAAACTGCTTGTGTGATTATGGAAACTGTACAGGCAGAAGCGGGGATTATAAAACCTGATCCGGCTTGGATACAGGCGATTCGAAAAAAATGTACTGAAACCGGCACGCTATTGGTGTTCGATGAAATACAGGCAGCATTTGGAAGAACTGGTCAATTGTGGGCCTTTTCTTCCTACGAAATTGTGCCCGATATTTTAGTGTTAGGTAAAGCGCTAGGTGGCGGTATGCCATTGGGTGCTTTTATCGCGGATAAAAAATGGATGGACAAATTAACGGATGCTCCAGCACTAGGGCATATCACAACATTTGGGGGTCATCCGGTTTGCTGTGCTGCAGGGTTAGCAGGGATGAAAGCATTACTGGAAGAAGGATGGATGAACCAAGTAACAGCAAAGGAAAAAATACTCCATCAAAAATTACAACACCGAGCAATTCGTTCGATTAGGAGCGCTGGTCTCTGGATGGCAGTAGAATTTGAATCGTTTGAACACTGTAAAAAAGTAATCGATTACTGTATTACTCGAGGGGTATTGACTGATTGGTTTTTATTTGCGTCCAACTGCTTGCGCATTTCTCCACCACTGCTTATTCATGAAAAGCAATTAGAAAAAGCAGCTTCCATTATCATTGAAGCTTGTGATCAGCTTTAAATAACCAACCATTGATAACAGAGTGCAGCTAAAGCTCCACCTGCAAGGGGTCCTACCACGGGTATCCAACTATACGA
This sequence comes from Bacteroidota bacterium, assembly GCA_046048175.1. GTDB lineage: Bacteria > Bacteroidota > Bacteroidia > Chitinophagales > Chitinophagaceae > JJ008. Next base: position 5,542 of record JBJOGP010000013.1, read on the forward strand.
CCAATCACTGTCTCTTTTTCCCGGGATGGGTAATAAAAAATGCATAATACGAGGACCAAAGTCCCGCGCTGGATTAATGGCATAGCCTGTAGGTCCTCCCAGACAGAGTCCGATTCCTAATACTAAAAATGCAACAGGGAGTGCATCCATACTTCCTAGTTTGGTAGCGGCAGGTGAAATACACAGCGCACAAAATACGAGCGCAAATGTGCCAATGACTTCGGCTATGATATTGTTCGCACTGTTTCTGATAGCGGGCGCGTTACAAAATACGGCGAGTTTTAAATCTGCATTGGATGTTTCTGCAAAGTGAGGACGATAGAGTAACCATACGAGGGTAGCTCCACTCATTGCTCCGCAAAATTGACCGGTTACATAAAGTGATAAATCCGGAATTTGTACTTTATCAATAAGTGCAAATGCAAGGGTAACAGCTGGATTGAGATGTCCCTGTCCATTAAAGTGCAAGGAGCTATAGACACCAATAAAAACGGCCATGGCCCAGCCAAAATTAATCACCAGCCAACCTGCATTTTGTCCTTTGGATTTTTCGAGAAGTACATTTGCAACGACGCCTCCTCCAAATAAAATCATGAGTGCCGTGCCGATAAATTCGCTGAGAAAAATTTGCATACATTTCAATTTAAGTGTGATCATTTGCCCAAACGATGGATGCTTTTACAGCGCGTTGCCATCCCTGAACTAAATTATTTCTTGTAGCGGTGTCAATAGTGGGTTTAAAAACATGATCGCTTTTCCATAGCGAACGTAGTTCCTCTTTGTTTTGCCAATAGCCAACAGCAAGACCTGCTAAATAAGCGGCGCCCAATGCAGTTGTTTCTGTTACAATGGGCCTTACTACATGACAATTCAATAGATCTGATTGAAATTGCATCAATAGGTCATTGACAGTTGCACCGCCATCAACTCGTAATTCTAAGATGGGAATGGAAGCATCTGCTTGCATGGCGCGTAGCAGATCTGCGGATTGGTAGGCAATACTTTCTAATGCAGCACGTGCAATATGCGCTTGATTACTGCCGCGGGTCAATCCAAAAATTGTACCGCGTGCATAGGCATTCCAATAAGGCGCTCCCAGTCCTGCAAAGGCAGGAACTACATAGACACCTTGACTATCGGGTACTGTAGAAGCTAGTTTTTCAATATCGGGTGCACTATGAATCACTTTTAATTGATCACGTAACCACTGCACAACGGCGCCTCCAATAAATACAGAACCTTCTAGCGCGTATTCTGTTATTCCATCCACTTGCCAAGCAATGGTCGTGAGTAAATTATTGGTGGAATGAATTGCTTTTTCTCCGGTATTCATGAGCATGAAGCAACCCGTTCCATAGGTATTTTTAACCATGCCCGGGTCTACACAGAGTTGTCCAAATAATGCGGCTTGTTGATCGCCCGCTACTCCCGCAATAGGAATAGAGTGTCCGGGAATTACTTCACAATTTCCAAGCACACCCGAACTGGCTACTACAGTTGGAAGAAGAGAGGCAGGAATGTCAAAAAGTTTTAATAACTCCTTGTCCCATTCCAATTGATGAATATTATAGAGTAGCGTTCGTGATGCGTTTGTGACATCGGTAGCATGCACTTTGCCATTAGAGAGTTTCCAAATCAACCAACAATCCATCGTGCCAAAGGCCAACTCTCCTTTATTCGCTTTTTCTCTGGCACCCGGTGTATGATCAAGGAGCCATTTTATTTTGGTGGCTGAAAAATAGGCATCTAAAATCAGACCTGTTTTCTCTTGTAAAAGAGGTGCTTTGCCTTGTGAACGAATCGTATCGCACAATTCTGCCGTTCTTCTGTCCTGCCACACAATAGCCGGGGCAATGGGTTCTCCTGTAGCACGATCCCAAATGACAGTTGTTTCTCGTTGATTCGTGATGCCTATCGCTGCAATTTGTTGGGGTTGTATTCTTCCTTTTGCGAGTACCTCTACCAGCGTACCTAATTGGGTCTCCCAAATTTCATGCGCGTCATGTTCTACCCAACCAGGTTGGGGATAATGCTGCTTAAATTCTTTTTGTGCAAGTCCAACTATCGAACCTGTTCTGTCAAATAATATACTTCGACTGCTGGTAGTACCTTGATCCAGTGCAAGAATAAAAGTGGGTTGCATGCGTGGTGATTGGTCCACTCAAGATAACAAAATGTGTTGAAGCTTTAATCAACCAAACAACGCTACTAAAAGTCTAGTCCCATCGCTAAATGATACTGTGGTTTTCCTTTGAAAAACCCATTCATTTGCCAACCGGCATCTAAGCGCAGAAAATAACCCAGCAGGGTGCTGCGGGCCCCAACGCCATATCCACCAGCAAAAGGTCCAATGCCACCGGCTTTTACGCGGAAGGTGACCGGTGAGGAGCTATAGGATACATAAGGTCTTTCCAATTTATCATAGGCTCCATTCCAAGCAGTACCCAGGTCAATGAATTGAACCAATTGGAAATTGCGAAGGAAGGCGCTATTGATAGGACGATTAATAAACGTAGAAAACACAGGGATTCGAATTTCACTGTTAAATACCAGGGCATTGTTGCCATTTGCTACGTTTTGTTTAAAGCCTCTCAAATTGACAGCCAATGATTCAAAAGAATATTCAGCGTCTGGATCAGGGGAGTTGGCTGGATCAAAGTAGCGATAAGAACCATCTCTTTTTTGGTTCTGTCCAAATTGTAACCAGTTGTCTACACCGCCTAGATAGTAAATGAATTTTTGAGAACCCCACGAAAAATCACCCGCACCTCTTACTGCCCAAGTGATGTTTCTGTATAGCGGTAAAAAGTAACGTGCATCAAATCCCATATTCATCGTGAAAGGGAAATCGCCAGTTGATGTTTTTACATTGTTGCCAATTTGCGCATTGTAGTCCCAATAAATTTTCCAACGCAGTCCGTTCCAGATATTCAAAACAGGTGTGACGGCATCATCGTGAACAAATTCTATATGCGCTAGCGCATATTTATTGACAACATCTTTCCCTTTAAGTGATTGATCTGGGAATGCTGGATTGGCTAGTTTGACATAACGGTCATTTCTAAATGCGGCATTGATTCGTAAACTTCTAACCTTGTTAAACGGATAGCTTACTGTCAGTTGGTACAAGTTAGAGTGCAACTTGGTATCAAAGAAAACAGTGTCGGTGTAAACAGGAGGATTCTTAACGGTATTACGGTAATAGGTTATGCCGTAATCAATTCTCTTTTTCAAGTACTGCGTAGTGAACACATATTCATTAGCATCCAGATTAGGGCTAATTCTGTAACCGCCAGCAAATTTTACATCTTCCATTAAGTCAGATGTTCCGATTCGCACAATACCATTGAGCGGATTGTTATTGCTAAGGGTGATAGGGCCGTAACCACCTTGGTAGGGTTGATAGCGTGTTACGAGTACATTGTTATTAAAACCAGACACCAAATAATCGTTGAAGAATTTTGGTGGGCGGTATTCAAAGATTTTATTCTTTTTACTTGCCGTTATTTTAGCAGACGTAGTACTCGATTGCGTAGTGGGCGTAGTAGGCTCTTCGTCAAATCCGGTACTAAATATGTTCTCTGCTTTTTTTACTACCGTGTCTACGGGTACAGGAACAACGGGTGCAATTACCTTTCGTTGATTCTTTTTTTCTTCTTCAATCAACTTGCGAACATACTCTGTAGGACGTGCTGTTACATTTCTTCTGCGTAGCGTATTCTCATCGATTTTTAATCTGTACAAGAGTTTAGCGTCTCCTAGTCTTACAACTTCACTTACTTGCTGGTTGTCTCCGGCAGTGCGCGTTTCTAATAAACTGCTTTGATAGTTTGTCAGCGGAAAAATATAGGCAGAGTCAAGTGTGACAGAAACAAAACCAACGGAATCTACATCTGTTTTATCCCAGTCTTTTAAAATGCTATCCACTTCTGCTTTGGCAGGATTGCGCAATACTTCGTCACCAATAAAAATCAGTGTATCTAGGCCAGCTCTCTCGGTGGTAAAGAAACCTGCGTATCGGTTGCCAATTCCATTTTCATCGCTGACAAACGTAAAGTGACTAGTATTGTACTGCGAAGGGTAGCGCGCATTTCCACGCGATAAATTGGTCAACTTGGTGATTTGTCTCAATTCGCTCTTGTTCCAATTGTCAACCAGAAAAATATTATAAGAAGTATTAGGTTCTTCGTTGCCAGCCTGCTCACGGGTAGCAACCGGACGGTTGCTGGAAAATAAAATACCTGTTTTATTGGGGAAGGCTACAAAAGAGGGGTCCAGGTCATCGTATTTATCATTGGTGATCTGCTCAATGGTTTGCTTGTCAATTTTATAAATGAAAATATCAGACTGACCACTGCGCACTGCACTAAAGATGAGCGTATTATTATCCAGCATGTATTTCATGTCGGTGATCTGATCAAACTTTTCAATCACTTGCTTATTGATTTTGATGCGACGCACCATGTCATAGACAAAAAAGTTGATCTTACCCTGATCGCTGTATACTACTGCAAGGCGTGTACCCTTGCCATCCCAAGCCACCAAGGGATAGTTAGGGTTTTTATCTTCTTCGCGGGACAGTACTCCTTGTTTGAGTAAAACGCGTCGATTGATGAAATTTTCCATCAACACTAACTGTATCCGGCCTTGTTTGTACTCGGTAACTGCATAGGAGAAGCTACGCGGAACAGGATTTGCGTTGAAGCGATAAAAATCTTTTTTACCGGCGTACTCACTTACCGCTAATTGACCTCTTGGTGCATTACGTCGGCCTCTGATATCTTTAAAGTAGACATCCTGCATATCGGTCATAAAATCTTGCAGAAGCACTTTGAATTTTCTCTTTGCTAATTTGTACGATGCGTTATTGAGATTACGATAGGCGCGTGCGAGATAGAGAAAATAAGTGACTTTGTTTTTGCCATACTTGTCTGCAATGTATTTCCAAAAAGCTTGTCCCGCTAAGGCTGGTTTTTCAAAGGCAAAATGATAGAAGTTGCGATAAAGACCGGCTAGCATTACTGCGCGGAGTTCATCATCCAGATCGGTATTCCAGTTTTCTGCTGCATAGGTAATGTATCCATCCGTGAGCCATTTGGGAAGATCCAAAAGCGTTTGATTGGTGGCCATGTCTCCGATGTCTTCACCAAATAAAATATTCTCAACCAGATTACGTGCAATTCCTTCGCGAATTTGATAACGCAGGTGTTGGTGGTTACCGTCAAAGTAGACGATCATTTTGTTATTTACCAATTTTGTTAAACCACCTGTATTTTGCCAGTCTATACCTAGTCCGATATTAGACTGTTGCATTTCGTCGTAATTGTTATACACAACAATATTGATGCGACGTTGCATCCCATATTCAACAAAGGCTTCAAGCCCTGGCAATTCCTGTTCGGCAATTTTTCCTACATATTCGCCCAAGCCTAGTCCGTCTTGACTGAAATAACAATTGAAATTATCAGTCTGTAGATATTTCCATTTGAACTTTTGATACTGCACCCTGTTTTTGCCAAACTGTACTGTATTGACCTGGGCCTGCACTGTTGTAAGGGCAATCAGCGCTACTAGAAGATTCAACCACCGCAAACTATTCATATTTATCTTTGTAAATCGACTCTAAAAGTACGAAAACCCTACTATGTTGACTGTTCAATCCCTGCTGTTCAGCCCCGTTCAGGAAAACACCTACCTGGTGTATAACGAAAAGGGGGAGACTCTCATTATAGACCCCGGCTGTTATTTTCCGGAGGAACGATCCGTTTTGGAGGAAAAGATCAAAGCCAAGGGGCTAAAACCAGTGATGTTGGTCAACACGCATTGTCATTTAGACCATGTTTTTGGCAATAAGTTTGTTCACGAAACCTGGGGTTTGGAGCTGCATTTTCATGCTGCGGAACAAAAAGTATTTGACTATGCTCCTACAGCTGGGGATCTCTGGAATCTTCCCTTTCAAAATTATTCCGGGCCCATTCACCATGTAAAAGAGGGTACAACAATTAACATAGGTAAGGATGAATTAACTATTCTTTTTACGCCGGGTCATTCACCGGGAAGCATTTCTTTTTATTCTGCTGCAGGGGGCTGGGTAATTAGCGGCGATGTTTTGTTCCGTGAAAGTGTAGGAAGAACAGATTTGCCTGGATCTGATTTTGCAACCCTCGAAAAAAGTATCCGAACGCAGTTATATACGTTGCCAGAGGCTACACATGTGTATAGTGGTCATGGTATGCCCACTACGATTGGATATGAAAAGGTAAACAACCCCTTTGTAAAAGCGATTTGAGCGGTTTATTTTTTGAAGCTGGCTTTTAGTTTTGTCCACTCTTCTTTTTCGGTGCGACTGATGAGTAGCACAAACGAAGTAAATAATACAGTAGCCATTCCCAGATTAAATATCCGGTCGGGCCACCAACCGATCAGTGTGCGATGCGTTACGTATAGAAATCCACAGGCGAGTAAATAGATTGTAATTTTTTTAACCGGATAGGGTACCGGATAGTGTTTTTGTCCCAGCCAATAACTTGTGGTCATCATAAAAAAGTAGCAGGCAAAACTCGCTCCTGCCGCACCCCAATAGTGATACTTTGGAATTAATAGAATCGTAAGTGCTACAGTAATCAGGGCGCCGCCTATCGTGATAAATGCACCAGTGAGATTGCGGTTTGTTAATTTATACCAGATGCTCAAGTTGTAATAAATGCCGAGTAAAATATTAGCCATTGCAAATAGGGGAACTACATATAATCCTTCCTTCCATTTTTCTCTACCAATCGCATCAAAAAACCAAGCTGCGAGATCAATATACAGGGACACTCCTAAAAATAAAAAGCAACAAACCAGTACAAAAAACTTCATGATTCTTGCATAGGTGAATTGTACATCTTGTTCCTTGCTCTTGTTAAAAAAGAAAGGTTCGGCTGCCATTCGAAAAGCCTGAATGGCGATGGTAATCACAATAGAGAGACGGATGATATTCCCAAATACACCTAATTCATGTTTGGCCTCTTCTGCAGGTAGGTCAACCACAAATTGGTATAATAATCTACTGAGCATATCATTCACAATGCCACCCATTCCAACAATTACAAGTGGCCAGCTGTATTGCATGACACTTTTAAAAAGAGTCTTGTCAAAATTGAATTGAATCTGTTTTAATTCAGGGAGCAGCAATAAAAAAGTACAAACACTGCCTAGAAAATTTCCAATCAAATACCATTCTATGCCATGCTCCATACCGAAATTCCATGTGGGGAAATAGGCGGGCTTAATTCCTAAAAAGAAAAGTACCACCAGCACATTGACCACCACGGAGGTAAGCTTTGCAAAAGCAAATCGCTTGGGTCTATTCTCTTGCCGAAGTTTTGCGAAAGCAAGTGTAGAGAGCGTGTCAAAAAATAAAATGCCAATCATCCAGTGTATGAATCCACTGTTTTGTTCCAGCCGACCGATTTCTGCTAGCCAATCTTGATTAATCCATAGTATGGTACTGAGTAATACCGTGGTTGTAAAAAGTGCAATAGAAAGAGTACTGTATAAGCGGGAGCGGTCTACTTCTTGTGAAAAACGGAAATAGGCAGTTTCTAATCCGTACGTAAAAATGATATTCAAAAATGCAATGGCTGCATAGATCAGCGTGAGGTCAGCCGTGACTGCAGGCTCACGAAATAGCAAGGGCAGACTCAGGTTCATCAAGTAGCCCAAAAAACGACTGGTAATACTGGGTAGCCCATACCATAGTGTTTGTCCGGCTAGTTTTTTGAGTTCGCTCACTGCAAATTCTTTGACCATAAAGATAACAGTTTGCGCGCTTGACTTATCTTTAATCAGTAAAATGAACCCTATGAAAAAAGTTTGGAGTCTGCTATTGATCTTAATCAGCTTGAGTACTGTAACTCTTGCGCAGGTATATGAAGGAACCGCGGAATTTGACAAGAAAAAATATACTGCATTCTTGGCTGAGTATGATTACCAGGTTCCTGCGGTGGAGAATGCGTTGCTCAAGCGATTTGCAAAATTGGGCTATCGTCCTCGGGAAGAAAAGGGGATTTTTAATAAGGATAAAGGATTCAGAGTTTTTGCAGGCTCTATTATGAGTGACATCACAGAAGGTGCTGCTGATTATTATGTAAAAGTAGAAGATCGCAGTAAAAAAGGAAAAGAGGCCGCCCTGCTAACCGTCATCATTTTACAAAATGGCGAAGCGTTGAGTCGTGGTGTAAGTGAGGCCAGAGCAAATGCGGTCAAGTCTTATCTTAAAAGTTTATTGCCCGATATCATTGCAGAAAACCTTGAGTTAGATATCAAAGCACAGGAAGAAGCTATTTCAAAAGCGGAGAAAAAATTGGAGTCATTGAAAAGAGAAAAAGCAGAATTGGAACGCAAGATCGAAGTAAATGAACGCACACAGCTTGATACAGAAAATGAAATCAAAGCAAAGCAGGAAGGACTAGAAATTTTAAAGTCAAAGCGTACTACTACTCCGGTTTCGCCAAGTTCGGGTTCCGCACAAAAGACGAATCCGTAAGCGTTTTCAAAAAAGCAATCAAATCGGCCGACTCGCGATCACTGAGCGCAATTCCATTTTTAAGCAAAGGGTCTAGCGTGGCGCTATTTACAATTCCCACGCGGTAATGATTGATACATTGTTGTAGTGTCATAAATCGTCCGTCATGCATATAATTGGATGAAATCAAAACATTGCGAAGGGTGGGCACACGAAATTGCAAGGAGTCTTCTTTTTTTCCAGTAACACGCATTCTTCCATAATCTTTTAAAAAGGGATCTACGGGCAAGCCAATATTTCTATAACTGAAATCAGTAAACAAGGGTTCTGGATGACAAGTGGCACACTTGGCTTTAAAAAGTTGGTAGCCACTTGCTTCTTGTGCTGTAAATGTGCCTTGACTTCTTTTGACCTGGTCATATTTACTATTCGCTGACACCATTGTCCCCGTAAACTGAGCCAAGGCGCGTAAAATTTGATAGGGTTCTATTTCATAGGTATGAAAAACTTCGCGAAACGCTCTTTGATAATAGGGGATTTTTTCCAGTTTACGTTTGATGGTGCTAAACTGTTCCCCCATCTCTATCTTTCCAGTAATGGGATGAATAGCTTGCTCTTCCAGTGATTTGAATTCTCCGTCCCAATGAAAAGAAGGATACCAAGCCATGTTAAATAGAACGGGGGCGTTGCGAAGCGTATGTGATTCAAATACGCCATGACTTCTGTCGTGTTCAAAAGTTCCAAAAGCGGCTACTTGTTCGTGACAAGAAGAGCAGGGGTGGTTGTTGTCTATAGATAACAAGGGTTCGTAAAAAAGTCTTCTGCCTAATTCAATTCCTTCTTTGGTGAGCGGGTTATCTTGGTAGGTATGAAGCGGAGTTGGAAAATCTGCAGGAATTATTAATGAGGCAGGTGTGAGGCCTCTCGTATGCATCGTTTTTCGACAGCCGGTTAGCAACCGAAAGCTACTAATTAAAACAATCAGTACTACTAAAACGAAGCCTTGTTTACGCATTTCGATCAAAACGAATTTTTCCTCTTCCAGATTTTATTTCAGACTTTCTTTTTTTTGATTGCAATCTTTTTTCCTTCGCTCCCGCACTCACTTTAGTCGCGATGCGCGGTTTCTTTTTTTGCAACGCCTGTGTGAGCAAGCGAGAAATTATTTTGATCGCTTCTTGCTTGTTAGCCCACTGCGTGCGATGAACCTGCACACGTACCATTAACATGCCTTCTGCATTAATTCGATTAACTAGCTTTTGACGAACCACTTCTTTTTCAGTGTCATCAATTGCTGCGCAATCGTCTATGGGAAGCCAGGCTGTCACGGCTGTCTCGACCTTGTTTACATTTTGTCCGCCACTCCCGCCACTTCGTGAAGTAGTAAAATGCAACTGCTTTATGAGTTCGGGTAAATTCATCCTACATTTATCCTTTCAAAATTAATCCTATTATGCGAGCAGTGGTTCAACGGGTTAGTCAAGCTTCTGTTACAGTGGATCAAAAAAAGATTGCTGTGATAGGTCAGGGACTTCTGGTGCTACTGGGAATTGAAGAAACAGACACGGAGGCAGATATTGAATGGTTAAGTACCAAGATTTTAAATCTGCGCATTTTTGATGATATGTCTGGTGTCATGAATCTCTCTTTATTAGAAACAGCCGGGGATTTGATTTTAGTCAGTCAGTTCACCTTGTTTGCTTCTACCAAAAAAGGAAATCGTCCTTCCTATAGCCGGGCGGCAAAATCTGAAATTGCCATCCCACTTTATGAAAAAATGATTACGGCACTCTCAACCGGATTGGGTAAAAAAATCCAGACCGGTTCATTTGGGGCAGACATGAAGGTGGATCTTTGCAATGATGGTCCAGTTACTATTATTTACGATACTAAAAACAAAGAATAATGACTATACAGCAGGCGCAACAAGAAGTGGATGTTTGGATCAAAACAATCGGGGTTCGCTACTTTAGTGAGCTCACGAATATGGCGATTTTGACAGAGGAAGTGGGAGAACTAGCCCGCTTGATGGCGCGAACCTATGGAGACCAGAGTTTCAAAAAGGGGGAGGAAACCAGTACACTTTCCGATGAAATGGCGGATGTTTTATGGGTATTGATTTGCCTGGCCAATCAAACTGGCGTAGATCTAACTACTGCACTCCAGCGGAATATGGAAAAGAAAACAAAACGCGATGCCAGCCGGCATCAGGATAATCCCAAGCTTCACTGAAAATTGCGGTTTATATTTGCACCCTATGGCAAGCGATAGCAACCGTTTTCAGTCAATCATTTCCCATTGTAAGGAATATGGTTTTATTTTTCCCAGCAGTGAAATTTATGATGGGTTACAGGCCGTTTACGACTATGGTCAAATGGGGAGTGAGCTCAAAAAAAATATAAAGGACTACTGGTGGAAAAGCATGACCCAGTTACAGGATAATATTGTGGGGATCGATGCGGCCATCTTTATGCATCCTACTACCTGGAAGGCCAGTGGACACGTGGATAATTTTAATGATCCCATGATCGATAACCGCGACAGCAAAAAGCGCTACCGGGTAGATCATTTAATTGAGGGATTTGCAGAAGAACAAAAAGCGGCCGGCCATGAAAAAGTTGCTACTGACGTTCTCAGTGCCATGGATGCGCTTCTTGCGAAAGATGATTTTGCAGGTTTAAAAAAATTGATCGAAGAACAGCAAATTAAATGTCCTATTAGTGGTACATGCAACTGGACGGATATTCGACAGTTCAATCTCATGTTTGCTACAGAATTTGGTTCTACTGTTTCTACCGATGACGAGGATAACAAAGTATACCTGCGCCCCGAAACGGCACAAGGTATTTTTGTCAACTTTCTCAATGTGCAAAAGACCGGACGAATGAAAGTTCCCTTTGGTATTGCACAAATCGGAAAAGCGTTTCGTAATGAAATTGTCGCGCGTCAGTTTATTTTCCGCATGCGTGAGTTTGAGCAAATGGAAATGCAATTTTTTGTTCGACCTGGTACACAGCAGCAGTGGTATGAATATTGGAAAGAAGCGCGCTTGCAATGGCACTTAAGCTTGGGAATTCCTGCATCTAGTTATCGCTATCACGACCATGTAAAACTAGCACACTATGCGGATGCAGCCTGTGATATTGAATTCAATTTCCCAATGGGATTCAAAGAGCTGGAGGGTATTCACAGTCGTACTGATTTTGATTTGAAGCAACACCAGGAATTCAGCAAAAAGAAGCAACAGTATTTTGATAATGATGTGGATCCTGCAACAGGAAAACCATTTGGTAATTATATCCCCTATGTAATTGAAACTTCGATTGGTCTTGACCGTATGTTTTTAGCGGTGTTGAGTCATGCCTATGAAGAACAGGATTTAAGTACCCCCGAAAAAGCTGATAGCCGTGTGGTATTAAAACTTCCTGCAAAATTGGCTCCGATCAAAATGGCAGTATTGCCCTTGAATAAAAAAGATGGATTGCCAGAAATTGCTGAAAGCATCATTGCCGATTGTAAAAATGATTTTCGTTGTTTTTATGAAGAAAAGGATTCGATTGGAAAACGCTACCGTCGCATGGATGCGTTGGGAACTCCTTTCTGTGTAACAGTCGATTATCAAACCAAAGAGGATAATACAGTAACGATCCGACACCGCGATTCGATGGAGCAGGAGCGCGTGTCAATTTCTTCGCTTCGTGACTTAGTTATATCGGCTTTAGTTTAGCTGTAAAATGTCTTAATAAAGGGGCCTCTTCAGTAATGGAGAGGCCTTTTAGTTGGTCTCTTTTACTAAAGGTTTCAATGATCACTTCTGCTACATAGTCGATATGACTTTGCGTGTATACACGACGGGGTATGGCCAAGCGTACTAACTCAAGCGTAGCCGGAATCAATTGATGTTTTTCATCATATTTACCAAACATGAGTGATCCGATTTCAACGGCACGGATTCCTCCTTCCACATATAGCGCGCATACCAACGATTGGCCTGGGTATTGTGATGAGGGTATATGGGGTAAAAATGTTTTGGCATCTAAATACACCGCATGTCCACCTGCAGGTTGCATTACTGGTACTCCGGCTGCCACTAATTTTTCTGTTAAGTACTCCATACTGCGAATGCGGTATTGTAAATAGCTTTCGTCCATCACTTCTTCTAAACCAATTGCAATGGCTTCTAAATCACGACCCGCTAGTCCTCCATACGTTGGGAATCCTTCGGTGATGATGAGAAGGTTTCTGCATTCCATGGCCAGCTTTTCATTATTCATTGCTAAAAACCCACCGATATTGGCAAATGCATCTTTTTTAGCACTCATGCTACAGCCATCCGCATACGAAAACATCTCTTGCGCAATGGATTCAATCGTTCTGTTTTCAAATCCGGCTTCTCTTTTCTTGATGAAATAAGCGTTTTCTGCAAAACGACAACAATCAAGAAAAAAGGGAATGCCCCATTTTTTACAAATGGCCGATACGGCACGAATATTCTCCATACTCACCGGCTGTCCGCCTCCGGAGTTATTTGTAACGGTGATAATGACCATCGGAATATTCTCTTTACCTACTTTTTCAATTGTAGGTTCCAGTGCGGCAATATCCATATTTCCTTTGAAGGGAGCGGCTATCAATGGATTTTTCCCCTCTGCACACATCAGATCAATTCCTTCGGCACCCGAAAACTCAATGTTCGCACGGGTGGTGTCAAACAGAGTATTACTAATAAAATATTTTCCTTTTCCTCCCACAGCCGTGAAAAGAATTTTTTCGGAGGCTCTTCCTTGGTGGGTAGGAATCACATAGTGCATACCGGTGATGCGCTTAACCACCGATTCAAAATTATAAAAGCTGGGGCTCCCTGCATAGGATTCATCGCCCTCCATAATGCCTGCCCATTGACGACTGCTCATGGCCGAAGTGCCACTATCCGTAAGCAAATCAATCAGTACATCGCGCGAAGCGATACTGAAAACATTGTAATCTGCTTTTTTTAAAATCGCTTCTCTTTCTTCGCGCGTGTTGAAATAAATGGGTTCAACTGACTTGATCCGAAACGGTTCAATAATAGTTTTGATAGGCATGCCGCTAAATTAACAAATAGATTTCACCCTCAACGCTAGAAGAGGAATTCGTCTTTTAGCCGTAGATCTCTCGGTGAATCTGTTTTTTATCATACCCCATGGCTTGGATACGTGTCAGGGCTTCGTCAATCATATTTTTCCATCCACAGAGTAAAAACTGTGCAGGTTGTTTTGCTTGACAAAGTTCTTCGTACACGGGATGTACGTAACCCATTCGTCCTTCCCAGGTTTCGCGAGATAAGACCGGGTGGTAATGAAAGCCTGGAAATTTGTTTTCAAGTTCTTTTAACTCTTGATAATACAGAAGATCTTCTTTTTTTCTACACCCAAATACCAAGTGCAAATTTCCAATGGGGGTTTGGTTTTCGTATAAACTGCGCACCATACTGCGAAACGGAGCGATACCGGTTCCGGTACAGATCAAAAATGTATCGGTGCTAAGATCCGCAGGCAATCCAAATACGCCCTGTGGTCCCCGGAAAGGGATTTCAGTTCCCACTACTACTTCATTAAATAAATAAGTAGTACCAGCGCCTCCTTCTGCTAAAACAATGAGCAGTTCAAATGTATTAGTGTTATCTGGACAAGAAGCAATAGAGTAACTACGCCATCTCTTATTAGGTTTTTCATGTATGGGCAGATCCAGCGTTACAAATTGTCCGGGTTTAAAATCAACAACATTCAACTCGGCTACCTCAAACCAGAATTGACGGGTAGTAGGAGTGTGATTGGCAATCCGGATCACTTTTGCTATTCTCCAGGGTAGTAAAGCCATGTTTTCGTTTGTTTAAAGTTACCAAGAATTGCGAGTATATTTGCGGCGCGGATCATGAGCGTACAGGAACTGTTGACAACTTATCAGCATGACCCCCGCCTTTTACAATTGGCGGACAGGATTGTATTGCCCGGACCGCATGAAACGCTTCTCTCTGGTTTACAAGGTTCGTCTCCCGCTTTTGTACTAGCGGCTTGTTTTTCCAACCAAACTCTATCAGCACACAACCACTTGGTTATTTGCAATGATGCCGAAGAAGCGGCCTATTTTCAAAACACATTAGAGAGTATCACGGGAGCGCTTGATCTCTTTTATTTTCCGTCCTCCTATAAGAATAGCAAGAATTTTCGGTTGCTGAATCCATCGCATGTGATGTTAAGAACCGAAGCCTTGACCAGACTTTCCAAACGCGAGGCTGCCGCTGGGGAACTCCGAAAAAAAGTATTGGTTACCTACCCCGAAGCCTTACTTGAAAAAGTGGTAGGAGCTGCAGTTTTTGCTGATCGCATCATTGATTTGAATGTGGGGGCCACCTTGGATATACCTGCTTTACTGCTCAAGTTGAGTGAGTATCAATTTGAGCGCTGTGATTTTGTGTATGAGCCGGGACAGTTTGCTATGCGAGGGGGAATTTTAGATATCTATTCCATTGGAAACGATAAACCCTATCGTATTGAATTGTTTGGTAATGAAATTGAGTCCATCCGATTGATAGATCCGGAAACGCAATTAAGTGAACGAAAATTATCAGCAGTATCGATTATTCCGCGAATGGATGAAACAATGGTGAGTGGACCTGGTGTTTCGCTATTGGAATTTTTACCAACTAATACGGTGGTATGGGTCCAGGATTTTACACTCTGTGTAGATAGAATGGAAGATACCTGGGAAAGCTTTTCGACATTTTTAAAAGTACGTACGGGACAAACAACTGCGACTGATTCCCTAGAGGATGAAAAGTGGGCTAAAAAAGAAGTGGCTAGCTCTGATTTAGAAGAACCCACTCGATTGCAACAATCTATGTTAAAACGCAACCTGGTTTCGTTTGGCGTGGGTGCGCAACAACCTGGAGAATCCTTGTTGGTAGAGCTTGCTTTTTCTACCAAAGACCAGCCCTCTTTCAACCGAAATTTTGATTTGTTAATTGGCGATTTACGTAACTGGGCATCAAAAAATTACCGACTCAGCATTTTTTCTGATAACCCTCGACAGTTAGAACGACTGCAAACCATTTTTGATGATCTCAAAGCCGAATTAGTTTTTGAGCCTGTTTCAAAATCTATTCACGAGGGATTTATTGATCATGATTTAAAATGGGTTTGTTATACTGACCATCAGATATTTCAGCGCTATCATAAATACAAAGTCAAACAGGCTTACAATAAGAACAAAGCACTTACGCTCCGTACGCTGCGCGAGTTACAACCTGGGGATTTTGTGACGCATATTGATCATGGTGTGGGTGTATTTAGTGGGCTTCAAAAAATTGATGTGAATGGCCGCATGCAAGAAGCGGTGCGATTGGTTTACAAGGACTCTGATATTTTATATGTCAACATCAACAGCCTGCATAAAATTGCCAAGTACTCTGGTAAAGAAGGAAGCGTTCCTAAAGTAAATAAGCTGGGCAGTGATGTATGGAACCGACTCAAAGAAAAAACAAAGTCAAAGGTCAAAGAAATTGCATTTGATTTAATTAAGCTCTATGCAACTCGAAAGGCGCAGCAAGGCTTTGCACACTCACCGGATAATTATTTGCAAACGGAGTTAGAGGCATCCTTTATTTATGAAGACACACCTGATCAAAGTAAGGCAACGGCAGATGTAAAAAAAGATATGGAGTCTAGCTCCCCGATGGACCGGTTGGTTTGCGGAGATGTAGGGTTTGGAAAAACAGAGGTTGCAATACGTGCTGCATTTAAATCTTGCGTAGATGGCAAACAAGCAGCAGTGCTGGTGCCCACAACCATTTTAGCTTTTCAGCATTATAAAACATTTAAAGATCGACTCAAAGATTTTCCGGTTACTGTTGATTATTTAAATCGGTTTAAATCGGCGAAGCAAAAAAAAGAAACCTTACAGCGACTCGAAGAGGGCAAGATTGATATCATCATTGGTACCCATGGTCTACTCGGCAAAGAAGTGAAGTTTAAAGACCTCGGCATATTGGTGGTGGATGAGGAGCAAAAATTTGGCGTGGCGCACAAAGAGAAAATAAAAACGCTTCGCTCGATGGTCGACTGTTTGACCTTAACGGCTACTCCTATTCCGCGAACATTACAATTTTCATTAATGGGGGCACGTGATCTTAGTATTATCAATACGCCTCCTCCTAACCGTCAACCTATCCAAACGGAAGTGATGGTCTATAATGAAGATGCGATCCGAGATGCAATCTATTTTGAAACAGAGCGCGGGGGGCAGGTCTTTTTTATTTATAACCGTATTGCGGGACTCGCAGAAATGGCAACCATTTTGAAAGGTCTATGTCCTGATCTTTCTATTGGGTATGCGCATGGTCAAATGGAAGGGCATGAGTTGGAAGAACGCATTTTGGATTTTATTGACCGTCGTTATGATGTGTTGGTCTGCACTAATATAGTGGAGAGTGGGGTAGACATCCCTTCGGTCAACACAATTATTGTTAATAATGCACATCAATTTGGACTGAGCGATTTGCATCAGTTGCGTGGACGCGTGGGTAGAAGTAATAAAAAGGCGTTTTGTTATTTGGTGGCGCCGCCCATGAGTACACTTCCCAATGATTCGCGTAAACGTTTACAAACACTGGAACAGCATAGTGAGCTCGGCAGTGGTTTTCAGATTGCGATGCGCGATCTTGATATTAGAGGCGCAGGTAATTTATTAGGAGGAGAACAGAGTGGATTTATGGCTGAGATTGGATTTGAGATGTATCAGAAAATTTTAAATGAAGCGATTCGCGAGTTAAAGCGAAGTGATTTTAAGGAAATGTTTAAAGAAGAAATCGCAAGACAGGATGATTATGTGCAAGATTGCACGATTGATACGGATTTGGAAATACTTATTCCTGATGATTTTGTTCCTCCCATTACAGAGCGGTTATCAATCTATCAACGACTGGATAATTGCGAAACAGAAGATGAACTGGTCGCATTAAAAAATGAGCTGGCCGATCGATTTGGCCCGGTTCCAAAACCTGTGGAAGATCTTTTTACCACCGTGCGTTGCCGAAAGCTGGCTATTGAGCTAGGATTTGAAAAAATGAGTTTAAAAGATGAAACCCTTCGCTGCTTTTTCATCAATCGTCCGGACTCTCCTTATTTTGAGTCGGCTACTTTTCAATTAATCCTGTCCTACCTGCAAACAGAAACTAGGTTGGCTCATCTAAAACAAACCGGTCGGTTATTTTTACTAGTGGTGAATGAAATGAAGGGGATGGAAGGGGTGCAGCGTTTTTTACAATCGTTGGCGGACTGGGTACAAAAAAAGAGGTGAGCACTTGCGCACTCACCTCCTGCAATTGGTTTCAAATTACTATTACCAACCTTGCTTAGCAACTCCTGCTTTGATGGCAGCTAGTGCTTTTTCTTCACCCATCAAGGTGGTTAATTTATTTCCTTTTCCATCATTTCCTTGGGCCATATAAGCACCCTTGGCAGTTTTGGTAATTACGGCGTCGTGCATAACACAACCCTTTTCTTTTGTCTTTACGTTGTACGCTGTGATTTTTACGTCTGACATGTTAAATGATTTTCGTGGTTAGGCTGTGAAGGTAAGCCTTCTGGTGCATAAGAAAAAAAACCTTCGTCATTGCCATTTTCCACGGGCATTTGCCCATAGGGGGCTGCATTTTAGTAGGGTCATCTATTTTTTAACGCTCCAAAATTTTACCTATGAAAAAATACTATTATTTGCTTTTTTGTATCGTTTTATCCTCAGTGGTTTGGGCCCAACCCACGGCATTTGAATGTTTTCGACAGAATGCCATCCTTTCGCAGTCTACTGCCAATTGGGTTCAACAATTCCAAAAAATAAAATATGGGATCCAGCAAAATGTACAGGACCTAATCATGCAAGAGGGCATTACGCAGCAAGTTGGTGTTCCTCAATTTCAAAACTTGCAATCGGTTGTGCGAACGGCAGCTACGCTGGCCGCAGAAGACAGCCTATATGACGATTTTTTTGTCCGGGCTGCCGCTGCAATTCAACAGGAATTTCTCAGCGGAAACACATGCTCACTCAACCTTTCTGCTGCCGAGATGCATGAACAATTAACCGATTATTTAGAGGATGAAGTGTTTAAAATCGAAAATAATTATGCAAGCAGTTTGTTTGCGATACGGATTGGTTTTCGCTCTGCTCTTCAGCAAATTAATTTGCAAACGGATCAATGGTTGGCATCTTCTGGCGATGAACTGGAAGGAATTGATGTGCAATTACAACAGCCGCTTTTAGAAGATCATTATTGGCGCGTGCTCAATGAAAATTGGGATATCAAAATTATCAATCCAGAGCCTGAATTAGTAAATGCAGTACAACGCTATAATGCAGAGGGAGCGGGTAAAAATTCAAAACTCAAGGATATCCTTCTTTTCATCTTTGATAATTGGAAAGACATAAAAGATATTCTTGACTGGCTCAACACCAATGTATTTTATGATTGTCACGCGGTGGCCCGTGCTTCATTTAAGGATAAAGTGCCACTTGAAACAGAAATGAGTCCGGGAACAAAAAGAAAAATTAACTACCAGGTCGTGCAACGTGGGGTTTTGCTCGATGGGCGTGAAACCAAAACACATCTCAAAGGCATTGCGCGGGTATATCGAAAAAAGTGGATGGGATGGGGAAGAGATCGATTGAATCGTGTGGGGATCAGTTATTGCACCCAACAGTGGAATGCTTGCGAAAATATTCCCTGGCCTACCGATGGAAGCACGTATATGCAAGCCCCTAATCACCAGCTATACAAGACTCGTTTAGCGCAGTTTCATCCCTTTGCGCTCACGATAAAAGATCGCTCCACCAACTTTTTAACCTTCGATCTCCATTATAATGGACAGTATCTTAAATCAGTTTATTTATTTGGTAATCGTCCTTGCTACGGTAATTAATGAAAGAAACGATCATTATAGTAACAGGGGTTCTGCTGGGAATGCTAGTTCAAATTTTTGAATCAGCAGTCTATGCGCGCGAAATAAAACTGGACACATTTATTAAAAAGGTAAATGTTCCTAAAACAGATTTTTTTAATGCTGGGTTTATCGATCTGATTAGCAGTGGCCAGGTTAGTGCCTCTGCACGATTGATTCGTTTGATGATTGGTGAACCCGGCAAATTTGCGATTCCGTTAACGGTGTATGGGGGTGTTAGTAATACTGCTTTTCAACAACAAGCAGTATTCTCCCTTAACCGTAGTAACGAACATTTAGTTACGCAGTTTATTACACCGCTCAGTGGACTACTCAATTTAAGTATCGATGGTATGCCGGTGTTGTCAAAAGTTTCTCGGATTACGAAGTGGGGTTTGCTTTACCAAGTGGGTGAGCGAATGTTAACAGGTTATCGGATGAATAGTGGTGTCAACCCTTTTGCAGGGCGTTCACATAATTTTCTAAATAGTTATGCAGTGGGTGGACTATTTTTTCAAACCGGTGCCTGGGAGCGAGAAAGCAGTGCACAAATGGGAATCTTTTGGTTAAGTCTGCGCTATCATCTTTGTTACACGGATCCTGCGCAATTGAACATTTTTTTAGATGGTATCCGCACAAACGGATTATACAGTGGATTTTCGCTGGGCTTTGGAGTAGAGATCAGCTACCTGGTCAATATAAAAGCAATCTATTATCGCTATACAAAAGCACCAGAGCCAGCCTATAGCTTACCGCTGTACCAGTTTAGTTTTAATTATGCGTTGCAGGGAAAAAACTAGATATCGAGTTTTGCGTACTTCGCGTGACTCTCAATAAACTCACGACGTGGTGCTACTTCGTCACCCATTAGCATACTAAATATGCGATCCGATTCGGCAGCGCTTTCAATGGTAACACGCTTTAGGGTACGGGTAGCAGGGTTCATAGTGGTTTCCCATAATTGCTCGGCGTTCATTTCTCCCAAACCTTTGTAACGTTGAATGGTAACCGAATCTTCTTTGCCGCCTCCTAATTTTTCAACCCATGCTTTGCGCTGCTCTTCATTGTAAGCGTACTCCTGTTCTTTTCCTTTTTTAACCAAGTAAAGAGGAGGTTGTGCAATGTATACATAACCTTGCTCGATCATTTCTTTCATGTAGCGATAGATGAAAGTTAAAATCAATGTGGCAATGTGTGAACCGTCCACATCGGCATCGGTCATGATGATTAGTTTGTGATAGCGAAGCTTACTAAGATCTAACGCTTTTGGATCTTCAGGTGTTCCAATTTTCACTCCTAGAGCAGTGAACATGTTACGGATCTCCTCATTGTCGTAGATCTTATGCTCCATGGCTTTTTCTACGTTGAGAATTTTACCACGCAATGGAAGAATGGCTTGATAGCCTCTATCTCTTCCTTGCTTGGCCGTTCCACCTGCCGAATCTCCCTCAACGAGGTACAATTCACATTTTTCAGGGTTGCGATCCGAACAGTCAGCTAACTTTCCGGGTAGTCCGCCGCCACTTAGTACAGACTTACGTTGTACAAGTTCGCGTGCTTTGCGTGCCGCTGCACGGGCTTGTGCGGCCAAAATAACTTTCGCAACAATATTTTTTGCCTCTTTTGGATTTTCCTCCAAATAGGCTTCTAATACTTTGGAAACAGTGCTATCCACCACACCCATCACTTCATTGTTTCCCAATTTGGTTTTGGTTTGACCTTCAAACTGTGGTTCGGGAACTTTTACAGAAATGATCGCACTCAATCCCTCTCTGAAATCGTCTCCTTCAATTTCTACTTTAGCTTTTTCAAACAAACCATTACGGTCGCCATAACTTTTGAAGACACGCGTAAGGGCACGACGAAAACCTGACACGTGCGTACCCCCTTCGATGGTGTTGATGTTGTTGACGTAGGAATAAATATGCTCGTTGTAACTATCGTTATAGCTTAAGGCTACCTCAACGGCTACGTTAGTCGCTTCATCTTTTCCTTCTACCGCAATTACTTTTGGAATCAGCGGATTTCTTCCGGCATTGTTGTCAAGCATTTCAACAAACTCAACAATACCCCCTTCGCTATAAAAACTCTTTTCGTAAGCTTGTCCATTTTCTACTTCGCGCAGATCTTTCAGATTGATTCGAACGCCACGGTTCAGATAAGCCAATTCGCGCAAACGTCCTTCTAAAATATCCTTGTTGTAGGTGGTAGTTATAAAAATGCTGCCATCAGGCCAAAAATGAACGCGTGTACCTGTTTTATCACTGGTTCCAACTTCACGCACTGCATATTGAGGAACCCCAATTTTATATTCCTGTTCAAATACTTTTCCTTCGCGCTGTACGGTGACATGTAATTTGGTGCTGAGCGCATTCACGCAACTCACGCCCACTCCGTGCAAACCACCGGATACTTTGTAAGAATCTTTATCGAACTTACCACCGGCGTGCAACACAGTCATTACTACTTCTAATGCAGATCTTTTTTCTTTGGTGTGCATTGCAGTGGGAATGCCTCGACCATCGTCTTGTACAGAAATAGAATTATCCTCGTGGATAGTGACATCAATGTTCTTACAGTAACCCGCTAATGCTTCATCGATTGAGTTGTCGACCACTTCGTAAACCAAGTGATGCAATCCTTTTACTCCGATGTCGCCAATGTACATCGCAGGGCGTTTACGCACGGCTTCGAGTCCTTCCAGGACCTGGATACTGTCGGCGCTATATTGGGCTTTTTCGGTGCTCATGGTTTGGTCGATTCGCTGGTTTTTTTGCTAAAAAAGCAAGGTGTGCAAATCTACTGAAACCCCTCTGGGAAACCCTGTTTTCTGACTTGTTTTTTGGCTGGTTTTTTCCCCATTTATCGCTTGACAATCTGGGCCACTAAAATGGCTTCGGTACACACTTTTCCACCTGCATAAATGGTACCGCGCATTTCACAGATTCCTCTGCGAATGGGGTTGATTAATTCCATTTTTAGCAGGAGTGTATCGCCCGGACGCACCATCTGTTTGAACTTACAATTATCGATTTTGAGGAAATAGGTGTCGTATTGACCTTCTCCACTCAAATTGATGGCAAGAATACCACCACATTGGGCCAAGGCTTCAATTTGCAAAACGCCGGGCATTACCGGATTACCTGGAAAATGGCCCTGAAAATACCATTCGTTAAAAGTGACATTTTTAACGCCTACAATATGCGTATCACTTAGTTCAATCACTTTGTCAACTAATGCAAAGGGGAAGCGGTGTGGTAATGTTTTTTCAATGTACTGCTGATCATATACCGGTGGCACAGCTGGGTCATAATAGGGTACATCTTTGGTGTGCTTATTTTTTTTGATGTACTGTTTGATCTTTTTTGCAAAAGCAACGTTGCTGCTATGACCAGGTCGGTTGGCGATGATGCGAGCTTTGATCGGATAGCCAATAAGAGCCAAATCACCTATCACATCGAGTAGCTTATGACGGGCGGGTTCATTGGGAAAACGCAGGTCCAGGTTGTTGAGATAACCTTCGCTTTTTACCTCGATTTTTTCTTTCTTAAATATTTTTTTGAGACGGTCTAACTCTTGATCATCTACGGGTTTATCAACAATGACAATGGCGTTATTGATATCTCCACCCTTAATGAGATTGTTGTCTAGCAGCATTTCTAACTCATGCAAAAAACAAAATGTTCTGCAAGTGGAGATCTCAGCTTTGAAGTCGCTGATTTTTTTAAGCCCCGCGTGCTGCGTTCCTAGTACTGGAGAATTAAAATCGATAAGTGTAGTAATTTGATAGTCCAGAGCTGGCATCGCAACCATCTCTACACGCTTACCTTCATCGTAATGAAAAATATTTTCATCAATGCTGTACCAGTTTTTTGTAGCGTCTTGTTCAACTACCCCTGCTTTTTCAATTAACTCTACAAAAGGAGCAGAACTTCCATCCATAATCGGAATTTCTGGACCATTCACTTCAATCAAGCAGTTGTCAACGCCCATTCCTACCAGTGCCGCCAAAACATGTTCAACGGTGCTGATTTTTGCGCCATTGAATTCTAGGGTGGTGCCGCGACTAGTGTCAGTAACTAAATCGCAGTCCGCTTTGATGACAGGCTGATCAGGCAGGTCCGATCTTTTGAATTGGATGCCGTAGCCGGGATTAGCAGCATGTAAGGTCAGATCAGCTAAAATACCAGTGTGGAGTCCTGTACCAGAAATGGTTACAGAAGAACCAATGGTGTGCTGTTTATCGGGGTTGAACGGAGTAGCCATGGACGGGTTTTGGTGCTGCAAAGATAACAAATGCAGAAGGGTCGCCAATTATTGCTCCTAACTATTTGATTGTAAATCTTTTATAATCTTTTCAAGTTCCAGGATTCGCTTCTCCAGCTCAGGGAGCCGTCTAACAACGGCCTGGCTTCTAAGGGCCTGGGTGTAGTCGGATGCAGGGGTGCCTGTAACTGCTTTCCCAGGTTCTAAAGATTTACTGACTCCGCTTTGTGCGTTGACTTTTGCGCCGTCCCCCAGGGTGATATGTCCAACAATTCCGGCTTGCCCACCAATCATGACTCCCTTTCCAATTTTAGTGCTTCCACTGATGCCGGTTTGTGCTGCGATTACGGTACTGTTGCCGATTTCCACATTATGTGCAACCTGAATCAAGTTATCGAGTTTGGCTCCCTTGTGAATGAGTGTGGATCCTATCGTTGCTCTATCAATTGTAGTATTAGCTCCAATTTCTACGCCATCTTCAATGACAACATTTCCTATCTGTGGTACTTTTTGTAAACTACCATCAGCCTGTGGCGCAAAACCAAAACCATCACTTCCTATGACGGTGCCTGCATGAATGATCACTTTATCGCCCAATACACATTGGTGATAAATTTTTACACCGGGATGAATGACACAGTCGCGTCCAATTTTTACATCTTCTCCAATAAAGCAGTTGGGATAAATTTTTGTTCCTTCTCCTACACTGACTTTTTCGCCGATATAACTAAAGGCTCCAATATAGGTGCCTGCTGCAATGCTTGCAGTGGGGGCAATAAAACTAGGTTGTTCAATTCCACTTAACTGCTGCGTGCGTAACTCTTGATATTTGGTTAGCAGTGTTGCAAATGCAGAATAAGCATCGGGTACACGAATTAGTGTGGAATTTACTTTTTCGCGAGGCTGAAATTGATCGCTCACAATCACTACACTTGCCTGCGTACGGTAAAGATGTTCTTCGTATTTGGGATTGGCTAAAAAAGAAAGTTGTCCGGCAACAGCCTCTTCAATTTTCCCAAATGCATGTACCGCCGCTCCTGGGTCTCCTTCTACTTTTCCCTGGATAAGCTGTGCGATTTGTGTGGCGGTAAACTGCATCATGCAAGTGGTGTTGATTCAATTATTTCCGAGTTGACAAATGAAGTGCTTTTTTATTTCTCCATATGCTTTGCTACTGCCATGATTGATCAGCGCATTGTCAACTTCAGAAATATCTTTCACATCTCCGTTTTTAAATAAAATATGGATCCGTTCGTCATTGGGATTATAAGTTGTGTTGCAGGCCTCTCCGGTAAAAACAAAATAGGCAGCTTCTTCTTCGGATATTGCTAATCGCGCAGCTGTTTCTTTACGTAGCGTACTAACCGTTGCAGAAGTAACAGCTTCTTTGGTAAAACGGATTTTTAGCAATTGACGATTCACGATCAAGCGGCTTAATTCTGATAATACGGGGTCTGGATGTTGACACCAGTTTTTGATGCTGGCCATCACATCGTGATCATCAAGACGACAAAACAGGTCTAAATGCTGCTTGATGTTGGTAGCAGCAGCTTTGTTTTGTAAAAAAAAGTTGAGTGCCGTGGTGGCTGCTTCAACGGTTTGACCTTTTGCAATCAATTGGTGGGCTCTGCGAAGGGCGTGAACCAGCGTCATTTCTGCACTCACCACTGTTTTATGTAAGTAGACCTGCCAGTACATGAGTCGACGGCTGATCAAAAATTTCTCAATAGAAAAAATAGCTTTTTCCTCCACCATAAGCTGGTCTTGATGGACGGTTAACATTTTTAATATCCGGTCATATCCAATTACACCCTCGGCTACTCCTGTAAAAAAACTATCCCGGTTCAAATAGTCCATTCGGTCCACATCCAGTTGTCCTGAAATCAATTGATGAAGGAATTTTTTCGGGTATCGGTTCGTAAAAATCTCAATCGCCGTAGTGAGTTTTCCCTGGAATTCTTCATTTAATTTCTCCATGATCAACAGAGAAAGTTGTTCATGATGAACCCCGGGAATTAATTCTTTTTCCAGCGCATGCGAAAAAGGTCCATGTCCACAATCGTGCAGCAATATGGCAAGTCGCGCTCCTAATTCCTCTTCTTCGCTGATGTCCACTCCTTTACTTTTTAGCTCAGCTAGTGCAATTCCCATCAAATGGTAGGCACCCAGCGAATGGTGTAAGCGTGAATGCATCGCACCCGGATAAACCAGGTGTGCAAACGCCATTTGGTGAATGTTTCGCAGCCGCTGGTAATAGGGATGTGAGATAATAGCCAGCACCGTTGGGTGGTCTATGGTAATAAATCCATAGACGGGATCGTTGATGATTTTGCGGGTGGCCGATTTTGCGTTCATATTGTTAAAGCTAACAAGTGAGCCTGTAAAAATACGAAGGCCGTCTTTAAAAAGCTAAATTTGGTCCATGGCAATGGCAAAAATCATATGGGTAGATGACGAAATTGAGAGTTTGCGCTCCCAACAGCTTTTTTTGGAAAACAAAGGATATGCGGTTCAAACGTTTACCAATGGATTTGAGGCAATCGATTACGTGCGTGAAAATCCGGTGGATGTTGTATTGATTGATGAGAGTATGCCCGGGATAACGGGCTTGGAAACGCTGGCAAAAATCAAAGAGATCAATCGCTCCATTCCGGTGGTGTTGATTACAAAAAATGAAACAGAGAACCTGATGGATGACGCCATCGGTTCGCAAATCAGCGATTATTTGATCAAACCGGTCAACCCCAATCAAGTATGGCTGAGTTTGAAAAAAATTATCGACAATAAACGATTGGTGGCAGAAAAAACAACTTCGGCCTATCAACAACAATTTCGTCATCTTTTCACCGCACTCAACAGCGATCCGGATCATAAAGAGTGGCGAGACATTTATAAAAAGCTTGTGTATTGGGAATTAGAAATGCAACGGACAGATAGTCCGGAAATGGAAGAAGTATTGCAAACACAAAAGTCGGAGGCCAACACAGAGTTCTTCAAGTTTATTTCAAAATATTATTCTTCGTGGCTATTGGGTGACAGTTCTAAGGCACCCGTAATGAGCCAAACCTTATTGCGAACAAAAGTGTTTCCGCTGTTAAAAAAAGGAACA
The DNA here is from genome assembly GCA_046048175.1 of Bacteroidota bacterium. GTDB lineage: Bacteria > Bacteroidota > Bacteroidia > Chitinophagales > Chitinophagaceae > JJ008. The sequence continues at coordinate 32,396 of JBJOGP010000013.1, forward strand.
CCCTTGTATTTTATCTTGATCGATAATCTTCGTTTTGATCAGTGGAAGGCGATAGAGCCGGTGCTAGCAGAGAGTTTTCGATTAACAGAGGAAGATAGTTTTTATAGTATTCTTCCCACGGCTACGCAATATGCGCGCAACGCCATATTTTCTGGATTATTACCTGCAGAGATTGAGAAAACTTATCCTGCGCTTTGGAAAAATGATGAGGACGAAGGAGGAAAAAATTTGCACGAAGAAGAATTGCTTCGTCAGCAATTAAAAAAAGCCGGGTTGGGAGATATCCGTTTTTCTTACACCAAGGTTTTGAATAATCAGTCTGGCCAAGAATTGCAACAGGATATACATAATTTGCTTGGGAATGATTTGAATGTGATTGTTTACAATTTTGTGGATATGCTGAGTCATGCGCGCACGGAAATGGAAGTGTTGAAAGAACTGGCCGGAGATGAAAAAAGTTACCGAAGTGTCACCCGTTCTTGGTTTGAACATTCGCCGCTGCACCAAGCATTACGCAGAATTGCAGACAGACCACTCACGTTGGTGTTAGCGACGGATCACGGAAGTGTCCGGGTAAAAACACCCTGTAGAGTGATAGGTGATAAACAAACCACCACTAATTTGCGCTACAAGCATGGCAGAAATTTACAATATGAGCCACGCGATGTGTTAGCCTACCGCGATCCTCGCCAGGCAGGTTTGCCCAGTCCTACTATCAATTCCTCTTTCATTTTTGCTAAGGGGGACCATTTTTTATGTTATCCGAACAATTATAACCACTACGCTAATTACTACAGAAATACCTTTCAGCATGGGGGTGTTAGCTTAGAGGAGATGATTGTGCCCGTGATTACATTTCAGTCAAAATAATTGGTTTGCTAAACGCATTTTGAATGTTACTTTCGCAGCACTGATATGAAATACACCCAAACAACACTTGATAAGTTAGAGGCCATTCCCGAACAAGCTGGTTATGTACTTCGCTATGAGCGGGGTACGTTTCAAAGTGGTTATTGTATTCTGGAATTAAAAAAAGTAGTCGTACTCAATAAATTTTTAGCTACTGAAGGCCGCATCAATACCCTCATTGATTTGATTCCTCAATTACAAATTGATCCAGGACATCTCTCTGAAGAATCGGCACGCTTGCATCAAGAAGTACTGGCCCGGCGTGTAGAGAGCTCCGAAAAAGCAGAATAAATTTTATGCATTGTCCGCCACTTCAAATTACATTTTTGGGGACAGGAACCAGTGGTGGCGTGCCAATGATTGGTTGTGATTGTGCAGTCTGTTATTCTCTAAATCCCCTTGATAAAAGACTTCGCTCCAGTATCATGGTAGAGTCTGCTACCACGCGCTTAGTGGTGGACACAGGACCCGATTTCAGATATCAAATGCTGCGGCAAAAGGTAAAACACTTGGACGCTGTTGTTTTTACGCATCCGCATAAAGATCACTTGGCTGGATTGGATGATATTAGAGCATTTAATTATTTCAGTAAAAAGCCAATGGATGTTTATGCCGATTCACTTACCGAAGAGGCGCTTCGTCGTGACTTCTACTATGCATTTTCAGACACACGGTATCCGGGTATTCCTGAATTAAATCTTCATACCATCACCGAAGAAATTTTTTGGGTGGGGGATATACCTGTTCAACCCATTCAGGTTTGGCATCATCGCATGCCGGTGTTAGGTTTTCGTTTTGGAAGCTTTACCTACATCACCGATGCTAACCGGATTGACGAGGATCAGCAACAAAAAATCAGGGGAAGCAAGGTGTTGGTTTTAAATGCGCTTCGAAAGCAGGAGCACCTTTCTCATTTTACGTTAGAGCAGGCGCTCCAGATGATCGATCAATTAAATGTACCCACCGGTTATTTAACACATATCTCCCATCAATTGGGACTCCATGCAGAAGTAGAGGCTGAACTGCCCGAGCATATTCATCTGGCTTGGGATGGGTTGGTGTTGCGCACTGAATAAGTCAAAAAAATTACACTAACAAGTGTTAGTTTTATAAAATTCCTCCCTAACTTAGCTCCGGCCTCTGGCAATTGCTTGACAGTATATAAAGAATGCCACTCTCAAAAGGGTGGCATCTCTATTAAAAAAACGCATATGAATTTTGAGCAGAACGATTTGACTAAACAAGTGGCGGAAGCAGCCCGTGAATTTGCAAAAACAAAGGTTGCGCCGTATTTAATGGAGTGGGACGAACAACAATTTTTTCCCAAACAAACCTTACAAGATTTAGGAAAGCTGGGAATGATGGGGGTGTTAGTGCCTGAACAATACGGCGGTGCTGGATTAACGTATGCCGAATACAAAGTAGTGGTAGAAGAAATCTCAAAAGTGTGTGGTGCATTTGGCCTAAGCGTGGCCGCACATAATTCGCTTTGTACAGGACATCTACTTGCATTTGGTAATGAAGAACAAAAAAAGAAGTGGTTGCCTAAATTGGCCAGTGGAGAATGGATCGGGGCTTGGGGATTGACCGAAGCAAATACGGGAAGTGATGCGGGTAATATGCAATGCACTGCAACAAAAAATGCTGCAGGAAATTGGGTATTGAATGGCACCAAAAACTGGATTACGCATGGGATCTCCGCAGAAATTGCGGTTGTGCTTTGTCGTACGGGAGAGCCGCGTGCAAAAAATAATGCGACTGCTTTTATTGTAGAGAGAAATACAAAAGGATTTTCGGCAGGTAAAAAAGAAAATAAACTCGGCATGCGGGCCAGTGAAACGGCCGAATTAATTTTTGAAAATTGTGAAATTCCAGATACTAATCGCTTAGGAGAAGTGGGTGACGGGTTTAAAAAAGCAATGAAAATACTAGATGGAGGACGTATCTCTATTGCCGCACTTTCGCTGGGTATTGCAAAAGGTGCTTACGAAGCTGCTAAAAAATATGCACAGGAAAGACAGCAGTTTGATAAACCGATTGCAAGTTTTCAAGCTATTGCCTTTAAGCTAGCCGACATGGCTACTGAAATTGAGGCTGCAGAATTGTTGATTGATCAAGCTTGTTACTTAAAAGACCAGCATCTACCAATGACTAAAGAAGCAGCGATGGCAAAGTATTATGCCAGTGAGGTAGCAGTTCGAGTAGCTACTGATGCTATTCAGATTTTTGGAGGATACGGATATACAAAAGATTTTCCGGTAGAAAAGTTTTATCGAGATGCCAAGTTGTGTACCATTGGGGAGGGAACCAGTGAAATCCAAAAATTGGTAATTGCCCGCGAAGCGCTGCGTACGCACTAACGAACTTCTTGTAGCTCTACCAGTTTTTTATAGAAGCCATTTTGTGCAATCAACTCTTCGTGTCTTCCTCTTTCAACAATGCAACCTTTTTGAAGCACGATGATTTCGTCTGCGTGACGAATCGTAGACAGCCGGTGTGCAATCACTAAGCTGGTCCGTTGTTGCATCATATTGTTGATAGCCTCTTGTACCAAACGCTCACTTTCTGTGTCAAGTGAAGAAGTGGCTTCGTCTAAAATAAGAATGGGTGGATTTTTTAGAACGGCCCTTGCAATGGTTAAACGTTGTCTCTCTCCACCACTTAGTTTATTACCTCTGTCACCAATGTTAGTAGCATAGCCATCTTCTTTTCGTAAAATAAATTCATGTGCATTGGCAGTGCGCGCTGCCTGCTCAATCGCTTCAGGGCTTGTAGTAGGTGCCGCCATCGCAATATTACCTGCGATTGTATCATTAAAAAGAATCGGCTCCTGCGTTACAATGCTCATTTGCTTACGAACTGAAGCGAGTGTGTATTCTTTGATGTTTCTTCCATCAATTAAAATTTCTCCTTCGGTTACATCATGAAAACGAGGCAGCAGATCAGCGAGTGTGGATTTGCCGGCACCAGATGAACCTACTAATGCTACTGTTTTACCTTTTGGAATAACCAGGTTAATATTTTTTACGACGGGTTGATCGCTATAACCAAATGAAACATTTTTGAACTCGATGCTATGTTCAAATCCTTTTAACTCAACAGCAGTCGGACTGTCTTCAACCACAAGAGGGGCATGTAAAATTTCTTCAATTCTTCCAATGGCAGCACTGCCTTTTCGCATATTGCTAAAAGAAGTAGACAATGCTTTAGCAGGATTGATCAGGTTGTAAAAAATTCCAAGAAAACCAATAAAGGCAGATGCTTCTAGAAGTTGTTGTTGTAATACAAGTCTACCTCCATAATACAGCACTGCAGTAAACACCGCAATGCCCATGATTTCTGAAAGGGGAGAAGCTAAATCGCGACGATAACCAATCCGGTTACGAGCTTCTAAAAGTCGTTGATTACTTTCTTTGAACTTTTGAGACAGGATTGATTCAATTCCAAATGCTTTGATAACGCGAAGTCCACCCAGTGTTTCGTCTAATACGGATAATGTCTCTCCAAATTTTATCGATACCTCTTGTGATATTTTTTTTAAGGAGCGTGTAATTCGGCCAATTACTAAGCCAAGTACTGGAATCAGTAAAAGAATGAATAAAGTGAGCTGAGGGCTGATTAGAAACAGCACGGCAAGCGTAATGAGTATGGTAAGTGGGTCACGTATCCATCCCTCTAATGCACCAATGAGAGAAACCTCCACTTCGTTGACATCATTTGTCATACGACTCATCAGGTCTCCTTTTTTGCGCTCTGTAAAGTATCCCACGGGTAGTTGTAAAACCTTGCTGTATACTTCTTCGCGCAAGCGATTTACTAATTCGTGCTTGATTGGGTTGAGTACATAATAGGCCAGGTAGAGAAAAATATTTTTACCTGCAATAAATGCAATCATTAACAAGCAAATCAGGCCCAGTGTATGCGTTTTTCCATTCTCAAGTATTGAACTAGCAAGATAGTGGTTGAGCGTATCAATGACCTGATTATTGCTTTGTGATAGAGCACTGGACCCCTCGCCGGTAAAAATGAGTTGTAAAAAAGGCATGAGCATGCCGATGGATACAATCGAAAACAAAATACTGAGAAGCACAAATAGTGCATAGAGCGTTATACGACCCTTATAAAAGCCTAAATAACCAAAAATTCTATAGTAAGCGCGCATACGGATGAACGGGTTCCCGACAAAGTAACTACTTTTACAGGGACATCACGAGGAATTATGGAAGAAGGTAAAAGACAGAAACAAATTGCAGGGCTACTGAACGAAGAGATGAATATCATCTTTCAACGCCTGGGCTTAAATATGCTGGAGGGAGGAATGGTGTCTATTTCATCTGTCAAAGTCACCCCCGACCTTTTGGAAGCTCGCTTCTACCTCAGTTTTTTTCAAGTAAAAGATGCAGAAGCGGCACTTCGAAAAATTGAGGATCGTCATCACGAAATCAAAAAGGAATTGGCAGCCAGGGTTCGCCATCAACTCCGAAGCATACCGGTGTTAAAATTTTTTAAGGACGATACATTAGATCATGTGTTTCGCATGGAGGAACTATTTAAAAAGATCAGTGATGAAAGAGGTCCTTCTGCTACCAATGAATCGGCCTCTTAAGTAAATCTCATGCAATTTTTATTTGCCTGGCGTTATTTTAAAGCACCAAAATCTACGCAAGCAATCAATTGGATTGCCTGGATTTCTGTGTTGGGAATTACGGTAGGTACCATGGCCCTGATTTTGGTGTTGAGTGTCTTTAATGGTTTTGAGGGAATGGTTAAATCACTTTATTCTTCTTTTTATCCGGATTGGGCATTGTCACCCAAAACAGGTAAAGTGCTGACGATCTCTGCAGCTCAGCTCGGGGCAATTCAAAAAATCCCCGGTGTTGAAGCGGCTTCTGTTGTATTGCAAGAAAAAGCACTGTTACAGGCTGGTGAAAACCAGGTAATGGTTAATCTTAAGGGGGTCGATTTTAACTATGCGCAAGTGAGTGGAGTGCCCTCGCATTTGGCCAGTGGAAATTTTGAAACGGGCACTGCTGATTTCCCTTTATTAGTAATAGGGGTAGGCGTAGAATCTGCCTTGAATATATTGGCTGATCGCAATCTTTCGCCATTGTCTATTTATCTGCCCAAAAAAACAGCGGGGTTGCAAGTTGATTGGACAGCTGCTATTCAGCTTGAATCTGCGCAAACTGCGGCTTCTTTTTTGATACAACAGGATTTTGATGATCAATATGCAATCACTTCATTGGCGTTTATGCAAAAAGCATTGCAGCTACAGCCCACTCAAGCCACAGGAGTTGAAATCAAAGTGTCTCCCGCAGCCAATGCACCTGCTGTTCGTGCCGCGTTAGAAAGGATAATGGGTAAAACAATTCTTGTACAAAACCGATTTGAACAAAATGAAACACTCTATAAAGTGATGCGCACCGAGAAATGGATTGTGTACGGGGTGCTTTCATTGATATTAATCGTAGCAGCCTTTACGATGATTGGTGCACTTACTATGCTGGTTTTAGAAAAGCAAAAAGATATTCGGGTGTTACATGCGCTGGGAGCGGATCAAACGCTCATCAGAAAAATATTTATTGGTGAAGGCGTATTGCTAGCTTGCATTGGCGGTGTGGCAGGGATGCTACTCGCCGCACTACTTGCAACGTTGCAGTTGCGCTATCACTTTATTCCATTAGAAGGAGGAAGTTTCTTGATTGATTACTATCCCGTGCAACTAAAAATCGAAGACTTTTTATTGGTGGGGGCTACCGTCTTTTTTATTGCTATCGTTGCTTCTTGGCTTCCGGCATCAAACGCTGCAAAAGCACCCATTGCACTACGAGAATCCTAATTGAGATTAGTAATCTCCCAATGTTTCGGGTAATTGCTCCAACGCACGCGCTAGTTGTTCATCATTGGGAGCGACACCATGCCACTCGTGTGTTCCTTCCATAAAATCAACTCCTTTTCCCATTGCTGTACGCATCAAAATCACGATTGGTTTTCCTTGACCCGTCATTGATTTTGCTTTTTCTAATGTAGCAACGGTATCGTCCATATCATTTCCATTCATCTGTAGAACGGTCCAGTCAAA
>JBJOGP010000014.1:0-34457 GCA_046048175.1 Bacteroidota bacterium
TCTTCTTTATCACAAAATCGATATACGCATTATCAGTTGACTTTTCCGGAGTCGAACAGTGGGCCCACGCGTTCTGGTAATTATTTATTGAAAGTTTTCTTAAATGATGACACCTCAAAATTGATTTTTACACGTCGCGTTTTAGTGGTTGGAAAAAAAGTTGCTGTATCTGCACAGGTGAGGCAGCCATTCGATGGACAGTTGTTACTTACGCACCAGCAAGTACAAGTTGGTGTTACGCCCTTACAAGTGCCTCAGAATAATTTCTCTCCAATGGATTTACGAGTGCAGTTGTTGCAGAACAGAGTTTGGTCTACTTCACATATTCAAAAGACACCCACTGTATACCGAGGTAATTATTTTGAATATACTGATGAATCATTTTCTGTTTTTCCGGCAGGGCAGGAATGGCGATGGGCAGACCTACGGAGTTTTCGTTTACGAAGCGAGCGAATTAGTTCCATACAGGATAATGACTCAACGAGTCGCGTAGATGTTTTTGTAAACCCAGATGGACCTCGGTCTGGTAAAATGAGTCTACTGAATCGAGATATCAATGGAGCGTATGTGTTAGAAAGTCGAGATAATCCCAACGTTTTATTCCAGGGGGAATATGCCTGGGTGCACTTTACGTATTTCCCGCCGGGGGGGCAGCCATACCGGGGCCGGGATGTGTACATTTTTGGTGAGTTGACTGGCTATCAATTAGGTCCTGATAGCCGAATGGACTTTGATGTAGAGAAAGGATGTTATACAAAGGCACTTTTTTTGAAGCAGGGCTATTACAATTATCTCTACATGACAAACGGAGATGGGGCAGAAAATAAGTCTCCCGTTAGTGTTTATACAGAGGGGAACTATTGGGGAACTGAAAACGAATACCTGGTGTTGGTCTATTGCAGAACAGTGGGGAGTCGGGCGGATGAATTGATTGGATATACTCAGATTCATTCTGCATTTCAGCGATGAGTTTTTTTATCATTAAATTTGCACTGGCAGGTCTTACACGACCAGCTCCTGCTGAACCCTCCCAGGGCCGGAAGGCAGCAAGAGTAAGTGGTTGAGCGGTGCGATGTAATAAGCCTGCCATTTTTTATTTCTAAACATTAATCCTGATATATGAAATTTTTCATCGACACTGCAAATCTGGCACAGATCAAAGAAGCTAATGAATTAGGTATTCTTGATGGAGTTACAACCAATCCTTCCCTGATGGCAAAAGAAGGGATCAAGGGTGAAAATGCAATTATGAACCACTACCGAACTATTTGTGAAATGGTGGATGGTGACATCAGTGCTGAAGTGATTAGTACAGATTTTGCCGGCATTGTTGAAGAAGGAAAAAAACTAGCGGCTATCCATCCAAATATTGTGGTAAAAGTTCCCATGATTAAAGATGGTATAAAAGCGATTAAATGGTTTACCACAAATGGCATCCGTACCAATTGCACATTGGTTTTTTCTGCGGGCCAGGCCATTTTAGCTGCAAAAGCTGGAGCTACCTATTTGTCTCCTTTCATTGGTCGTTTAGATGATAGTAATTGGGATGGCGTTGATTTGATTTCACAAATAGCGCAGATCTACGGAGTGCAAGGATTTAAAACACAAATTTTAGCTGCTTCCATTCGTACTCCATTACATATTGTGAAATGTGCAGAAGCTGGTGCTGATGTTTGTACTTGTCCACTCGATTCAATTTTAGGGTTACTCAAGCATCCTTTAACGGATATTGGTTTAGCAAAGTTTTTGGAGGATGCTAAAAAAACAATGGAATAATCAAGTCTCTATGCAAAATCGACTTGTAATTTTTATCGGATTCTTCTTTTTTTCAGCTGTATTGTCCGTTGGGGCACAAACTCGCTCAACTGGCATTCATAAACGGTCTATTCTAGTAGACACCCACAATGATTGCTTAAGTGGTCAAGTGTTGGAGGGGCGAGATATCAGTGTGCTTTTATCAAAAGGGCATAGTGATTACGTAAGGTGGAAAAAGGGAGGGCTGGATATTCAATTTTTTTCAGTTTTCACTGGCGAAACACCCAGACGTAAAACAGGTTTCTTTCAGGACGCACTAGAGGAAATTGATTCGCTTCAGCATATAATACTACATCATCCTGACAAATTTGATTTTGCGGCTTCCTATCGGCAAGCAAAACAAAAAGTGCATCGCAATAAAGTAGTTGCCATGATTGGCGTGGAAGGTGGACACATGATTGAGTCTGATTTTTCTAAATTGGATACGTTGATTGCGCGCGGAATGTCTTACTTAACGCTTACCTGGAATAACAGTCATGATTGGGCAACGAGTGCAATGGACGAGTCGGGTGCTGGGAAAGTAGTGCAACATAAAGGTCTTACTGATTTTGGGAAACAGGTTGTGCACCGCTTAAATGAGGCAGGTGTAATGGTAGACCTTTCCCATGTGGGTGAGCAAACTTTTTATGATGCTATTGCCGTTACAAAAAAGCCGGTTATCCTTACACATAGCTCAGTTTGGGCCCTGTGTCCGGTTTTTAGAAATGTTAAGGATGACCAGATTAAAGCAGTGGCACAGAACGGGGGAGTTATTTGTATCAATTTTTATCCAGCTTTTGTCAGTAAAAAATTTGTAGAGACCAAAAAGTATTGGGAGGGTCCTGGTAAAGATTCCTTATTGAAGTTAAGTACAAAGCCAAGCCCTGATGCAATAAATGCAATTATTCAAACTGCTCTACAGCAAAATATGCCCGGTGTTTCTGATGTAGCTGATCATATTGATTACATCGTTAAGTTAGTAGGAGATGACTACGTAGGTATTGGCGCAGATTATGATGGAATTGGTTACGTCCCCAAAGGACTAGAGGACGTAACTAAATATCCTAACTTAACTGAAGAATTAAAGAGAAGAGGGTACAGCAATTCTTCGATTAAAAAAATTCTGGGCGGAAATGTTTTGCGCGTCTTGAAAGCTAATCGTCCTTAACGGAGGAAAAGCATCTCTCTATACTTAGGCAAGCTCCACTCATTGTCATCTACAAGCAACTCCAGTTTGTCTACATGGTAGCGGATCTCATCAAAGAACGCATCCTTCACTGTAGCTTGGTACGCAATTGCTTTTTCGCGAGTATTTTCTAATTTATTGCAAGCTTTACGTGCTTCCGTCATTTTTTCTACCATCTCACTCACCGTGCTAATATGTTCTGAGATTTTAGCAAGTAGTTGTTGTTGCTTGGTGAAGCTTGACTCTTTAAGGCCTGCTTCTTTTAGTCCCTTAATGTTGCTCGCAAGGGTATTTTGATAGCGAATAGCAGCAGGTAGAACATGGCTAGAGGCTAACTCTGCCATTACACGACTTTCAATTTGTACTTTCTTGATATATTTTTCTAACTCAATTTCATGCCTTGCTTCCAGCTCTTGGTGCGAGTAGATTTTATTTTCTTCAAATAATTTCATGGCTTTTTTAGTAATCATCGCATCCAGTGCTAACGGAGTTGTTTTTACATTAGGTAAACCACGTTTTTCAGCTTCTTTTTCCCAAGCTTCGCTGTAACCATCTCCTTCAAATAAAACCTTTTCGCTTTTTACAATATACTCGCGAATAACTTGCATTAGTGCTATCTCCTTTTTCTCTCCCTTCTCAATCAAGCTATCTACTTCTGCTTTAAAAGAACGTAGCGTATCAGCCATAATTGTATTCAACACCGTCATTGGGTTTGCGCAATTGGCAGATGAACCTACCGCGCGAAACTCAAACTTGTTTCCTGTAAATGCAAAAGGCGAAGTACGGTTACGATCTGTATTGTCCATCAACAATTCAGGAATACTTTTATGGATGTCGATCTTCAGTAAACTTTCATCTGTTTCATCCATTTTTGAGGTCACTCTTTCTTTGACATCGTTCAAAACCTTGCTCAAATATTGTCCAATGAAAACAGAAATAATTGCTGGAGGTGCTTCATTGGCTCCTAAGCGGTGATCATTTGGTGCGGAGGCGATAGCCGCGCGCAATACATCGGCATAATCATGAACGGCTTTGATGGTATTGACAAAAAAGGTCAAGAACATCAGATTTGTCTTGGGTGTTTTGCCAGGAGCTAATAAGTTAACACCAGTGTCAGTAGCCATACTCCAGTTATTATGCTTTCCGCTTCCGTTAATTCCTGCGAAAGGTTTTTCATGGAGAAGTACGCGTAAATTATGTCTGCGAGCTACGCGGTCCATTACGTCCATCAATAAGGAGTTGTGGTCAACGGCCACACTTACTTCTTCAAAGATGGGCGCACATTCAAATTGTGCTGGGGCTACCTCGTTGTGACGTGTACGAAGTGGAATTCCTAGTTTGTAAGATTCATTCTCAAAATCACGCATATAAGCATATACGCGCTCTGGGATAGAACCAAAATAATGGTCTTCTAATTGCTGATTTTTTGCCGAAGATGTTCCAAATACCGTTCTACCCGTCATCACTAAATCGGGGCGGGCATTGTAGAAGGCTTCATCAATTACAAAATATTCCTGCTCCCATCCTAAGGTTACATTAACCTTGCCTACATTTTTGTCAAAATAATGACACACATCTGTTGCTGCTTTGCTCAATGCTTCGGTAGCCTTTAATAAGGGAGCTTTGTAATCAAGCGACTCTCCCGTATAAGAAACAAATATGGTTGGAATGCAAAGTGTTTTTCCATTTCCTATTTCAATGATGAATGGAGGAGAAGAAGGATCCCAGGCTGTGTATCCTCTTGCTTCAAAAGTTGCTCTCAATCCGCCGCTAGGAAAGGAAGAAGCATCTGGCTCTTGTTGAATAAGTGCAGCGCCGTCAAATTCTTCTATAGCTGTACCATCACTCTTTAATGTAAAAAAGGAATCATGTTTTTCGGCAGTAGTTCCGGTGAGTGGCTGAAACCAGTGTGTAAAGTGTGTAACGCCTTTTGTTTCTGCCCATGCACGCATACCATTGGCAATCTGATTAGCCATGATACGATCAATTTTTAACCCCGCTTTGATCGATGCTTTTAAACTCTTGTATGCTTCATCACTTAAAAACTCACGTGCAACTTGCACAGTAAATACGTTAGAAGCGAAAAAGCTGGTGGTTTTGTGCGGTGAAGCCACGCTCGCATCTTTCTTATTAGTGAGTTGGGAGAGGGCGTTAAATCTGATAGACATGGTCTTTAAATTTTACGCAAAGCAACAGTTTTTATCGTTCAATTCAAAAAAAATGGGCTCCATTGTTCGTAAAATGTGACAAATAATCTAAAATGACTCCAAAAACTGTGGAATACATCAAAAACATAAATATTATAAAAATTTATAATGTGTAGTCTTCGGGAAAAACTTTTCTATGGACACCTTTGGAGAACAAATAACTTTGTGCCTCAATTATTTACCCTGCATGGAAGTGACTGTTTCTACCGCCGAACAACTCCGGTTGACCGCTGAAGAATTTGACTTGATTTGTCAAAAACTTGGAAGAACTCCCAATTTTAATGAGCTCTGTGCATTCTCTGGAATGTGGAGTGAACACTGCAGTTATAAGAACTCAATTAAATGGTTAAAAACCCTGCCACGTGAAGGGGGCCGTATGTTGGTTAAGGCTGGTGAAGAAAATGCAGGCTTGATGGATATCGGTGATGGATTGGGTGTGGTGTTTAAAATTGAATCTCATAATCATCCCTCTGCCATTGAGCCATTTCAAGGAGCAGCTACAGGGGTGGGTGGAATACATCGCGATATTTTCACAATGGGTGCGCGCCCAATCGCAGCATTGAATTCGCTTCGCTTTGGTTTATTACGTGATGAAAAAACACAACATCTGCTTGCGGGTGTTGTACATGGAATTGGCCATTATGGAAATTGTTTTGGTGTTCCTACCGTAGGAGGTGAAATTTATTTTGATCGTTGCTATCATACTAACCCACTGGTAAATGCAATGAGTGTGGGCATTGTAAAAGCAGGTGAAACAGTTTCAGCCACAGCCGCTGGTGTTGGTAATCCTGTTTTATTTGTCGGTAGTGCCACTGGAAAAGATGGAATTGGAGGGGCTTCATTTGCTTCAGCGGATATTACAGCTGAAAGTGCTAAAGAATTACCAGCCGTTCAGGTAGGTGATCCATTTCAAGAAAAGAAATTGTTAGAGGCTTGTCTTGAAGTGATTCAGACGGGCGCAGTAGTTGGTATGCAGGACATGGGTGCTGCAGGAATTATTTGTTCTACTGCAGAAATGAGTGCAAAGGGAGAAGTGGGAATGCGTATTGATCTAGATAAAGTTCCAACTCGCCAACCCAATATGAAAACATGGGAGCTTTTGCTGAGCGAAAGCCAGGAGCGCATGTTGTTGGTGGCACAAAAAGGAAAAGAAGAAGTTGTCAAAAAGGTCTTTGAAAAATGGGATTTACCCTGCGCGGTTATTGGTGAAGTAACAGATGATGGCATTTTGAATTTTTATATGCATGGAAAGTTGGATGCATCCATACCCGCGCACGAATTAGTTTTAGGTGGAGGTGCTCCACAGTACGAACGTTCTTTCAAACGTCCAGCTTATCTAGATAAAGTTGAGCAGTTTAATTTGGCGGCTATTACACCCGCAAATGACCTTCGCACTACTGCCGAGCAGCTCATTACAACCCCAACCATTGCTTCAAAAAGATGGATTTATCGTCAATATGATAGCATGGTTGGAACAAATAATACTACAACCAACGCACCATCAGATGCTGCAGTGGTAGTAGTAAAAGGCACTAAAAAAGGAATTGCCATTTCCACCGATTGCAATAGTCGTTATGTGTATGCAAATCCTTCGGTGGGGGCAAAGATTGCAGTGAGTGAAGCAGCACGAAATATTGTTTGCTCAGGCGGACTTCCTTTGGGTGTTACCAATTGTTTGAATTTTGGAAACCCCTACGACCCCGAGGTGTATTTCCAATTTAAAGAAGCCATTCTTGGAATGGGTGAGGCCTGCAGAAAGTTTGATACGCCGGTAACCGGAGGTAATGTTAGTTTTTACAATCAAAATCCAGATGGTCCCGTTAATCCTACACCAACCATTGGTATGGTGGGATTGTTAGAGGATATCAATGAGAAAATGACATTAGATTTTAAGGAGGCAGGAGATGAGATTTATCTATTGGGCTCTTTACAGAATGATTTAGGTTGCTCTGTGTATTTACATGAGATAGTTGGTGAAACGCACTCCCCGGCTCCTCACTTTGATTTGGATGAAGAACTAGCGTTACATCAGTTAGTAGGGTCCTTGATCAAATCCAAATTGATTGCTAGTGCGCATGATTGTAGTGAGGGTGGTTTATTTGTTACATTAATGGAAAAAGCATTTCCAAGAGAAATAGGATTTGAAGTTAGCTCTCCTGAAAGAGCCTCTGATGGCAAACCTCTGCGTTTGGATGCATGCTGGTTTGGAGAGTCGCAGGGCAGAGTGGTGGTTACAGTCACTCCGCAACAGAAGGCTGCTTTTTTACAGCATACCGCAACAGGAAGCACACCTGTCATTTTATTAGGAACTGTTGGTGGTGGGATAGCAAAAATTGACGGGCAATCTTGGGGCGAAATTAAATCTTGGAAATCCAAGTATGATTCTGCAATTGAATCAACGATGTTAAAGGGAAATTCTTAATTTTACACGACCTCCCGGACTTCCCCTTTCACAAGGCTATCAGATGCCCGAAGGTCACTTAGGGTAGTATAGAAAGGAAAAATTATGTCCATGTCAAAATTCATTTTTGTTACCGGAGGCGTTACCTCATCATTAGGCAAAGGAATTGTAGCTGCGTCGCTGGCCAAGTTGTTGCAAGCTAGAGGTCTTCGTGTGACAATTCAGAAGTTTGACCCCTATATCAATGTGGACCCTGGTACTCTAAACCCGTATGAACACGGAGAATGTTATGTAACCGAAGATGGGGCAGAAACTGATTTGGATCTGGGGCACTATGAAAGATTTTTGAATATTCACACTTCTCAAGCTAATAACGTAACTACAGGACGCATCTATCAAACTGTAATTAATAAAGAGCGTGAAGGTGCATACTTGGGAAAAACCGTACAGGTTGTTCCGCATATCACCGACGAAATTAAGCGCAGAATGAAGTTGCTTGGTGAGTCTGGTGATTTTGATATTGTGATTACTGAAATCGGAGGTACAGTCGGAGATATTGAGAGTTTGCCTTTTGTAGAAGCACTTCGCCAGTTACAATGGGAATTGCCCGAAAATGATACGGTTGTGGTGCACCTGACACTGATTCCTTATTTAAAAGCGGCAAAAGAATTAAAAACCAAACCCACTCAGCACAGTGTTCGTATGTTGAGCGAAGAGGGGGTGCATCCTGATATCATTGTTTGCAGAACAGAACGACCACTAAGCCCGGATCTTAAAAGAAAAATTGCACTTTTTTGTAATGTAAAACCAGAAGCAGTTGTAGAAGCTGCTGATGCTTCTACTATATACGAAGTTCCTGTGCTAATGATGCGGGAGGGATTAGATACGACGGTATTAAAAAAATTAAATCTAACGGGTACACAGCAACCTGATCTATCTCGGTGGAAATTGTTTTTAGATAAATTAAAATATCCTAAAGCAAAAGTGAATGTAGGCTTGATAGGAAAATATATCGAGCTGCAGGATGCTTATAAATCAATTTTGGAATCATTCATTCATGCGGGTGCAATAAATGAATGCCAAGTTCAAGTAATAAACATTCACAGTGAGTACATCACCAATGAAAATGTTGCTGAAAAATTAATAGGTCTAGATGCATTACTAGTTGCTCCTGGATTTGGTCATCGGGGCATTGAAGGTAAAATAGCAGCAGTAAAATATGCTCGTGAAAACAAACTTCCTTTCTTTGGCATTTGTTTAGGCATGCAAATGGCTGCCATTGAATTTGCGAGAAATGTATTGGGGTTAAAGAATGCTAATTCAACTGAAATGAATCCAGAGACTGAGCATCCGGTAATAGACTTAATGGATGAGCAGAAAAAAGTAACCAGTAAAGGAGGCACCATGCGTTTAGGCGCTTACCCTTGCGTAATTGAAAAGGATTCTTTGGCCTATCAGATTTACGGAAAAGAAGAAATCTCCGAGCGCCACCGTCACCGCTGGGAGTTTAATAATCGATACTTATCAGACTTTGAAAGTGCAGGGATGGCTGCGAGCGGTAAAAATCCTGATACGGGATTAGTTGAAATTATTGAGTTGAAGGATCATCCTTTCTTTATTGGGGTACAATACCATCCTGAACTAAAAAGCACAGTAGAAGAGCCGCAACCCATATTTGTTCAATTTATTAAAGCGGCACTGCAGCAAGCTGAGTTAGTGTTGTCAAAATCTACTCAGCCGCTTCAACACTCATAAAATTGGTAACATGAATTTTGATCGTAATTCCCTTTTGGGATTTGGTTTGCTCGCAATTCTATTTTTTGGTTATTTCTATTATACCAATCAGGAACAAGCCGCCTATAATAAAGCTAAGGCTAGACAGCAATTCATTCAGGACTCTATTGCCAAAGCCAATCGTCCTGTACTAGATACCGTTGCCATTCAAAAAGATTTGACTAAGGCTGACAGTGTACGTCGTACAAGTGCTGCTGGAGTTTTTGTACAGGCCGCACAAGGGGTAGAGGAGCTGGTAAGCGTTGAGAATGAAAAAATGAAAGTTGTTTTTTCTACGAAGGGTGCTCAAATCAAATATGTAGAATTGAAAGAGCATCGCCAGCATGGAGAACCCCTTCCAATTAAATTAGCGGCAGAGTCATTTAATAAATTCACATATCCTTTAAATACGGGACTTAACCGAACTGCCCCAATTGCTGAACTGTATTTTATTCCACAGGCGCCAATTGTAAATGCAGATGGTTCTAAAACAATTTCATTTAAGCTTCAGTCTTCTGATTCCAGTTTTGCAGGAGCGGTTACACATCAATACACTATTCTTCCTAATGACTATCGGATTGCTTTGCGTATTGAACTCTCTGATGCAGAACAGTTAGTAGCTGATCATAGGCTATCTCTGGTATGGCAGTATGAGGCGCTCAAACAAGAATCAGATGTTAAATATGAAAAACAAAACACGCAAGTAGGTTTTATAGAGGATGGTCAATTTGACTATTTTACCATTGGTAATCGTAGCACAGTAGATTTTTCAAAAGTGGTTAATTGGGTGGGTGTAAGACAGCGTTTCTTTTTTGGAGCAATAAGCGCAACGAATGGCTTTACCAATGGACAGCTCAATTGGACTCTTCCTGCGGACTCTATAGGGTCTGTTGTACGTGCTACTGCGGCCATGAAATTGACTGTTCCGCAGGGGGATAAAGCTGCCGTTGATCTTAGTTTTTATTATGGCCCTTCCGATTATCAAATACTTAAAAAGTATGATAATGGGTTTGAGAAGATCGTTAATCTAGGTCAGGGTGTGTATACATTCGTTCGTCCGCTTAACCAATATGTGATTGTGCCCATTTTTGATTTTTTCAAACGCACTGCTGCTGGGGATATCGGTCTTGCTATTGCCTTACTCACTTTATTTATACGTTTGTTGATTTCACCTTTAACCTACTCGAGTTATTTGAGTGGAGCTAAAATGAAAGCACTTCGTCCAGAGATTGCCAAGCTCCGTGAAAAATTTGGGGAGGATCAGCAAGCAATGAGTATGGAGCAAATGAAACTGTTTCGTGAAGCAGGGGTTAATCCATTAGGTGGATGTATTCCGGCCCTACTGCAGATTCCAATCTTCTTTGCTTTGTTTAGCTTTTTCAATAGTGAGATTGCACTTCGTGGCGCCTCCTTCCTATGGGCAAATGATTTATCCGCCTATGATGCACCAATTCGTTTTGGTTTTACCATCCCATTGTTTGGAGATCACTTGAGTTTATTCAATTTATTGGCTACTGCTACGAGTATGATAATCTCTATATATAGCATGAGTTTAAGCCCGGATCAAAGTAATCCGATGATGAAATACATGCCGTATATTTTCCCTATTTTCATGCTTTTCTTTTTTAATAGTCTTCCTTCAGCTTTGACCTGGTATTATACGGTTTCCAATATTATTACGCTAGGGCTTCAATTTGTAATTCAGAATTATATCATTAATCATGATAAAATTTTGGCACAGATTCAGGAGAATAGAAAAAAACCAAAATCTAAATCTAAGTGGCAGGAACGTTTAGATCAAATGCAGGCCCAGCAAAAGAAGCTCAAAGACATGCAAGACAAGACCAAACGCTAATTAGGTTTTAATCTTGTTGTACCTTCATGGGTATGAAGAGGGTCATTCAATTTTTTGTTCTTTTATTGGTTTCAATATCTGCTTTCTCCCAGCGCAGATTAACAGAAGCTACGATTCGATATTCTATTTCTTTGGCCGACACTACGGATCGTAGTTTAAATGAGTTATTTAATTCGGCACAATACACCTGTCACTTAAAAGGCATTAATAGCCGAACGGATTTAGTTACGGGTATGGGAAAGCAGACCACACTTTTACTTGGTAAAAGTGGGACAGCTGTTCTTCTTAAAGAATTTGGATCGCAGCGCTACCTGACTCGTCTTACCTCACCGCAGTGGAATGCTTTGAATCAAAAATACGAGGACAATAAATTAGAAATCACAGGGGACACTACTCGTTTGCTTGGGTTCTTATGTAAAAAAGCGATTATCACGCTTCAAGATGGAACACAGCATGAGGCATGGTTTACAACAGAGTTGGTTCCTGTGTACCGCGATTTTCAATTGATGGCAAAAACACTGCCTGGATTGCTTATGCAATATGAGGCCAACATTGGAGCGAATCATGTGATCTATCGGATTACGGAAATAAACTATAATCCAGTTCCTCAAGCCTTATTTGATATACCTACCTCAGGTTACCGGCTGTTAGATTTTGAAAAGAATGTACAGTTGGAAAAATGAAATCAATGAGTGCGCAATGACTCATTGCCAACGCCAATCTTGATAGAATTGACGAGTACTTGTTTGCGTAGTGGGATACTGAGCGTTAGATTGCCTTTTTTCGCAGTTACTTCGGTATTCAGCTCAATTACCCGAGGAATTTTTGTTTCAATGATGTTATTGCCGCGAAAGCTATACCCAGACTTTAAAGAGAAGTTGCCGTTAAAGCCTGTCACCTTTGCTGAAAGAATTTTTTTGCTTCCAAGTGAAGATCGCTTTTTACCAAGACCTAATGACGCATTACCAGCCAATGCAACAATCATTGCAGCAGCAAATAAAACGGTTTGCTTGAAGCTAATTTTTATGGACTTGATTCTCAAAAGCATAGCTGTTGCAAATATACCGATGTCTTTTAACAATTCCATGTACTAAAATTTCGCTAAATGCACAACTGGGGATAAAAAGGGCCTGGAACCCCTTGATTTTTAATGTAAATTGAACAAAACCATGGTTTATGGCAGAGCTACCAAATAGGGAGGAAAAAGACGAACTGGACGAGCTGCTCACACAGTACGAGCAACTCCGAGAAGGGGGAGCGCAATCGTTTTTGGAAGAAGAAGCTTTTGAGCGAATCATTGAACATTTTCAACAAAAGGAAATGCCTGAAAAGGCTTTAGAGGCAGCGCTCATAGCGGTTGAGCGTTACCCGTATTCTTCGTCTCTATTGATTCGAAAAGCTGACGTTTTGGTTTTACACCGAAGATACAAAGAGGCACTTCGGGTTTTGGATCAGGCGGAAATTCTGGATAGTCGTGATATCAATATTTACATTCTCCGCACGGATGCTTACCTGGCTCTTGATCAACCTGAGAAAGCAGTTTCCTTATTGGAACGATCATTGGGGAAATTTGAAGGGGAAGAGAAAGTGGAATTATTGTTTGAGTTAGCAGATGTGTACGATGATTACGAAGATTTTGAAAAAGTGTTCGATTGTTTAAAAGAAGTGTTGAAAGAAGACCCCTTGAATGAAGAAGCTTTATACAAGATTTGTTTTTGGACAGATTTTACGGGAAGAAATGAGGAAGGGATTCGGTTGTATCAAGAAATTTTAGACGAGCATCCTTTTAGTGAATTAGCTTGGTTTAACCTGGGGGCAGCTTATCAAGGTTTGCGATTATATGAAAAAGCAATTGATGCGTACAAATATGCTGTAGCCATTGAGGAAAAGTTTGATTATGCATACAGAAATATGGGCGATGCATTTATAAGATTGCACCGTTATAGAGATGCGATCGAAGTACTTGAGCGCGTACATGAGTTAGCAAAGCCTGAGGATGTGATTTATGAAGCAATTGGGTACTGCTATGAAAAACTAAAACAACCTGCAATAGCTCGGCTTCAATACAGAAAGGCGTCACACCTTCGAAAGGATGATAGCCGGTTGATTTATAAAATTGCCTGTACCTATTTTTCAGAAGGACAATGGAGTGCTGCCTATAAACAAATTGAAGTTGCGCTTCGAATTATTAGAGGCGAATTTGATTATCAATTGTTGGCTGGTCAGTGCTGTGAACAACTAGAAAGAATTCAAGAAGCCGTCGAACATTTTGTGATGGCCGTTCAACTCAAGCCTAAAAAAATCGCAGGTTGGGATGCATTAATACGCTGCCTTTTTGAGGCAGAGGCTTGGGATGATGCCTTAAAGCAAATTGATTTGGCACTTCATGCTACCAAGGGTAAAACACTTTTTTTCTATTACCGTGCAGCTGTATTATTTGGAGCCACTCGAAACCAAGAGGCATTAAAACAATTGGAAGAAGCATTGATAAAAGATCCCAAACAAGTAAAGAAGTTTGTTTCGCTTATTCCATCTGTAATGCAACAAGTGCAAGTGGTGGATCTTCTCGCTCGTTACAAACGCAAGAAGGGGGAGTGATATTGACACAGATTACAGTAAATTTGCACAACTTTATTGTAAATCTACCTGTATGAATTATGTACTAAGCCAAATGCCCGATCGTCTTGCTAAGCCTCGTCAATCTGGATTGACGATGGTTATGGACAAGGGACTCAGTACCGAGGAAGCACGCAATTTTATCAGTGTTTCTTATCCTCATGTCGACATTGTCAAACTTGGATTTGGTACTTCATTTGTCTCTCCAAACCTTCGAGAAAAAATTGAGTTATACCAGTCTCATCAAATACCTGTTTATTTTGGAGGAACTTTATTTGAAGCTTTTCTGATTCGTAATCAATTTGAGGACTATATCAGTGTTTGCAAGGAGTATGGCATCAAGTATATGGAAGTAAGTGATGGGTCTATCACCATTCCTCATGCAGAAAAATGCGGGTACATTGAAAAGTTAACTCAATATGGTACTGTTTTAAGTGAAGTAGGAAGTAAAGATGCAGCACATATTATTCCACCCTACAAGTGGATCGAATTGATGCGAGCTGAGCTAGAAGCGGGAGCAAGTTACGTGATAGCAGAAGCAAGAGAGGCCGGAAACGTGGGAATATATAGGGGAAGTGGAGAAGTGAGAGAGGGATTAGTACAGGAGATTCTTACACAAATTCCGGGGGAGAGAATAATTTGGGAAGCTCCGCAAAAAGCACAGCAACTTTATTTTATCGAATTATTAGGATGCAATGCAAATCTTGGAAATATTGCCCCAACTGAAGTAATTCCATTGGAAGCAATGCGAATTGGATTACGAGGAGATACGTTTCACTTTTACCTGGACAAAAATGATAAATCCTAATGAGATTATTTGGTCTAATCGGCCAACCGCTCACGCATTCTTTTTCAGCTAACTACTTTAATCAAAAGTTTGCGAAAGAGGGAATAGTAGATTGTCAATACCAGCTTTTTCCACTTTCGTCTATTAACGAGCTCCCTGCTTTATTAGAAAAATATCCAAATTTAAAAGGACTCAATGTAACGAGTCCTTTTAAGCAACAGGTATTAAGCTATCTTTCAAATCACTCTATTCCACCTGGGTTAGATGCATGTAATTGTATTCGAATCAGCAATGGAAAGTGTGAGGGGTTTAATACAGATTGGGTTGGATTTGAAAAATCATTTTTACCCTTGTTGCAACCTAAGCAACAAGCTGCATTGGTATTGGGGCAGGGAGGGGCAGCAAAGGCTGTTTTTTTTGTATTGAAAAAAAATGGAATTCCCTACTCTGTAGTGGGGCGAAATAACAAACCGGGTGTTGATCTAACATATAGCCAACTTACTTCTGCTGACCTGCAAGCGCATAACATTGTGATTAATACAACTCCTTTAGGCACATTTCCGAATTTGACGGAGTTGCCCCCTCTTCCATATGAGGCAATTGCGTCCAGTCATGTTTTTTATGATCTTGTTTATAATCCAACAGAAACCGCTTTTATGAAAGAAGGTATTCGAAGGGGTGCTCGTGTAAAAAATGGGGCTGAAATGCTACAAATACAAGCGGAAGAAAGTTGGGAGATTTGGAATCAGCGCGATAACTTCTCTTGAACTTCCAGAGGAAGGATATCCATTTTTTTATTTTGATAGTCATAACACACCATACTAGTCATTGCAGCGGCTACTAGTTCTCTTTCATGCTGCTTTTCTCGCTCCATCTTGTAGATTAAATCAAATCCTTTACTCGTAAAATTTAAGGCTGCTACAGAAACCCAAAGGATGTCACCAAAAAAAAGCTCTTTTCTTATCTCAATGGTGGCACGTGTCAATAAGAGTGAGGTGCCCCCTAATTCTAATTCTGAATAACCCAGTTGATTTAAAAATTGAATACGTGCCTCATGGGCAAAAAGTAAAATTCGATCATTGCCAACATGTCCACCATAGTTAATGTCGTTGATGCGAATTGGAATGGAGCATTGAAATTTGAATGAAGCAGGAAATTGTGATTTAATCGAACTCATGGGGTCATTTTTTTTAGGTAGTCAACTAATTTTTCAACTGCTTTTCGTCGGTGACTGTATTCATTTTTTTCTGCAGTATTCATTTCTGCAAACGTCTTTGTAGATCCTTCAGGAATAAAAACCGGGTCATAGCCAAACCCATTTTCACCAATCGGATGCAGTGTGATATGTCCTTTACAAATTCCCTCAAATTGTTTCTCTACTCCCTTTTGTACTAGTGAAATAACTGTTCTGAATTGTGCCTTTCTGTTTTCTTGGTTTTGGAGTTCGCCCAATAGCTTTTTAATATTTGCTTCTGTGTTGGAGGGCTCTCCTGCAAATCTTGCACTTTTTACTCCCGGAGCACCGCCCAGCGCTTCTACTTCCAGTCCGGTGTCTTCGCTAAAGCAATCAATGTTTTTGAGCATATAAATGGTCATTGATTTTTCCCTTGCGTTTGCCTCAAGCGTAGCATGTGGTTCAGCGATATCAATTTCAATGCCGGCATCTTTTAATGAAAGCACTTTAAAAGAATTGCCAAGGATGTGATTTACTTCCAAGGCTTTATTTAAATTGTTTGTGGCAAATAGTAGCGGGTGGGGTTGTTCAGACATTGAATTGCTTTCTAAGTGACTGCCATAGTTTTTCCCGATCTGCTTTTTGTGGCTCCAGCAAATCCAGTGCGGGTGCAAAGAGGTAAGTACAGCCTTCAATTTTTTGTAATTGAAAGAAAGGGAAATCCACAGGTAGTTGAAGATTTTGTGGAGTGAGTCCAAATAGTATACAAGTAGTTGAAGGATATTGTTGTTGCAGGTGCTGGTAGTTGGGGTGAGCAACTTCTTGAATATTAATGAGTGCGACATCCTCCAACGTGAGTTTGCAAGCCATTAAAATTCTCGTGAGATAGGCTAATTGTTCATCTTTTAAAAAAACGGCCTCCTGTTCTGCTACAACAATGCAGATTTTCTTTTTGTGCCCTCCTAAGGATTTAATCTTAGTAGTATTGGACTGCTCAATGGGTTGATTTTTTATAGAGGGCTCTCCCGGCAATTCCACAAGCACACGGTGGTATAGCTGTGCTAGAAGTTCAGGTGGAAGTTTAACTTGGTTGAGGGACATATATGTGCTAAAATATACGAATGAGTGTTAGTTTTTTTTGCTTTCTTTGCCCCGTAAAAATATGTGAATTATGACTGCAGCGATCGAAATTCCAATAGAGCCTACTGCAACCAGCAAATTGAAGGGTATGAATTTAGAGAACCTTCCTTTCGGGAAGTACTTTTCGGATCATATGCTGGAGGCAGATTTTATCAATGGGCAATGGACAAATATTTCGATCAAGCCGTATGCTCCTTTGTCACTTTCACCTTCTCTGGCTGCTTTACATTACGGGCAAGCAATTTTTGAAGGTATTAAAGCTTACAAGGACCAACATTCTCGTCCTTTTATATTTCGTCCATACGATAATTTTTTACGCTTTAACGCTTCTGCTGAAAGAATGCAAATGCCAACTGTCCCTGCAGAGATATTTATGGATGGGATGATGCAGTTGATTAAGTTAGATCAGGATTGGATTCCTTCTTTCCCTGATCATTCGTTGTATATACGTCCTTTCATGTTTTCAACAGACGAATTAATAGGAGTGCGTCCTTCTGATACGTATAAATTCATGATCATTTTAAGTCCTACAGGGCCCTATTATAGCGCGCCTATGAGAATATGGGTGGAAGAAACGTACGTAAGAGCAGTGTCAGGAGGAGTAGGTTATGCAAAAGCGGCCGGAAATTATGGAGGAGCTATGTATGCCACTGCACAAGCTAAATTGAAAGGTTTTGATCAGGTTTTATGGACTGATCCCATTGAGCATAAATATGTGCAGGAATGTGGTACCATGAATGTATTTTTCATTATCGGTAATAAGGCTATTACACCTGGCTTAGAAGAGGGTACGATTTTAGGCGGCGTCACGCGTATGAGTGTCATGACCTTGCTTTCTGAAATGGGCTTAGAAGTCGAAGAACGCAATTTAGGAATGGATGAAGTGCTTAAGGCGCATCAAGACGGAAGCTTACGTGAAGTATTTGGAACGGGTACCGCGGCAACAATTTCATTTATAAAGGAACTTTGTTATAAGGGGGATTCACTCTGCTTTGATACAGACAAATGGACAGTGGCCCCTACGTTAAAGAAAAACCTGGCGGCTATCCGAGAGGGCAGAATGCCAGATACACACGGCTGGATGGTTCCCGTTAGTTAAGTTCGCGGCGATTAATTATATTCGGTGTTGATTACCAGACACCGACTGCATGAAGCATTTTTTATTTTTTTGTTGCGCTGTACTATTTTTTTATGCAGATTCAAGTGCGCAGTTTACTCCTATTCAGGTTACTGGATTTTCACAAGACGTGATTGCTGAAGGGGGACCAAGTTCATTGGCTACCACAACAATGGAAATTGATGCATTGGCACCTTCTAACAAGGTTATGTACAGTAGTTCATTTGCAAGTTTTGCATCTATAGCTGCTGGATTACCTGATAATGGAACAATTGTAAGTGGCGGAGATACATATCAATTGGCTTCCTACACGGGTAATAATGCGCTTTTTGTCAAACGGAATGAATCGTTTGATTTGACTGTCTCAACTCCTGCGCCCTTTGCTAAAATTAGATTGCTTGCATTTTCTGCTGAGCAAGCTAGTACCATTAATATTGGACTTGGATTTTCGGATGGTTCTTTTTCACCATACCTATCCAATTATGTGTTGTCTGATTGGTTCAACGGCACTAATAATATTGTGTCGCAGGGGTTTGGTCGAGTGACACGCACTGCAACAGGGCCTTACACCGCTGATGGCGTTTCAACTAATAATCCAAGATTTTACTTTATTGAAATTGTATTGTCTTGCACTGATCGTGCTAAATCGCTTCAGAAAATTCGAATCAGTAATGTAACAACAAGTGGAAGTGGTTCATTCCCCAATACTGTTATTTTAGGCGCATCTGGAATTGCATTTACGCAGACCATTGCCCCAACCATTACAGCTTCTGATTGTAATGGTCCAAATGGTAGCATTGCATTAAATGTAACGGGCTCTACGGGTCCATATACTTACTCATGGAATACCAGTCCCATTCAAACTAGTGCAACTGCTTCTACGCTTCCTCCAGGTAATTACACCTGTACTATTACAGATGCTGCAGGGTGCACCAGCAATTTTAATGGAACCATTGCCTTGAATAATAATGCAACGATTACGGCAACAGCAACGCCTGCATCTATTTGTACAGGCAGCTCCTCTCAATTAGGGATAACTGCTGGTATTGGAGCGCTCACAGATTTTACTTGGACGCCGGGTAGTTTATCAGGAAGTGCACAAACTGTTACTCCAACATCTACCACCACGTATATTGTTACCGCCACTAACGCATTAGGCTGTAGCGCTGCTTCACAGGTTACTGTGCAAGTACAGAATAAACCCAATGCGCCTCTCCTGAATACGGTATCGGTTTGCAGTGGAAGTAATGCTACACTTGCTGTTACAAATCCAAATCCTTCGTTAACTTATTTGTGGTATGCAGCTGCAACAGGAGGTACAGCTATGCAAACAGGAAACGCTTACACGGTGAATAATGTTACTGCTGCGGCTACCTATTATGTGGAGGCAGTTAGTTCTGCAGGATGTGTAAGTGATACGCGCACAGCTGTGCAATTAAATGTGGATCCCATTCCTGCCGCTGCTCAAATTACTAATGCAACAGTTTGTCCTGGTGCAGATATAACCTTGCAAGTTCAAAATGTCAACACGGCTACCATAACCTATCGTTGGTTTCCAACACAAACTGGAGGTGCGCCTGTGGCAACTGGATATAGTTTCACGCTGATAGGAGTTTCCGCACCCTCAACTTGGTATGTGGAAGGATTTAGTACAGCAGGATGCGTCAGTACTACAAGAACTCCTGTACAGGTTAGTTTGATTCCGCGTTTAGTAACGCCAGTTGTAACTGTTTCTGCAATTTCTTTTTCCTCTCTTACTTTTTCTTGGCCTGCAGTGACAGGAGCAACTGGATATCTGATTAGTACAAATGGGGGAAGTAGTTTTTCGACACCTAGCTCAGGAGCAGCAGGTTTAACACACACTGTGAATGGTTTGCCTGGTAACACTACAGTTACAATTTTAGTCAAGGCCACGGGCGCAAACGCCTGTGAAACAAGCTTACATGCAGGCCCAGTTAGCGGTACTACGTTGAGTACCCGCGAAATATTTGTTCCCAATGCGTTTACACCCAATGGTGATGGGAAGAATGATGTGGTAAAAGTTTATGGAAATTATATTGCCACCATCGATTTCAGAATTTTCAATCAGTGGGGACAATTGATCTTTCAATCAACTGATCTAGCTACGGGTTGGGATGGAAAACATAAAGGTGTATTACAGCCCGTTGGTGTGTACGCGTATACGCTTAAAGTAACTCGGCAAGATGGAACAGAGGTATCAAAAAAAGGTGCTATAAATCTGATACATTAATTGAAACAGGTATTAACCATATTGATCTTGATGTTTGGCAGTGTTCTTAATCTAAGAGCGCAGAACGATCCGCATTTTTCCCAATTTTATGCATACCCATTAGGGATCAATCCTGGTTTGACAGGTGTTAACGAAGGCGATTTTAGAGCCAATGCTGTTTTTCGTACACAATGGAATCAGGTGATGACCCCCTATGTCACCAAAGGAATGAGTGCAGATATTGTTACTCCCAAAAACTTAAACTTTGGAATTAATCTTTTAGATCAATCTGCAGGAGAGGGGGGATATCATTATCAGCATGGCTATTTATCCATTGCATATAGCGGGGTGCGATTTGGCGAAGACGATAATCAACAAATTACTTTTGGAATTCAAGTAGGGGCACTCGCACGAAAATTTGATCCCAATAAATTTCAATTTGGGGATCAGTGGAATGCAATCACAGGGTATGACCCTTCTATTTCTAGTGCCGATCAATTGCAACGAACTTCTTCTAGTGACCTCGATATTGGTGCTGGTATTTCTTACGCCGATGCCCGAGAATTAAGACCTGTTAAATTATTTGGCGGAGTAGCGGCCTTTCATTTAAATCGTCCACAAGATCCTTTTATAACGCAGTCAATTGCTCAATCACTTCCCATGCGCTTTGTAGTGCATGGTGGAATCCAATGGTCCTTGAATGAACGTATTCAGTTGATCCCGCAATTTTTAATAATGAAGCAAGGCACTGCTATGGAGCAAATGGCTGGTATTTCTATTCGTGCGCCGTTTGCTTCTTCAACTGATTTAGTTGCTGGAGTTAATTACCGATTTAATGACGCGGTGGCCCCTTACCTTGGATTTGGCTTTAATCAATGGGTATTGGGTGTTTCTTACGATGTGGCAACTGGTAATCTAGCTAAGGCGGTACCCGGAACCAGTAGTTTGGAGGTTTCTATTTCCTACACTGGCCGAAAATCCGGGAGACCCATCCGTTACCTTTCTTGCCCTCGGTTTTAAGTGTTGAAAACCAGCTTTTTGCAATTCTGAGAGGAATTAGGGTGCTGTGCAAAAAACAAAGCTCATTTTTTGGTGATTCAACACCCTGCCTTTACCTTTGCTCTCCCAAAAATAAGGGTCTAGAATGCCTACTATTCAACAGTTAGTAAGAAAAGGACGTGAAATTATCAAAGCCAAAAGTAAATCAAGGGCTCTTGATCAATGTCCGCAGCGCCGTGGTGTTTGCACCAGGGTTTATACAACAACTCCTAAAAAACCTAACTCCGCACTTCGTAAGGTTGCCAAAGTTCGTTTGACGAACAAAGTGGAAGTGATCGCATACATTCCTGGAGAAGGGCACAATCTACAAGAGCACTCTATTGTGTTAATTCGTGGTGGTCGTGTTAAAGATTTACCAGGTGTACGTTATCACATCGTACGTGGTTCTTTAGATACTGCGGGTGTGAAAGACCGTAAAAAGAGTCGTTCTAAATACGGAACAAAAAAGGAAAAAGCTAA
Organism: Bacteroidota bacterium; assembly: GCA_046048175.1. Classification (GTDB taxonomy): domain Bacteria; phylum Bacteroidota; class Bacteroidia; order Chitinophagales; family Chitinophagaceae; genus JJ008. Next base: position 21,799 of record JBJOGP010000014.1, read on the forward strand.
AAAGTAATATAAGCTCTCATTAACATTAGATCCCTATGCGTAAAGCACAAGCAAAAAAACTTCCCTTAGCACCAGACCCTCGCTTCAATGACAAATTGGTTACACGTTTTGTGAATAACCTGATGTGGCAGGGTAAAAAGAGTGGTGCATTTACTATATTTTATACTGCGCTTGAAAAAGTAGCAAAACAAACCAGTGAAGATGGATATGAGGTTTGGAAAAAAGCATTAGCCAACGTGGCTCCTTCTGTTGAGGTACGTAGCCGTCGTATCGGTGGTGCAACATTCCAGATTCCTTCTGAGGTTCGTCCTGATCGCAGAATTTCATTAAGTATGAAATGGCTGATCCGCTACAGCCGTGAGCGTAATGGTCGTAGTATGGCTGATAAGCTGGCTAATGAGATTGTTGCAGCAAGTAAAGGAGAAGGTGCCGCTTTCAAAAAGAAAGAAGATACACACCGTATGGCTGAGGCAAACAAAGCATTTGCGCACTTCCGTGTGTAATTTGAGTTACACTGATATAATTCAAAAGCCCCGCAAACGCGGGGCTTTTTGTTAAACATCTTTTTCTGAAAAGGAAAGTGTTAGGGACTCAAAGGAAGAATAAACTTTTCTGCAGTGTACGCCCGCCATTTCAAGCATTTTACGAGAAGCAATGGCACTGTCTTGTCCATTGTATTTATCAGACAAGTACACCACTTCGGTTATGCCTGCTTGTATGATGGCTTTAGCACACTCATTGCAGGGGAATAGGGCTGTGTAAATACGACACCCTTGTAAAGACATTCCAATATTATTAAGTATCGCATTTAATTCGGCATGACAAACGTAGGGGTACTTAGTATCTAAGAAATTCCCTTGTTTGTCCCAGGGTAGATTATCATCATGGCAACCGATCGGGAATCCATTGTAGCCTGCTCCAACGATTTTATTTTGTTGATTGACTATGCAAGCGCCTACTTGCGTGCCAGGGTCTTTGCTGCGCTTTGCGGATAAAAGGGCAATACCCATGAAATACTCATCCCAACTGATGTAGCCGTCTCTTTTTTTAGTTGCCAAGTTTTTCTTGGAGATTTTGATTGATTGCTTCTAAAAATTCTTCTGTATAAAGGTAATGTTCGCCATGTTTCACTTTGTTGCCATGGATACAAACGGCCAGGTCTTTCGTCATCTTACCTGACTCAACCGTTTCGATACAGACCTTTTCCAATTTTTCACAGAAGTTGATCAGTTCAATATTGTTATCGAGCTTACCTCTAAAGGCAAGACCTCTGGTCCAAGCAAAAATACTAGCAATGGGATTTGTACTAGTTGGTTTACCCGCTTGATGATCGCGGTAGTGACGCGTAACAGTGCCATGCGCAGCCTCAGCTTCCATTGTTTGTCCATCAGGAGTAATCAGCACCGAAGTCATTAGCCCAAGTGAACCAAATCCTTGTGCCACCGTATCACTTTGAACATCTCCATCATAGTTTTTACAAGCCCAAACAAAGTTGCCATTCCATTTTAAGGCGCTGGCAACCATGTCATCAATCAAGCGATGTTCATAGGTGATACCCGCTTGCTCAAAAGCAGTTTTAAATTCTTTTTCATAGACCTCTTGAAAAATATCTTTGAAACGGCCGTCATATTTTTTTAATATCGTATTCTTGGTAGAAAGATACAGAGGCCATTTTTTGCTGAGCGCCATGTTGAAACAACTGCGTGCAAAACCGGTGATGCTTTCATCTGTGTTGTACATTGTTAACGCAACGCCATCTCCTTTGTAATTATACACTTCAAAGGTTTGGGGAGTGCCGCCATCTTCAGGGGTAAACGTCATCGTTAATTTGCCCTTTCCTTTTATCACAGTGTCAGTGGCACGATATTGATCGCCAAATGCATGACGACCTACAATGATTGGGGCAGTCCAATTGGTAACTAAACGAGGAACGTTACTGATTACGATGGGTTCGCGAAAAACTGTTCCATCTAAAATATTACGAATTGTTCCGTTTGGACTCTTCCACATTTGTCTAAGCGAGAACTCTTTTACTCTTGCCTCATCGGGGGTGATTGTGGCACATTTAATTCCTACTCCATATTGCTTAATGGCATTGGCCGCATCAATGGTAACCTGATCATTAGTTTGATCTCTGTATTCAATACCAAGATCATAGTATTTGATATCTAGTTCGAGATAGGGTAAGATCAATTTATCCTTAATGAATTTCCAAATGATACGCGTCATTTCATCTCCATCCAGTTCCACAACCGGGTTTGCAACCTTAATCTTTTTTGACATGCTAATAATTTAGGGTAAAAAAAAGAGTCCCAAATTTACGGATTTACCCCAATGAAACATCTAGAATCATCATTACTGTAAAACCAAATATAAAAGCAAGTACTGAGCGATCAGTGTATCGATCTCTTTGTGTTTCGGGAATTACTTCTTCTATGACCACAAAAATCATGGCCCCTGCCGCAAATGCCAAGGCAAATGGAAGCAGTGGTTGTACATAGATTACAGCAAAGGCGCCGATTACACCTGCAATTGGTTCTACAATGGCCGAAAGTTGCCCATACCAAAAACTCTTCATTCGACTAACACCACTTCTTCGAAGGGGCATTGCGACAGCGATGCCCTCCGGAAAATTTTGAATCCCAATTCCAATCGCTAATGTAATCGCGCCGATTAATGAAGTGTTTTCCATTCCCAAAGAAGCAGCTCCAAATAATACGCCTACTGCAAGTCCCTCTGGTATATTGTGAAGGGTAATGGCAAGAATTAATAGGGTTGTTCTGTTTAGTTTAGTTTGTACTCCCTCTGTTTCTTCAACCCCAAAGTTGATATGCAAATGAGGCATATAGCGGTCCAAGATAAAAATAAAAAAAGCGCCTGCCATAAATCCAACAGCTGCTGGCATCCATTCGTAACCTGGATATAGTGTCGCTGACATTTCAATAGCAGGATTAAGCAGTGACCAAAAACTTGCAGCAACCATTACGCCTCCTGTGAATCCCAGCATGGGGTCTAGTGCGGCTCTGTTCATGGTTTTGAAAAAGAAAACCAGAGAGGCTCCTAGCGCAGTGACTAGCCACGTAAAAGTGGTGGCAATTAAAGCAGACCATACGGGGCCTATGTTTGAAAAAAAATCTTGGAGTGACTGCATGGCTCAATTTGAAGAACAAATTTACATAAATGAAGCCTGAGAATTCTTCCTCCTATGGCATGTGAGCAGAAAGAATTAACTTAGGACATGCGGGTGCAATCTCTTTTGTTAGTTCTGCTTTTGTTTCTGAGTAGTTGCCAGGAAAAAAAGAAAATAGTTTTGACTGGAGAACAGCCTGTTCCTGCGGCAGATTTTATTGCTTTTTTTACTCCCCTTTCATTACCACATATCTTTTCAGACACGCTATTCAAGAAGAAAGGTGAAGATTCTCTGCGAATTAGTGCTCCTGTGCTCCGCGCGCTGGTGCCAGATTCAATTTATGAAAAGGAGTTTGCAAAAAAGAGCAAGCCGGTTTTTTATGCACTTGGAAAAGTAGAGGTTCCCGATGCAGAAAAATACGTGTTCATTCGTGCAACATCAGGTGAAAAGCGGATGATTTGGATACTAGCGTTTGATCAAAAGAATAATTTTCGAAGTGCAATTGCTCTACTAAAACCCTCTTCAAGATCATCCATTCAACAGTCGCTGGTAATGGATAGAAAGTACTTGCTCTCGCAAATACAACTCCGAAAAAATGCCGATGGAAGCTCTAGTGAAGGAAAAGAAGTTTTTGTATTAAATGAGGCGGCTGGGCGATTCATGCTTATTATGACAGAAGCATTGGAAGATAAGCTCACTGAGTTGATTAATCCAATAGATACACTTGCTGCTTTGCGAAAATATTCTGCGGATTATATCAACGGGAAAATGAATTTGGTTTCTATACGTGATGGTCGCAAGCCCGATCGAATCACTTTCTTTATACATTTTGAAAAAAGAGAAGGTAATTGTATTGGGGAATTGAAAGGGGAAGCAAGTTGGAAAACTCCCACGCGCGCAGAGTATCGACAGGCAGGAGACCCCTGTGTGCTACAGTTTTACTTTACTTCAAATGGTGTTCGTTTGCAGGAACAAAACTGCGGTTCGCGTCGTAACACCGGGTGTCTTTTTGATGGGTCTTTTGTGCGTAAAAAGTTACCACGAGTAAAAAAGAAAGGTTAACTTGCACCTTCGTGTAAAAAAGACACATTATGAGTTTTGCGCCTTTTAAAGTTCCCTATGAAATTCAAGATCGCTTTCAACGTAAAGTGGCTTATTTCTCCATGGAGTTTGCTGTTCATCAACCGCTAAAGATTTATAGTGGAGGGTTAGGATTTTTATCTGGATCCCATTTGCGCAGCGCGTATGAACTACAGCAAAACATGATTGGGATTGGTATTCTCTGGAAATACGGGTATTATGATCAAGCTCGTAATCAGGATCAAACCTTGAATGTAACTTGGCATGAAAAGGAATACAGTTTTCTTCAAGATACGGGCATCAAGTTTCAAGTAACAATACATGAACATCCTGTGTGGGTTAAAGCCCTTTATCTGGCTCCTGAAACTTTTAAAACAGCTCCATTATTTCTGTTGAGCACGGATCTTCCGGAAAATGATTATGTATCCCAAACCATCACACATCGACTTTATGATGCGAATGTGGCAACTAAAGTGGCGCAGTTTATTTTATTAGGGGTAGGGGGAGCTAAATTAATTGATCTATTAGGTTTCCAACCTGAATTATATCATTTGAATGAAGCCCATGCAATTTCAGCTGGATTTTATTTGTATAGAAAATTTGATCGTAACCTCGAAGAAGTAAGAAAGCGGTTGGTATTTACTACACACACACCAGAGGAAGCGGGTAATGAGAAGCATGACATTTATTTGTGTCATCGCATGAGTTATTTCTGTGGACTTTCTGTTGAGGAGGTAAAAGAGTTATACGGAAGTGAAGAAGATCTTTTCAATCATTCGCTTGCTGCATTACGTTTCTCACATCTTTCCAATGGGGTATCTCAGCTTCATGGAGAGGTATCTAGAAAAATGTGGGGAAAGCACAATGGAATATGTCCAATTATTTCCATTACAAATGCGCAAAACTGGCGTTACTGGGCAGATAAACAATTGTATCGTTTTAGTGAGGCTGGCGATAATTATGGGATGGATGACCGAAAAAAATATCTAAAGAAACGTGCATTTGAAATAGTAGCAGACCAAACGGGTAAATTATTTAACCCGGATGTGTTCACCATCGTATGGGCCAGAAGGTTTGCAGGTTATAAACGTGCTGGGTTAATCACTACGCACGAAGAAAGATTTGCTCGATTGATGTCGAATAAACGCTATCCAGTCCAATTGATTTGGGCGGGTAAGCCCTATCCAATGGATCACCCTGCAATTAGTGAGTTTAACCAGCTTGTTCATTTGAGTAAGCAGCATAAAAATATGGCTGTGTTAATCGGGTATGAACTTACCCTTTCAAAGCGAATGAAACAGGCTGCTGACTGTTGGCTTAATAATCCAAGAGTACCTCGTGAAGCCTCTGGCACTAGTGGAATGACTGCGGCTATGAATGGTGCGGTAAATTTCTCAACAGACGATGGATGGATACCAGAGTTTATTAATCATGGGCACAACGGATTTGTGGTTCCAAAGGCTGATTACGATACGATGGCCGTACATGAGCAGGACGAGTATGATCTGAATAAGATCTATGACATTTTGGAAAATGAAATTCTGCCTCTATATTATGACAAGTACGATACGTGGCGTCAGGTTATGAAAAACGCAATGCAGGATGTGCGCTTTGCATTTGACAGTAATCGGATGGCAGAGGAGTATTATCGTTTACTTTATGCCTGATAAAGCGAAAGCTGCGATTCTATGGGTCTAGCTCCTGGAAAGAATCCAATAATTTTTTCAATTACAGCTTCCACTAATGCATCTGGGCAAGAAGCCCCGCTCGTTAAAAGAATATGAAGAGGCTCTTTGGAAGGGAAAAACCCAATCGTTGTTTTCTCTTTCTTTTCGTGTAGATCAAAGTGAACAATTTCGTTGGCTGTGTTGATTTTTGACGCGTTTTCGATGTAGTAAGTTGGGAGTTTTTCTTCACAGAGTTCTACGAGATGTGAAGTGTTGGATGAGTTATACCCGCCAACAACAATTGCAAGATCCGCAGTTGTATTTAATAGCCCTTTTACAGCAGTTTGATTATCCAGCGTAGCATAGCAAAGTGTATCCCTGGTGTCAGCCACAGCGTCATCTTGCTGATAATTACGTAAAATGGTAGTTTTCAAAAAATCGGCAATTGCTTGGGTATCACTGGCAAGCATTGTAGTTTGATTGACGACTCCTATTCGTTGTAAGTCAACATGAGGATCAAATCCGGCAGAGTATTGATTAGCAAATTGGCTATAGAATTCTTCTTTTGATTTTTTTTCGTTTATAAAGGAAGCTAGTTTGATTGCTTCCTCCATATCTTTTATTACGAGTGCAGGTCCGTGTGCGGCTGCATGTGAAAACGTTGCTCTGGTTTCTTCATGGCTAGGCTTTCCATGAATAATCACAGTATAGTTTTTACTGGCAATTACTTCACTTCTGTTCCATACTTTTTCTACAAAGGGGCAGGTAGTATTATAGGGCTCAGTTTTAATTCCGACAGCCGCTAATTTTTTTTCTATTTCAAGAGTAGTGCCAAATGCAGGAATCAGTACGATATCATCTGTGTTCAAATCTTCAAAGGGAATAAGTTGCCGTCCCGATGTGTCTTGTAAAAATTGAATACCCTGAGATTGCAGATCATGATTCACCTGAGGATTATGGATCATTTCGCTCAATAAAAAAATCCGTTTTTCTGGGTTTTGCTCGATTGTTTTAAAAGCAATTTCTATCGCATTTTCAACCCCATAACAAAATCCAAAATGTCTTGCCAGTGAAATTTTTACCGGGCCAAAATCAAGGGTAGTGGGTGAAAAGTCTTTTTTCATACGATCCTGCTCTTTCCGCTTCTTTTTAATAGCAGTGATAAGTGGACTGCGGTAAATAATAGGAACTTCAAAGCTTTTCATGACGCAAAGATACGGGCTCGGTTTTTTGTATCTTGCTACAAATAATTTGTATGCAGATACGCTTGCTCACTTTGGCTTTCCTTGTTTTATTACAGTCATGCAAACTGATGCCAAGAAATGAGGCTGCTAATGCTGAAAAATCAACCCCTATGAATGGACCTTTTATAACACCCGCTTGGGTCAGGCAAACTACCATTTATGAAGTGAACCTTAGACAGTATACGCCTGCTGGCACTTTTAATGCTTTTTTATTAGAGCTACCAAGGTTGAAAGAGTTAGGGGTAGAAACACTTTGGTTTATGCCCTTGACGCCCATCGCGCAACAAAATAAAAAGGGAACGTTGGGTAGCTATTATGCTTGTTCGGATTATACAGGCATTAACCCTGAGTTTGGCAGCATTGATGATTTTAAGAATTTGGTAAGCCAGGCACATGCAATGGGTTTTAAAATCATCATAGACTGGGTGGCAAATCATACGGGTTGGGATCATAAATGGACAAGAAAATTTCCAGATTACTATTTGATGGATTCAACCACAGGCACATTTAAAATTGCTTCTGGTATGGATGATATTATAGAATTAGATTATTCAAATCCTTCTCTTCGTAAGGCAATGATTAGCGCTATGAAGTATTGGGTAAATGAATTTGATATCGATGGATTTCGATGCGATTTGGCTTTTTGGGTTGAGCTCGGTTTTTGGAAAGAGGCAAGAGCGGAACTAGATCAGCTTAAGCCGCTATTTTGGTTTGGAGAATATGATGAATTGGAAAGGCCAGAATATGGAGAGGTGTTTGATGCGAGCTACACTTGGACCTGGATGCATCGGGCAAAAGATTTTTATCAACAAAATTGGTCTATTGATTCATTGAATAGTGTATTGCAACGCTATGATGCATTAGGAGATTCCACACTTCGTTCCTGGTTTACAACAAATCATGATGAGAATAGCTGGAATGGTACTGAATATGAAAAATACGGTGATATGGCAAGAGCGCTCGCCGTATTTAGTATGACTTGGAATGGAGTTCCTTTGATTTATTCAGGTCAAGAAATCGGAAATAGAAAACGCATCGCCTTTTTTGAAAAAGATCTTTTTCAAAAAGGACCTGACGCTGAATTGTTAACTCGACTTTACAAGACGTTAAACCGATTGAAAAAAACAAACCCGGCATTAGAGGCAGGGAATACACAAGCCGTAACCTATCGTGTTAAAACAACGGCCGATGATAAAGTGTTTTGTTATTTACGAAAAAATGGCGAGCGTGAAGTGCTCGTAGTACTAAACTTATCGTCGCAAAACGATCTACACTTCGAACTTAAGGATGCTCAAGTGAACGGAAGATTTACGAATGTGTTTTCCGGTGCCGCTAATGATTTTGGTGCAAGTAGCCCATTTGAGATGCAGGCTTGGGAATACCTTGTCTATGAAAAATAGAATAACTCGAAATAAAAAAAGCCGGCTCCAATTGAACCGGCTTTTTTATAACTAACTTCTATAAACTATTCCTCTTCTTGGGTGAGCATTACGGGGTAGCGATAAAGACCGTCGTATCCATCATAAAATCCTTCAAGGTTTAGACTTTCACCTCGGGTGGAGGCAATCGCTCTACTCAATTCTTCAATATTGTTAACGGGTACTCCGTTTACACTGGTAATTATGAAATCTTCTTGCATTCTTGTTCTGCTGAGCGGACCTCCCTTGCTAATCCGTTTTACTCGGATACCTCCTTCTGCATCATTTCGTTGTGTAACTTTTTTATCGGCATTTTCCAGTTCTGCACCCAGTAACTCTCCCAGGCTAGCAGCTGCGATATCTCCGTAGTTGCCTTGATCTGCTTTAAGTGTTGCAGAAGCTGTATAATCCTTTCCATCTCTGCGGTATTGAATTGAAACTTTTTCTCCAGCGTTGAGCGAAGCAACTGTTCCTTGCAGTTCACTCCAAGAACTAATTGGAACGTCGTTAATTTTTTTGATAACATCCCCTTTTTTAATACCCGCAGCAGCAGCAGCGCCATCAGGTGCAACAGTGCCTACATATGCGCCATCCGTTGAGTTAATATTTTTGCTATCAGACATAATGCCTAAATAGGGTCTTTTAACATCTCCGAATTTGATTAAATCATTTACGATTTTTTTGGCGAGGTTGATTGGAATTGCAAATGAGTAACCAGCATAGGTTCCCGTTGGTGCATAGATGGCAGAATTAATACCAATCAATTGCCCATCAGTTGTAATGAGAGCTCCACCACTGTTGCCTTGATTCACAGCCGCATCCGTTTGAATGAATGATTCAATAGGGGTTTGACTTTGTCTTCCATTGACACCAATGGAGCGGCCTTTGGCACTGACAATTCCGGCTGTAACGGTAGTCTCCAATGTTAGCGGATACCCAATCGCTAACACCCATTGACCCAGCTTAACATTGTCTGAGTTTCCATAAACCAAATAAGGAAAACCTGTGCCATCAATTTTTAGCACTGCAATATCACTGCTAGGATCTTTTCCAATTACACGGGCTTTGTATGATTTTTTATTATTAAGTGTAACGGTAATCTCATCAGCCACGCCAGTGCTTCCGTCAGAGATCACGTGGTTGTTGGTGATAATATAGCCGTCATCACTAATCAATACGCCACTTCCAGACGCCCTTTGTTCGGGCTGTATTTGTTGAAGTTGAGGAGCATTAAAGAACTGATCGAAAAAATCATCAAACATGCCTCCGCGATTACGTGGCAGTTGATTCGTGATCCGTTTTGCGGGAATTTTAGTTTTGATGTGAACGACAGCCGGTACGGCCGCTTGTGCCGCTCTAGTAAAGTCAGTAGTCTCTGCTCCTGGAGCTGCATTAAAAAAACCGGCATAGTTGGCAGGGGTTTTACCGTCTGCCGACTGCGTAAAGTTAAATGAACGGGGGCCGGCTATTTTTTGGTAAATCCATACGCTGGATATTGCCGATACCGCACTTACTGCTACAACGAGCGCTAATTGTTTCCATTTCATAGTAAAACTATTTAGTGTACGAATACAAATTCCATACCTATAACGCAAAATAACAAACTGTCAGTTCCTGCTTGCAAATCAAAATGTCAGTTTAACATTTTTTTGTTCAAAAATGCTAGGGTGTTGCTGCCATCTGCGTAGTCGGTTAGTGCAGGTAGTTGACTATTTCCAAAAGGAATCAGTCGCTCATCATTTCCAACCAGGCATTGTAAATCAGGGTGGTTGGCAAGATTGCTGAGCAGGGTGTTTTTATCTGTGTAAAACTCGTAGTTCAATTGACTGACTGGTGCAAATAGGGAGGTGTCCTCGATTAGTAATGTCGTCCCGTTGGTCATGAAAAACTGCTTATTCAGAATGTAAAGTGCCAGGTTGTAATCGTAGTTATTCTTGAACTTATGATTGTCTGATAGCCAGCTAAATTTCTTGAATGCTTCTAAAAGGGGGATAAAATCATATTGAGCAGGAACATAAATCTTGGTTACATTCCGACAGCCCAGCCCAAAATAAAGATGAACATCTTCTGCTAATTTCTCAAGCTCTTCCTTTGTTTCTGTGCCGGTCAATAAAGCAGCTGAGGTTTTATTCTTTCTAATGAGGTGAGGATATTTGCTAAAGTAATATTCAAAATAGCGTGATGAATTATTACTCCCTGTAGCGATGTAACCGTCACAACCAGTGAGTCGGTCTGCAAAGTTCATTTCATTTTGGAGGGACGGTTCCCATTGAATCATTTTGCCAACTAGGTGCTCAATGAGTATTCTGTCTTTGGAAGATGTTTTTATTAATGAATGGTGACCTGAAATAAAAACACTGAGCCAGTCATGAAAGCCTACCAGTGGAATATTACCCGCGAGTACTAGTCCGATTTTTTTTGGTGTCCGATTTTCTAGGCCAATGTTTTCGCCCGTTGCCCATTCTTCTAGCGCCTTTCGCTGCAACCAGTGTTCTGCCATTTGCTCAATTGAACTTTCAATAAAGGGGGGGATGAACCAGCCATTTTCTAAGGAAGCTCTTTTTTTTGCTTCCAGCCACTCGGAATTCTGACTGCGCATATAAATTCCCAGTTTTTCAAGTAGCGAAATTCGTTGTGGTAAATTCATGCCGGTACGTTAAATTTGTGAGACACAAAATTACCATCAACTATTAAATAAATTTTATGGCAATCAAGATTACAGAAGAATGTATCAACTGTGGTGCCTGTGAGCCCGAATGTCCTAATAATGCTATTTATGAGGGTGGAGTAGAGTGGGCTGTTGCCGATGGGACTACTGTAAAAGGTAATTTTACTTTGATGGACGGAAATGTCATCGATGCAGCTCAAAAAAATGCCCCTATTGCTGTTGACACCTACTATATTTCACCAAATAAGTGCACTGAATGTCAAGGATTCCATGAAGAACCGCAGTGTGCTGCAGTGTGCCCGGTAGATTGCTGTGTGCCTGATGAGCTTTATCGGGAAACAGTAGATGAGTTGCTCGCTAAAAAGGATAAGCTCCACATCTAATAAAATGTCGCTAAAGCATATAGCCCTGGTAACCGGCGGATATTCGGGAGAGGCCGTTATTTCGTATAAAACAGCGAAGACGATTCAGCAACATTTAGACGACAGTTTATTCAAGACGTATTGGATTGATATAACACCTGATGGATGGTTCTATGTAAGTCAGGATGATTCAAAAATTGCGGTAGACCGAAATGATTTTTCCATAACGATTGAAGGCATCAAAAGAAAGTTTGATGGCGTTTTTATTGCGTTACATGGAACTCCTGGCGAAGATGGAAAATTACAAGGGTATTTTGATATGTTGGGCTTGCCTTACACTAGTTGCAATGCACTGACCTCTGCAATTACTTTCAACAAGCGCGTTGCAACTGCAGTGGCAGGGGCCGCAGGTATACCCGTAGCGAAATCTGTTTTATTACTGCGTGAAGATCTTTCTGGTTGGGAAGAAAAAGTAAGTCATTTAAAATTTCCAGTATTTGTAAAGCCCAATAATGGAGGCTCTAGTATTGGAATGTCTAAAGTAGAAGAGGGGGGAGAGCCCTTGCGATTAGCATTAGAAAAGGCTTTTAAAGAGGACTCGCAAGTTTTGGTGGAAGAAATGATAGTGGGAAGAGAATTCACAGTAGGAGTCTTTAAGTCTGCCGGTAAGATTTTAGTACTTCCCATCACAGAGGTCGTAGCGGATGCTGATATGCCATTTTTTGACTTTGAAGCTAAATACCAGGGAAAATCAACTGAAACAACCCCCGCTCAAATTCCAGTAGCGTGGGCAAGTCGTATTGAGGATACCGCTAAAAAAGTTTATCAAACCTTTCAGTGCAGAGGCGTTGTTCGTATTGACTTTATTTTACAACAGCAGGATTTGCAACCTTACATGCTGGAGTTGAATTCAATTCCTGGTCAAAGTGAAGCAAGTATTATACCACAACAGGTTCAGTGTATGGGCTGGTCATTACGTGATTTTTATTCTCAGTTACTTTTAGATTGCTTATCTTCTCCAGTACAATAATTTAATTGATGTTTGATTTTGTAACAAAAAAATCACTGGGTGTAAATATTCTTGCAGGGA
>JBJOGP010000015.1:0-33914 GCA_046048175.1 Bacteroidota bacterium
AATGCACCTTGGCTATGTGACGCCAATACAATAGGACGACCTTGGTTGTAGTGTTCTAAATAATAAATAAAGGCATTTCGCACATCTTGGTACGCGAGTGCTAAAGCGCGACTGGCCGCAACGCTATCAGCACTGTAAAAATTTCCAATATGCGCTTGTCTATACCGGGGTGCAAATACGCGTCCGTATTGATTAAAAGTGCTGGCCTGTAAAAGGATAGTAGAGTAATCCGTTTTGGCATTAATATAATCATCATCAATCGCCGCATTGGATCGGGAAAAGTCTTCTTTTTTGGTGAAGGTGGTCGGATGGACAAAAAATACATCGGCAACAGTATCTCTAGGATCTTTTCGCAAGGGGGCAGGTACGCTGTCTGAGGGGTCAATTTTGCCCGGGTGAGCCGCCCAGTAGTCCAGGTTTGTATAATCCGGGGCTCCGTTCACGCTTTTAAAAGTATAGTTGGAACGAAAGGGTTTATAACGGTCAGAACAGGCAGAAAGGACTATAATGCCTAAAAAACCAATAAAAATTGATAAAAATCGAGTCATAAGGGGCAAAATTCGGCAAAAAAATGATGAAAGTGCCAAGTTTATAAAAAATTAATAAAAATAATAGTACTATGTTTTGCATAGTACCAAATAATGTCCTTATCTTTGCATTCGCAGACACTTAATAATTATGAATATCGACAACACACAAAGTCAGATGCGAAAGGGAATCCTGGAGTTCTGCATATTGTCCATTATTAAAAGGGGTGAGTCCTACCCTGGTGATATCGTGGATGAAATGCGTGATTCCGGACTTCAGATTTTAGAGGGGACTCTCTACCCGCTACTGACCCGTCTTAAAAACGCAGAAATGCTCACGTATCGTTGGGTAGAAAGTCCTGCCGGTCCGCCACGCAAATACTTCTCCCTTACTGAAAAGGGTCTTGTTTTTTATGAAGAACTGGGACGAACCTGGCAGGAACTCTCATCCGCTGTTACCAAAATAATCACACCAAAACCTACCAACCTCTAATATTAATCAGCAGCACTATGAAAAGAATTATAACGATAAATCTGAGCGGACGTGTTCTTCAAATTGAGGAGCCTGCTTATGAGCAGTTGCAACAATATGTTGCGAGTTTGCGAAATTATTTTTCAAAAGAAGAAAGCCGCGAAGAGATCATCAATGATATTGAGGCGCGAATCGCTGAGCAGTTTTATTCTTTTTTACAAAAAGGTGAACCCTGCATCACAGAAACACATCTACAAGAAGTGATTGCTGCAATGGGAAAACCAGAAGAAATTGCTGGTGAAGAGTTTCTTGACGACAATTCATCGGCTGGATCATCAATGGGTCAATCAAAAAATACTGATGCATCGGAGTCAAAGAAAGATTTTTTCCGCGATGCTAATAATCGTGTGTTGGGCGGTGTGGCAAGTGGAATTGCAAATTATGTAGGAATCGATCCAGTGATTATTCGCGTATTATTTGTTTTACTTAGTTTTTCAAGTTTTGGAATCGTTTCGCTGGTCTATATTATTTTATGGATTTTATTTCCTGCAAAAGAAGTTGAATCGTACAAGGGCCGTCGATTTTATCGTAATCCGGATGATCGTGTGTTGGGCGGTGTGGCAAGTGGAATTGCGGCGTACTTAACTGTATCACCAAGAAATATCCGTCTTATTTTTTTAGCTCCCTTATTGCTGCAAATTCTGTTTTCTATTTTAAATGTCTTTGATGATTCTGCCTTGGCAGAAATGGTATTCAATTTGAGTTTTGGATCGCTGGTCGGCTTTTCTATTCTACTCTATGTTGTATTATGGATTATTCTTCCCAAAGCTGAAACCACCTATCAAAAAATGGAAATGCGTGGTGAGCCAATCAATCTCGAGCGTATTCGTCAACATGTGAGTGAAGGCTCTTCGCTTCTTAAAGAAAAAATGGAAGCATGGGGCAAGGATGTGGAGTTAACAGCAAAACAACTTTCTGAAAAAGCAGAGGAGTTAGCAAAGGAAGCCAAGCAGCCCAGCAATAATTTTTTCCGTTCTATTGGTAAATTCATTGCGCTCTTATTTAAAATATTCTTCTTTTTGTTTTTTGGTGGCATAGCGTTTGTGATATTGATTGCGCTGGTTGCAATATTGTTTGTGGGTGTAGTATCATGGCCGCTACAGCACTATATCTGGAGCTCAGATTATCAACAAGGTTTAGCATGGACAACTGTTGGGTTATTCTTGTTGGTTCCGGTTGTGGGTTTTATTGTATGGATGATTCGCCGATTGATTAATACAAAAGCTGGACACGCATATCTGGCTTGGACTTTTGGAACGTTGTGGGCATTGGGATGGATATCGGCTCCTTTATTTCTTTCCAGCATCACAAAAGATTTTAGTTACCAAGAAAAAATTGTAGATAGAGTTTCTCTACCGGTTGCTCCTGCTCAAAAAATGGTGGTAAGCGTTTTAGAACCCGAACTGGAATATAGTGGTAGTTATAGCTGGATTAATGGTGATCCAAAGGGATGGGATATCACGAGCGATACACTCAAGCTTTCCAATGTAATTATTAAAATAGAACCCAGCAACGACAGTACATATCAGGTTCAGTTAGTTCGCTATGCAAACGGTCGCACAGAAGAAGAGGCCGCAAAGCGAGCTTCTGCTATCGACTATCATCTTTTCGGAGATGCGGTCATTGCTAATGGATCGGCGATTACTAAAAGTAAAAACGGAGATACTCTCGAACATACTATTAAAAATCTTTCTCATTTACAATTGAACCTTGGGAGCGGCTATTCTATTCCCGCGTCTTCAAAATACAGGGCTCAGCGCATTAGAGTTATCATTAAAGTACCCGTGGGTGGCCGCATCTCCTTTGATGAATCCGTAAGAGAAAAGCTGAGTGATGTAGAGCTTTTGGTCCGCCGTAAACACAACAATGAGTTGGACATTGAATGGACGGATACGAATATTCGCTATCGCTCAAACATTGAGTATACGATGGGGAAAGACGGTCTGCTGAAAACTGAAGATGGCACCCCGGCTTTTATTGAAGAAGAAATTAGTGAAGAGTCAAAAGAGTTATCGGTTCCACCACCACCCCCTCCGGTAATTAAGGAAAGGGCTTCACTTACTCCCGCTCACTTTCCAGCTCACAAAAAGTTGCAGGGTTGGGGCCCATCTCCTCTCCGTCTTCTTTTGGGATAGCCTCCGAACCGCGTACATTTGTGTTCTTAAAAAATAGAAATGTCGGTTAAGAACACACCCTTTTATCAGCAACATATTGCATTGGGAGCTAAAATGGCTCCCTTTGCTGGTTATAATATGCCTATTTCTTATTCTGGTATTAACGACGAACATCTAACCGTACGTAAAACAGCGGGCGTTTTTGATGTAAGTCATATGGGTGAGTTTATATTGAAAGGACCCGATGCATTGGATTTGATTCAGCGCGTTACCAGTAATGATGCCTCAAAGTTGGTGAAAGGAAAGGTCCAGTACAGTTGTATTCCAAATGATAAGGGTGGAATTGTTGATGATTTACTGGTGTATTGCGTAGAAGATAATAATGTTTACATGCTGGTGGTGAATGCGTCTAATATTGAAAAAGATTGGAACTGGATTCAACAGCATAATACAAAAGGAGTGGAGATGCATAACATCTCTGATAAAACTGGTTTACTTGCTGTACAGGGTCCGCAGGCAACACGCATTCTTCAACCATTGACAGAAATGGATCTTTTAAATCTGGCTTATTACACTTTTGTGAAAGGAACATTTGCAGGAGTAGAAAACGTGTTGATCAGTGCGACGGGTTATACGGGTGCGGGCGGGGTCGAGATTTATTTTGAAGACGTAAATGATAATGCATCAAAAATTTGGAATGCGATTTTTGATTTAGGTACACCACAGGGATTAAAACCAATTGGACTAGGTGCTCGCGATACGTTGCGATTGGAAATGGGTTTTTGTCTCTATGGAAATGACATTGATGATACCACATCACCGCTGGAAGCCGGATTGGGATGGATCACAAAGTTTACTAAGGCATTTACAAATTCAACTGCACTCGCACAGCAAAAGGCAGAAGGCGTAAAGAGAAAATTAGTTGGATTGGAAATGATTGACAAGGGAATTCCGCGTCATGGATATGAAATTAAAAACGAAGAAGGCGCTATGATTGGTGTGGTTACATCGGGCACACAATCTCCTAGCTTAGGAAAAGCAATTGGGATGGGATATGTTGCAAACGAATTAGCCACTGTGGATTCGATCATTTATATTCAGGTTCGTGACAAGCAGCTGAAAGCAAAAGTTGTTAAAGTACCGTTTAATTAATTATGCCCACTATTCATCTTACAACATTTATTGCAGCACCTGCTTCGGTTGTGTTTGATTTGAGTAGGCATGTGAGTGTTCACAAAGAAGCATATACGCCTAATAAGATTGACGCCGTAGCGGGAACTCGTTTTGGTTTATTAGAGAAAAGTGAAACCATTACCTGGAAATCGTATCATTTATTTAAAGAGCGACTGCAACGAATCAAGGTGGTTGAAATGATCAAACCAGAAATGTATGTGGAAGTGCAATTGCAAGGAGACCTTGTTTCGATGCGACACGAGCACCATTTTAAATCGATTGATAACGGCATGTTGATGATTGATCTGTTAACCTATGAGTTTCCATATGGTCAACTCGGAAAATTATTTAATGCTGTTTATTTTAATCAATACATGGAATCTTATTTGCATCAAAAGATCAATACAATCAAAAATTATGCAGAAACAGAACGATGGAAAAAGCTGCTGATCCGTTAAGGAGGCATATGCCTCCTGTTCTTTGTAGAATTTGTTCTAAATTTGCGCTTTCCTAATCACATGTCTACTAAGCCCACCCTCTATACCTCTCTTTCGCCAGCTCTTCTTCATCTTTACGACTTAAGCAATAGTGTTGTAGTAATTATTGATGTATTTCGAGCAACCTCTACCATTGCGTCTGCCCTATATAATGGCGCTCGCGCAGTTATACCTGTTGATTCGGTACCCAAGGCGATAGAAATGGGTAAGAACATTGACGGCATTGCGGCAGGAGAAAGAGATGGAATGATTGCAGAGGGATTACAACATGGCAATTCTCCCTTGGAATATACACGAGAATTTATTGAGAACAGGAATTTGGTTCTCACCACCACCAATGGTACACGCTTATTACAAATGGCGTTAGATAGAAATGCATCTAAAATTATTTCGGGTAGCTTTCCTAATCTATCTGCAGTTTGTGAGTTTTTAATCAGTGAGGGTAAAGATGTTGTTTTAGGTTGTGCCGGATGGAAAGATCGTTTTAATCTGGAGGATACACTTTTTGCAGGCGCTGTGATTAACCGAGTGCGTGAACATTTTACAATTCATTGTGATAGCTCATTAATGGCTGTGACGCTTTATGAAAAGCATGCCAATAGTTTATTAGAATTTGCACCGCAACTAACCCATTATCATCGACTCGTTAAGCGATTTGGGTTAATTAAGGATATTGAATTTTGCTTGACGCCAGATGTAGCTAATGTATTACCACTTTATCAGGATGGGAAGTTGGTCATAAAAAAATAAATCCCTCAAGATAGGATTTTTTCTAACAGCTTTTATCAATTACTCGGCATCTTTACTTTTATTTTTTCACAGCGGGAAATTCGATTTACATTCCTTTAGATTTGTAGATTCTCCTTTTGCGAGATGAAAACCGAAAGTACACCTTGGCACTACCTCACTTAGTTAAATATATATATACGCATGGCACTGATGAAGTGATTCGTCGTGGAAAAAAAATACATGCTATTGGTTTTGCCGAATTGGTAGAGTACGATGAGTTATTCGGTACCGCTACATTCCGCGTTCGCGACGATAGTTACAATACTTTTTATAAAGTTCAAATTCATCATTTCAGAGATCCGAATGCTACTTCTTTGCGATGCGCTTGTCCCTATAATTTAGGAGACATCTGTCGACATGAAACAGCCGCACTTCTTCAATTGCAAGAAATGTTGGATCGCGGCCAGTTACAGGCAGGTCAGGTGCAATATGACCAGCGGCATACGGTGGTCAAGATGAAAACAATTGATCTGAAAAACATTCGACTGCTTTGTGCCCAGCAAACACTCGTGCAAGCTGAAACCTATTTGCGTACAAAAAAAGCAGCGATTGAATATGCCGAAAATGAAACGGTACGAGCACGCGTAAATCTAGAAGGCACAGAGTATGAGGTGATCATTAGAAAAAATGAAGAAAGAAATTTTGACACAAGTTGTGATTATGAGGATACGCGTCATCCACTTTGTTTACCCAAAGTGATTGTGCTGTTACAGCTGTTGAACACGCATGGCGCCAATTATTTTGATAGCATTCGAAACTGGGATAAAGAGAAAAATAAATTATTGGAAGCCTATGGCTACTCTTTGAAAGATGACCTCACCGGAAAATTTGAATTTGCTTATAAAGACGGAAAACCTTTTTTACGTGTGCTGGACGCTTCGATTAAGCGAGTGGCCATGCCAGCTACAATTTCAAGACCAGTGCTTTTTCCAGCAGCTGCCCAGCGTGTAGAGAAAAAAACGGAGTCAGTAAAAAAAGAAGTAGAGGTGTTACGTCGGTTGGGTGTGGTTTTTAATTTCAATAAAAAAAGTTTTCCTCGCTTTACAGTAGATGCAGTAATTGGAGAAGCCAATGAGTTGAGTAATTCCTTTGCCGGAAAAGTTGAAAAGCTTGACATCAGCCGTTTTATTGAACTAAATGACTTGACTGAAACAGATCGTGAGCTTTTGCAACTGATAAGAAAATTACAGGATACGGAGATTAACAAATACGTTAGTCGCAACTCACCTTTCTCTGGCATTTGGGATAATATCATTCATCAGGATGAAGATGATTTGCCTGAAGAAACCAAGAATCTGATTACGGAGTACTTGCTTCCAAAGCTGCAACGAATATTCAAAGAGTTTGGTACTAGTACGCCAATTTATTCTTTAGGAGTAGGCAAGCCGTTTAAAACGGCACAACTGAGTTTACTACATGTGAGTGATGTTACACTTATTCCCCAGTTTTTTATTAAAAAGAATTCACACTACACGATACAGGCGCAAGTAAAAGTTGGTGCATTAGAGTTAAGTCTTTCTGATAATGAATGTCCTTCTACTCTGTTATTTCTTCATAACAACCAATGTTATGTTTGGAAAAGCAAAGAGGTTGTCCAATTAATGGAAACATTTTTGCCCGATGGCAAAATGGTAAAGTCGTTAGCCGCATGGAAAGAAACCATGCAAGAGTTTGTACTTCCGCTTTCTCATAATTATTCTGTGCGATTTGACAAGTCGCTGATGAAAGAGGTAAAAGGCGTGACTCCGGAGCCGCGCATCACATTGACAGAAAAAGGGGACTATTTAGTTTTCAAGCCCGTATTTGTATATGAAGGATATGAAGCCGGACCCACTGATGGTGATCAGGTATTGATTCCTCAGGGGGAAGGTGTGTTAGTGGTTCATCGAAATAAAGAAAAAGAAGAAGTTTTTTTACAACGATTAGCCAGTCTTCACTCGGGCTTTGTAGCAAACGCAGAAGATGGAACATATGCGCTTAAGGGTACCGAAGTGCTTCGTAATAATTGGTTCTTTCTCTTTGTTGATGCTATGAAAGAATCTAAAACCACGGTGTTTGGTTTTGAGTCTTTGCAGCATTATCGTTTTAACACAGCAAAGCCTAAAACACAAATTTTTATTAGCAGTAACACCGATTGGTTTGATGCAAAAGTGAATATTGCATTCGGTGATCAGCAAATTACGGTAGCAGATGTTAAAAAGGCACTTGCCAACAATCAACAATATGTACAGTTGGGGGATGGTACATTGGGAATTTTACCAGAGGAGTGGCTAAAGAAATATTCGCTATTGTTTCGGGTGGGCGAAGGAAAGAGCAACACAATTAAACTGTCTCGTTTTCATCAGAGCGTTGTAGATGAATTATACGAGAGCAGAGATACGGCTGAGTTAGAATTGCAATTAGAAGAAAAGTATGAACAGCTTCGTCAGTTTGATAAGATCAAACCAATCGAACCGCCTGCTGCACTGCACGAAATATTAAGACCCTATCAGGTTTCTGGTTATCAGTGGTTGAATTATTTAAAAGAAGTGCGTTGGGGAGGAATATTAGCCGATGATATGGGATTGGGTAAAACGGTGCAAGCACTTTCTTATTTGGAATTTTATAAAAACACAGAGGGTTCTTTGCGAGCCTTAGTCGTATGTCCAACCACCCTTATATATAATTGGGAAAACGAGATTAAAAAATTTACGCCTGCTATTCGTCATGCCATTCATCACGGCCCAATGCGGTTGCGTAAAAAAGAAGCGTTGGAGTCTTTTGAAATTTTAATCACTACATACGGAACACTACGAAGTGATATCAAACTGCTTAGCACACTTGAGTTTGATTATGTTATTCTGGATGAATCGCAGGCTATTAAAAATCCCTCTAGCAAAGTCACGCGCGCAGCACAACTTCTGCAGGCTAAGCACCGCTTGTGCATGAGTGGAACACCATTGCAGAACAATACGTTTGATGTTTACGCACAAATGAATTTTTTGAATCCGGGCATGCTGGGTTCGGTGGAATTTTTCCGTCAGGAGTTTGCGGTCCCTATTGATAAACTAGGCGAGCCGGATCGCAAGGAGCATTTGCGGAAAATTCTATATCCTTTCATTTTAAGACGAACCAAAGAACAGGTGGCCAAAGATTTGCCCGAAAAGCAGGAAATGGTGCTGTTCTGTGAGATGGAAAAGGAGCAACGAGATATATACGAGGCATATCGTAATGACTATAGAAATCAGATATTAGGATCAATTGAGAATCAAGGAATTCAGCGTTCACAATTAGCAATTCTACAGGGGTTGATGAAGCTCCGTCAGATTTGTGATTCGCCCGCCATTTTAAACGAGAAAGAGGAGTTTCCCAATTACTCGATCAAGTTGGACGAGTTGGCTCGTCAATTAAAAGAGGATATCAGCGACCATAAAGCACTGGTCTTTTCTCAGTTTTTAGGAATGCTTGCACTTATTCGTAGTAAGCTCGAAGAATTGGAAATCCCCTACGTCTATTTTGATGGAAGCACCTCTGCTCCTGATAGGGAAAAGGCGATTCAGCAGTTTCAAAACCAAGAATCTATTCGTGTATTTCTCATATCCCTAAAAGCAGGGGGAGTTGGATTAAATCTTACCGCTGCTGATTATGTCTATATAATGGATCCCTGGTGGAACCCTGCCGTAGAGCAACAGGCCATTGACCGTACGCATCGAATTGGGCAGACTAAAAACATTTTTGCGTATCGAATGATCTGCAAAGATTCAATTGAAGACAAGATTTTGCAATTACAAGAGCGAAAAAGAGCGTTGGCAAAGGATATCATTTCGGATGATACTGGCTTTGTCAAGAGCCTTACACGCGAAGATGTTGAATATCTGTTTAGTTGATATTTTAACAGTTTCCACAAGCCATCCCCCTGCTTTACGTCTATCTTTGCGGACTTTAACTCTATTTATGAGAAAACTGCTCAGTACTTTATTGGTATTCATTTCTTTAGTCAATGTTTCCCTTGCCCAACGCGCCGAAGGTGTGATAAAGGGGGTGCTGACAGATTCTTCATCCAAGCAGCCTATCGCAGATGCAACCGTATCGGTGGTTAGTGCTAAAGATTCATCATTGGCCAGTTTTGTACTTTCTTCTAAACAAGGTGTATTTGAAATCAAAAATTTATTACCCGGTGATTACCGTTTGATTGTAAGCAGCAAAGGCCTCGAAGAAATTCGTCGCAATTTTAGTATCACTGCAGATAAAAAAACAATTGATCTGGGCACGCTCTCCATGAATAAAGATTATAAAATGATGGAGGGGGTAGTAGTTACAACGGAATCACCGATTGTTGTTAAGAATGATACGGTTCAATTTAATGCCAGTGGATTTAAAACAATCCCTAACGCAACAGTAGAGGATTTATTGAAGAAGATTCCTGGTATGGAGGTGGATAAAGACGGAAACGTAAAAGCGCAGGGTGAGCAGGTTCAAAAAGTATTAGTAGACGGAAAAGAATTTTTTGGCAACGATCCTAAGTTGGCTACTAAAAACCTCACTGCGGATATGATTGAAAGTGTTCAGGTGTTTGATGACATGAGTGATCAATCAAAGTTTACACGTATTGATGATGGGAGTCGTAGTAAGACGATCAACATTAAACTGAAGAAGGATCGCAACAAAGGATTTTTCACCCGCGCATTAGCAGGGTATGGAAGTAATGATCGCTATGAGGGCAATTTTACTTACAATAATTTCAATGGGAATAAAAGATTTTCTGTTTTAATGAATGCGAACAACATCAATAAGCAGGGATTTTCTTTTAATGATATTATCAGCACCATGGGTGGCTTTAGCGGTTTTGGTGGAGGCGGTGGTGGAGGAAATTTTGGTGGCGGTGGAGGTGGTGGCTTTGGTGGTGGCGGTGGCGGCGGCTTCGGCGGCGGTGGAATGCAGGTGGTCGTAGGAGGACGTGGCGGCGGTGGCGGAGGGTTTGGTGGTTTTGGTGGCGGACAGAATACCGGCATTATCCGCTCACTATCAACCGGACTCAACTTTAATAATGAGTGGGGTACAAAAGCAAAATTCACAGGAAGTTATTTCTTTTCTGATTCTAGACCCGTGCAAGAGCAATCGACCTTGCGTCAAACATTTTTTGCCAACGACTCAATGGCGATACAAAATAGAACCAGTCGTTCCAATAATCTAAATCAGAATCACCGATTTAATGTTCGTTTTGAATATCAATTCGACTCACTTACCTCATTATTGTATACTCCCTCATTGACCATTCAGCACTCTGATAATTCTAGTATCGATTCTAGCTTAACAATGTCAAAGACTCCTTTGCGTGAATACAAGGCAATTGAATCAAACTCAGAAAACTCAAATGTGCGTGATGGAATGAACTTTAATAATAATTTATTATTCAGAAGAAAATTCAAAAAAATCGGACGTACTATCACTATTGGATTGAATAATACTATGGGGATGAGTGATGCAGATGGGCAAACTATTTCTTCAAACCGATTCTATCGTCCAGATGGAACGCCGTTTTTTAATTTTTCTCAAAACCAACAATACAATCAGTCTACAAAGACACGCAATAACGTAGTGAGCACCTCTTATACAGAACCATTGGGCAACAATAAATTATTGGAAGTGAATTATGCTTACACCAATAATTTCAGCCGCTCTGAAAAAGAGACCTTTAATTATAATTCCAGTAATGGAAAGTATGATAGCCCCAATCTGCTTCAGACCAATGAATTCAAAAATTTATTTGTAGCACATCGTGCGGGTGTTAATTTCCGTGTACAAGAGAAGAAATACAATTATCAATTTGGAGTTGGACTACAAGAATCATTCTTAGAAAATCATAGCTACCAAGCTGCAACCGGAAAAGATTCTTTGATCAAACAGACATTTACCAATCTATTCCCAACTGCTAATTTTAATTTGACCCCTTCTCGTAGTAAAAATTTACGCTTCTCTTATAATGGAAGAACTAATCAGCCTTCTGTTAATCAACTACAAAACGTACCGGATGTAACAGATACACTCAATGTAAGAATTGGTAATCCTAATTTGAAGCAGGAGTTTACGCACAATCTCAATATGGGATACAATACTTTTAATCTTGCTACATTCCGATTTGTTGCGGCTAATGTAAATGTCAGTACAACCAGCAATAAAATTGTCAATAGTATTACAACACGTGGTCCTGTTCAAACAACTACGTATGCCAACGTGAATGGCTATTTACGTGCCTTTTCATTTTTCACTTTAGGTCTTCCTTTCAAAAATCCAAAACTCAAAGGGTCAAATGTTAGCTTGACCAACACAATGCTTTATTTAAAGGATATAAGCTTGATTAATACACGCGAAAATCTTACTAAGACAATTTCAATTACACAGGGTGCGGGTTTCAATTTTAATAAGGATAAGTTTAACATGGGTCTACGTGCTAATTTGAGCTATTACAATGTACAGTACAGTATTAACACACAGTTGAATGAAGATTATTGGACACAGACCTATAACGCTGATGTAACCTATACTTTTCCTAAGAATATAATCGTGAGCACAAATTTTGATTATTTGATTAATACAGGTCGCGCTGAAGGTTTTAACCAAAGTATTCCATTGTGGAATGCTAGTTTGAGCAAACAGCTATTTAAAAATAAGAATGGCGAAATAAAATTATCTGTGAATGACCTCTTGAATCAAAATCAAAGTATCAATCGTACGGCGGGCGACAACTATTTACAAGATACCCGTAGCATGGTGTTGCGTCGCTACTTTTTGGTTAGCTTCTTGTTCAACCTAAATAAGATGGGTGGAAAAACGCAGTCGCAGCAACAAATGATGCCACCGGGCATGCAACGTTATATGATGCGTGAAATGCGTGACGTGCGTATGAACTAAATATTTGCTAACAGAATTTTAGCGCGTTCCAGATCTTCTGGTGTGTCAATAGCCACACTGCTGTAATCAGTCTCTACCATTCTGATTTTTATACCGTGCTCCAAGTAGCGGAGTTGTTCTAGTTTTTCTGTTGCTTCCAATTGCGAAACGGGCCACGTGGTAAAATCAAGCAATGCTTTTTTTCTAAATGCATACACGCCGATATGTTCAAAAGTTGGCGTTGAAATACTAGGGTCACGGTGAAAAGGAATTACACTACGACTAAAATAAAGTGCATCATTATTTAGATCAGTAATCACTTTAACAATACTTGACTCTTGAATCAATTTAGGGTCACTGATTTTTTGCATGAGTGAAGCAACCTGCACCCTTGAATCCTCAAATGCATGTATCAATCGAGCCAGTGGTTCTTTTTTTAAAAAAGGGGTATCGCCCTGCACATTTACAATTAAATCAACAGAAAGGAAGGCTGCGATTTCTGCAATCCGGTCAGAACCACTTTCGTGTTCTCGCTGACTTCTTTTGCAACTACCGCCTGCGCTTATAATTTCCTTTTCAATTTCGTCACTATCTGTCACTACAATAACCTGATCAAATAGTCCAGTGGCAACTGTCGCATCGTAGGTATAACGGATAACAGTTTTATTGCCTAGCTGCTGTAACAACTTACCCGGAAAGCGAGATGCAGCATACCGGGCCGGTATAAGTGCAACTACTTTCATTCGTGGTTTTTATTTTGGAAAGGACTCTTTAACAAAAGACCAAGATCTTCATCTTTTCCTACAGGGTAATCTCGATCAATTCCATACTGAATGGTTGAAACATCTAAGGTGCGAAAGGTTCCAAATAATCGATCCCAAATTGAAAAAACAGCACCATAGTTTGAATCCGTATAAGGCTGCTTCCAATGGTGGTGCACCTTGTGCATGTTGGGAGAGATTAAAACCCAGCTTATTGTCTTATCAACACCAGTTGGCAGCTTAATGTTTGCGTGTGTAAATGCGGTAGCCACAACAACAAGAGTTTGATACATCATTACACTGTACATGGGAGCTCCCGAAACAAAAATCAGGAGTAGAAAAAACAATCCACGTAGTAAGCTATCACCTGGATGATGACGCAGGCCGGTTGTAACATCCACTTTGGTATCGCTGTGATGAATTAAATGAAAGCGCCATAAAAATTTTTGCTGGTGCATCACCCAATGTACCAGCCAACTGCTAAAGTCAAGCGCCAATACACCAATTAATATGGTACCAAGTATATTGACCTTTGTCCAATAGATAATTCCGAATTCCGCTTGCCTGCACCAATCAGACAATGCTACTATTAATAAAGCCAGAAAAGTGTGTATGATCAGGTGAATAACCGTGAACACAAAATTGACACCAGCATGCGTCAATTTGCCTTTATGATAGGGTAACTTAAAGAGTGGAATGGCTCCTTCAATGATCCAGAAAAAAAGTAGGCCTCCAACTAAAATAGCTAAACGCTCTGCCGGACGTTGTTCAAGAGTTTGAAAATATTGAATCCAATCCGACCACATGGTAAAGAGTTTATTGATTTAACATCAACGGCATCACCAGCATTAATAGTTCTTCGTTTTCTGCTTTATCTGTTGGACGAATGATACCTGCCTTAGTTGGAGTCGATAATTCAATTTGCACTTCATCACTATCCGCAGCGCCTAACATTTCAATAAGAAACTTTGCGTTGAATGCAATTAAAAGATCTTCTCCGTTGTACTGACATTTCATGCGCTCATTTCCTTCAAAACTAAAGTCCACATCCTGGGCTGCTAATTGTAATTCGCTGCCGCTGATATTAAGTGCTACTTGATTAGTGCTTTTGTTACTGAAAATACTAACGCGACGTAATGCACTTTGAAACTCGGACGTATTCACAGTGAGACTATAAGGATTGCCGGTTGGGATTACTACTTTGTAATCGGGGAATCTTGCATCGATGAGTCGGCAACTCATTTGAGTGGTGCCGTAGCTAATAAATAAATGGTTGCTGTTGTAATTAATCGTAACAGGTTGATCCGTATCAGGAATAGCAGCCTTAACTAAATTCAACGGTTTTTTGGGAACAATGAAGGAATCTGTTTTAGGACATTTTACATCTGATCTTTTGTAGCGAACCAAACGGTGTGCATCAGTAGCTACGCATTGTAGCCCTTTTTTGTCTAGCTCAAAAAATACGCCGGTCATTGCAGGACGTAAATCATCATTGCTAGTAGCAAACAAGGTTTTGTTGATGGCTGTAAGTAATGCGGTGGCACTCATTTCAAAAGAAGTGGTTTCATCTGCACTTGGCTCTTTCGGGAAATTATCTGGATTTTCACCCATCACCTTATACTTACCATTATCACTGGTGATTTCGATCGCAAAATTTTTATCAATATTGAAAGTAAGCGGCTGGTCTCCGATATTTTTTAATGAGTCCATCAAAATGCGTGCAGGAATACAAACCTTTCCGGTGTCTTTTGCCTCAATATCCAATTGCACGCGCATGACTGTTTCCAGGTCAGTGGCTACCACTGTCAATTTGTTCTTTTCTACTTCAAACAAAAAATCTTCCAGAATGGGTAGTACTGTGTTTGTATTAATCACTCCTGAAATGTGCTGTAATTGTTTCAAAAGCACCGAAGAATTCGCAATGAATTTCATACCACTTCTATTGATAGGTTGAAGGCGAAACTACTGATTTTTTGGGTAGTTTTGGAGGGATGTATAAAAAGGCACTTACCCCTGAACAAACACTCCAAAAACTACGTCATTATTGTGCCTACCAGGAACGATCACATCGGGAAGTGCGGGATAAATTGTTTTTGTTAGGATGTCCGGCCCGTCAACATGATGAATTAATCAGCTCTCTCATTGAGGATGATTATTTGAATGAAGAACGTTTCGCCAAAGCTTATGCGGGTGGAAAATGGAGAGCGAAGCGCTGGGGTCGGGTACGTATCAAAATGGAGTTGCAGCAAAGAGGGGTTAGTGTGTATTGTATTCGTAAGGCTATGGCAGAAATAGAGGAAGCCGACTATGAAAAGGTATTAAAAGAGTTGATCACCAAAAAATACCAAAGCCTTAAACAGTTCCAATATATCATTCGACAAAAGAAAACGGCTGATTATATAATTGGCAAAGGGTTTGAGCCAGATTTGGTAAGAGCCATTCTTTCAAAGTTGTAACTTGAACCAATGAACCCACTTTCTGTTTCGCTCATACAATCCTCTTTACAGTGGGAAAATAAAGAAGCCAATTTGCGCTCTTTCGAAGAAAAAATCGGCTTGCTTAAAGGAAAGACGCAGGTTGTTTTTTTACCCGAAATGTTTAGTACGGGTTTTAGTATGCGCCCCCAACAATTGGCAGAAGATATGGAAGGACCTACAGTTACTTGGATGAAAAATATCGCTGCCGCCAATCGAATTATTTTATGTGGAAGTGTGATTATTGGGGAAAATGAGAATTATTACAACCGATTACTTTGGATTTTGCCCAATGGTGAAACTGGTGTGTACGATAAACGACATCTATTTGGATTTGCTGGAGAAGACCAACACTATGCAGCCGGTGCAAAGAGATTGATCGCCTCGGTGAATGGTTGGCGTTTTAATTTACAAGTATGTTATGACCTTCGTTTCCCCGTATGGGCCCGCCAACAACAAAATGAAAATAATCCTGAATACGATGTTTTGGTTTATGTAGCTAATTGGCCCGAACGAAGAAGACATGCTTGGATGACTTTGCTACAGGCAAGAGCTATAGAAAATCAATGTTATGTGATTGGAGTAAACCGAGTAGGAGAAGATGGAAATACTATTTATCATAGCGGAGACTCTATGATTATTGATCCAATGGGAGAAGTTTTATTTACAGAACGGGACAAAGAAACAACGTATACCTGTCAACTGAATCAGGAAAAATTACAAAGTGTTCGCCAGCAATTACCCTTTTTGAAAGACGGAGATCGCTTTTTGATTCAGTAGGTTGATTCTTATTTTAAATGATTCCATCCTTGTGCAGTGATTGCATGCTTGCTTCCTCCTTTCGTAATGATATGTGCACCTTGTTCTGCTTCGGTCATATAACCCACCACGCTGATTTGCTCATTTAATACTAGTTTATCATAATCAGCTTGAGGAATAGTAAAGAGTAGTTCATAGTCTTCGCCCCCACTCAATGCACAAGCAGTAGGATCTAATTCAAATTTGAAAGCAGCTTGACGAGTTGCCTCTGCTATGGGAAGTTTGTCTTCATACAACACACATCCCAATTGACTTTGTTTGCAAATATGTAAAAGCTCAGAGCTTAACCCATCGCTGATATCCATCATTGAGGTGGGTGTAATAGTTTCTTTTTCAAAAAATTCTATAATGTCTTTGCGTGCTTCAGGCTTCAATAAACGGCCCACTACATAAGCTTCTCCTTCCAGATCTGGTTGTACGCCCGGGCTTTCCAAAAAAATCTTTTTTTCTCTTTCTAAAAACAACAATCCAACGTAAGCTCCACCTAGGTCTCCACTCACACAAACTAAATCTCCTTTTTGCGCCGTACTTCTTTTTACAAATTTATCGGGGGTTACTTCGCCTATTGCAGTAATTGAAATGATTAATCCTTTTTGAGAAGAAGTCGTATCTCCGCCTACCAAATCCACTCCATACTTTTCACAAGCTGCATAGATTCCTTCGTAGAGTTCGTCAACAGCTTCCACGCTAAATCGACTGCTGATGGCAATACTTATTACAATTTGTGTGGGTGTAGCATTCATTGCATAAATGTCACTCAGGTTAACTATAACAGATTTATATCCCAAGTGCTTTAACGGTGTATACATGAGATCAAAATGAACACCTTCTACCAGTAGATCTGTTGTGACAACTGTTTGTTTTCCAAAATGATCAATCACTGCTGCGTCGTCACCCACACCTAAAATTGAAGATGCATTTTGCAGCTCAATGTTTTTTGTCAAGTGTTCAATCAATCCAAATTCACCCAGTGTACTTATTTCAGTTCGTTCGTTTGCCATGTGCTATACAAATTATAATTCTTTACGACCATTGATAACATCCAGCATTTCAACATGGATAAGACCATTTGTTGCTACTACTTTATGTTGATAAATGGAAAAAGCATCTCCCTTAAAGTCGGTTACGCGTCCGCCAGCTTCTTCAACAATTAAAAATCCTGCTGCACTGTCCCAGGGTTCTAGCTTTTGTTCAAAGAAACCATCAAATCTTCCGCAGGCAACCCAGCAGAGATCAATAGCAGCAGATCCTAATCGGCGCACGGGCACACCTTTGCGAACAAATCGTTCAAATACTTCCAGTGGTCCATTGGATTCGTTGATATAGGTATAAGGGAACCCCGTTACTAAACAGGAGTGAAGCGTTACAGATTTTTGACTAACACGTATCGGTTTATCATTGAGTGTTGCGCCTTTTCCTTTTTCTGCAAAGAAAAATTCATTGAGATGTGGATTATAGACGGCGGCCATTACAATGTCTCCTTTATGTTCGACCCCTATAGAAACACAGTTCAAGGGAATACCTTGTGCAAAATTGACAGTTCCGTCAATGGGATCAATCACCCATTTGAATTCGGAATTTTGGGAAAGCGCACCGCTCTCTTCTGCCAAGATCTGATGCTCAGGAAAGTTGCGTTTGATCACTGATAAAATTGCTTTTTCCGATGCGTGATCGGCTTCAGTCACCAGGTTATTGACACCTTCTTTATTTGAAACGGTAAATGACTGCTGAAAAAAGCGCATAATCTCAGCTGCGCCGGCTTGCGTGGCCTCTATTAGTGTTGAACGAAGCATGTGCGAAGATAGGTTCTCCCTCGGTCAATTGCGTATATTCGCAAAACAATTGAATCCGTGCAATGGCGTCCATCATTGAAATAAAGATTCCGAAGGCGCTGGCTTCCATTCTCCAGATTCCTATAAATGATAATCGGCGACAACAACTTCGTGTATTAAAGAAGCTGTTAAAAAAAGCGCGTTTTACTTCTTTTGGACAGCAATATCATTTTGATCAGGCCTTGCTTAGCAAACACCCGGGTAAAAAATTCCAGGAGTTGGTCCCTATTCATGATTACAATAAAATTTATAATGAATGGTGGAAGCAAACCTTGGATGGAACCCCCGATGTTACCTGGCCCGGCAAGATCAAGTATTACGCATTAAGTTCAGGAACCTCAGAAGCGGCAAGCAAGTATATTCCCGTTACCAATGATCTATTGCGAAGTAATATGATCAACTATTTACGTCAGTTACTCAGTTTGGCACGCTATGAGGAGGCAACAATGCGGGCCATGACAAAAGGGTTTTTGATGTTAGGAGGCGCTACCGATTTAAAAAAAGGAAAAGCAGGCTGGTACGCGGGCGACTTAAGTGGCATCTTGGCAAAGAGACGACCTTTTTGGTTTCAGACGTTTTATAAACCCGGTGGCCGAATTGCTGCGATCAGTGATTGGAATCAAAAACTACAAGAGATTGTAGAGCAGGCACCCAATTGGGATATTGGTTATTTGGTGGGTGTTCCTGCTTGGTGTCAAATGTTAATGGAAATGGTGATTGAGCGGTACAAGCTGAATCATATCCATGAGATGTGGCCCAATTTGAGCTTTTTTGTACATGGCGGTGTTGCTTTTGAGCCGTATAAAAAGGGCTTCGAAAAATTATTGGGCAAGCCCATCGTCTATGTTGAAAATTATTTATCAAGTGAAGGGTTCATTGGCTATAAAACCAGAGAGCATGCAGCCGGCATGCAATTGATTCTGAATAATAATATTTTCTTTGAGTTTATTCCGTTTGACGAATCCAATTTTGATGCCGATGGAAATCCGCTGCCTGATGCTGCTACAAAAATGATCCATGAAGTGGAAGAAGGTAAGGAGTATGCATTATTAATGAGTACAAATGCAGGAACCTGGCGTTATTTGATTGGTGATACCATCCGGTTTACAGACATTGAGCGCGCAGAAGTGGTGATTACTGGACGTATCAAACATTTTTTAAGTTTGACTGGAGAACATCTGAGTGTTGACAATATGAACAAGGCGATTGAATTGGTCAGCAACGAATTTAATATCAGCATTCCTGAGTATACGGTGGTTGGATTTCCTTATCAAAACTTTTTTGCACATCGTTGGTATATTGCTACTGATGACAAAGTAGATGTAGAAGCCTTGCGTCGTCAAATTGATTTTCATTTACGCAATCTGAATGATGACTATGCAACGGAAAGAGATAGTGCATTGAAAGAAGTTTTTCTTACCGTTCTCCCCGAGCAACAGTTTCTTCGATTCATGGAATTAAAAGGAAAGTTGGGCAGTCAACATAAATTTCCTCGTGTGATGAAAGGAACAATGCTTGCTGATTGGGAAAAATTTTTACAAACAGGTCAGCTTTGACGACGAACGATTCAATGATAGCAAGATTTTGGAGTTGCTTGAAACGAGTGCTACTTTATCTTTTTATTTTTCAATTTGCTTATATAATTCTGTTGCGATGGGTTGATCCTCCCATTACGATGACACAGCTCGTTAGTTGGGTAACAGGCGATGGACTTCGTCGTGATTATGTTAGAGCAGATCAAATTTCACCTTATTTACGATTAGCAGTAATTGCCTCTGAAGATCAATTATTTCCTGCGCACTATGGCTTTGATTGGAAGCGAATTCAGGAGGCAATGACGTATAACAAGCGTAAGCCGACTAAATTACGAGGGGGTAGTACGATCAGTCAGCAAACTGCAAAAAATGTTTTTTTATGGCAGGGAAGAAGCTGGATTCGAAAGGGACTGGAAGTTTACTTCACTTTTATGATCGAGATCGTATGGGGTAAAAAAAGAATTTTGGAAGTGTATCTGAATGTGATTGAAATGGGAAAAGGAGTATATGGGGCAGAGGTCGCTTCGCAGTTTTATTTTGATAAATCAGCAAGAAATTTAAGTCGCCGTGAATCGGCGTTAATAGCTGCTTGTCTTCCCAATCCCGTTCGTTATAAAGTAAAATCAGGGTCTCGTTACATGCAATATCGGGCCAGTATGATACAACGTCAAATGATGAATCTACAGTCAGATCCTGCTATTCGAAAACTTATTGAGAATCGATAGCGAATGATGATTCTAGAATTTTATTCACGGTGCGAATAGCACTTTGTATGCGATCATCATTTTTTCCATTGATCAGGGTCCAGGGGACTGATTGTTGCTCCAGAAAATTTTTATAAATAAAAAATAATCGTTCTCTGGTTTCCAGATCTGGATATTCTCTCAATTCGTCTTTTTCCCACTCTAAATCGGGCTGACAAAGTAAATAGTGATCATATTTTCTTTTTGCCAATTGTTCTTCTATATAGGGATGACATTTATTAAATACAAATTCTGCCCAAACCTTCATCACAACCATGTTAGTATCGATAAAGTAGGGAATATCATAGTCTTGTTCCAAAAGTGGGGCCGCTCTTTTTTCTAATAACTCTGCCCAATTTTCTTCTCCCGCAATTTGTCCTTTGGCAATGGTGAGCAGATCTGTATAACTATAATCTTTTCCGTTTGTCAATAAATATTCGCGTGCATACTCAGGACACCAGACGGTTTCAAAGTGTTCTGCCAGTTGACGACAAAGCGTGCTTTTGCCGGTACTCTCGGGTCCTATGACTACAATTTTTTTAAGCATGGTTCACAATAGCTTTTTGATTCCAGCTGCGTAGCCCTGCAAAGGCGATGAGCAGCAATACAAAATAATAGACGGCAGTTAAGGGTAATCCTTTCACATAATACAGAGGCATTGATGCAATATTAGTGAGTATCCACCAGTACCAACTTTCAACCTTCTTTTTAGTCATCAACCACATTCCGGTAAAGGCGGCAGCAGAAGCAAGTGCATCTGCCCAGGGAATGGCTTCTTTAAAAAATAAATCTTTCAATTGTGTCAACGATACAAATAGTAAGAAATAAAAAACAATGAAAAAAAGAAGTTGTTCAATCCACTCTTTACGAATACTGGTTGTGATATGTACAATCTTTGTTTTCATTTTATCGGTTCTGCTCCAATTATACCATCCATACAAACTCATAGCTGTGTAATAAAAGTTTACAGCCCCTTCTCCGGGTAAATGATATTCAAAACTGATCCACGTATAAATAATTGTATTGACAAGACCTACCGGATATACCCAGATACTTTCTCTTTTACTGAACCATACACTTGCTATGCCCGCGGTAACAGCGAGCCATTCTATCCAGGTTGTATTTTGGATGGATTGATAAAAAGACGGTAAGATTTCGCTGCTCATTCTGATTCTGCGATCACTTCTTTCACTTCTGGAATCATTCTTTTCATCATGCCTTCAATTCCGGCTTTTAGCGTGATCATTGAAGAAGGACAACCGCTGCAACTGCCTTGCATGGCTAGGCTAACTGTACCTGCTTCGTAACTTTTAAATTGAATAGCTCCTCCATCCATTTCAACAGCTGGACGAACATAATTATCCAGTAATTCTTTAATTCTCTTTACAACATCGTCATCATCAGCGGCTACTTCATTAGTTACCGTTTGCTTTTGTGCTGCTAGCTCTTCTTCATTTACCACAGATTTACCTTCTTCCAGGTAATCTTTTAAAAACTGACGTACAGATGGAATAACATCATTCCAATCTGTTTCCTGTGTTTTGGTCAGTGTAACAAAATTGCTCGCAATAAAAACGGCCTTTATAAAAGGAAATCCAAACAATTCTGTAGCGAGTGGTGATGGACCCGCGCTTGCTACATCTGGAAAATCTACACTTTTACCTGGGTATAATAATTTGTTGGCCACAAACTTCATGGTTTCGGGGTTTGGGGTCATTTCTGTGTAGATGCTTACGATAGGGTTGCCAGTCTTGATCATAGGTCCGTTAATTGTTCTGCAAAAATAACAAGTACAGCGATGCTTTGTTTACGAAGCCCGGAAACTGCTAACTCCTTGTATGTCATGAAATAAACTAATCCCTCTCTGGTTGTTGCCCCCATTTTTCCGGGGAACGCCAGAGAGCGGATAACAATAACTCACGCATGAAGAAAAATTCTTTTGGGAGTTTGTCGTAGACTTTTTCAAATAGTTCTTCGTGTCCCAATAATTCTCTTTTTCCTTCTTCGCGATCGATGATCATGACTTTATCAAAGTCTTCTTTCGTAAAGTTTTCCATTCCTTTCCAGTCCATATCACTATAACGAGGTCTCCATCCAACTGGACTTTCAACTGCACTGGCTTGTCCGCGAATTCTTCCGACAATCCATTTTAATACACGCATATTCTCTCCATACCCCGGCCATAAGAATTGACCATTCTCATCTTTTCTAAACCAGTTGACACTGAAAATGCGAGGGGCATTCGGTAGATCACGTCCAAATTGTAACCAGTGATTTACATAGTCACCAATATGATAACCCATAAAAGGTAACATCGCAAAGGGATCGCGACGCACTTTTCCTAATTCTCCAAACGCAGCTGCAGTCATTTCACTACCCATGGTTGTGGCGAGGTAAACGCCAAAATTCCAATTGAAGCTTTGATACACGAGTGGAACGCCTGTACTTCTGCGTCCTCCAAATATGAAACCAGAGATGGGCACACCATCTGGATTTTCCCAATCTTTATCTATTGCGGGATTTTGATGTGCGGGTGCACAGAAACGCGAATTCGGATGTGCAGCTGGTTTACCACTTGAAGGGTCATACGGTTTACCAGTCCAGTCAGTTAATCCTGCAGGAATTTCTTTGGTCAATCCTTCCCACCATACATCTTTATCTGCGGTGATGGCCACATTGGTAAAAATGGTGTTGGCTTTGATCGTTTCCATCGCATTGGGATTGGTATGACTATTGGTTCCAGGTGCAACACCAAAATAACCGGCTTCCGGATTGATTGCATGCAGTCCGCCTTTTTTCCCTTTATGAATCCAAGCAATGTCATCTCCCACTGTGGTTACTTTCCAGTCTCCAAATGCAGGAGGAGGAATTAACATCGCAAAGTTGGTCTTACCACAAGCACTAGGAAATGCAGCTGCTACATAATTTTTTTGTTTATCAGGAGACTCTACACCGAGTATCAGCATGTGTTCAGCTAACCAGCCTTCTTCCCTTCCCATAACAGAGGCGATGCGAAGTGCAAAACATTTTTTTCCCATCAGTGCATTTCCGCCGTATCCACTTCCATAGGAGATAATCAATCTTTCTTCAGGAAAATGAGAAATGTATTTTATAGCTGGATTGCAAGGCCAAGTGCTATCTTTTTTATTGCCATCTAATGGAGCGCCTACCGAGTGAAGACATTTTACATATCCTTTCTTTTGTAAATAAGGCAAGACCTCTGTTCCCATCCGGGTCATGATACGCATATTGACCACTGCGTATTCCGAGTCAGTTAATTGAACACCGTACCTTGAATAGGGAGAGCCAATGGGCCCCATACAGAAAGGAATTACATAAAGAACTCTTCCTTTCATGCTACCCCTAAGCAAGTCATTCAGTTTCGTTTTCATTTCAACAGGCTCCATCCAATTATTAGTTGGACCCGCATCTTCTTTTCGTAGACTGCAGATAAACGTTCTGTCTTCTACACGTGCAACGTCACTTGGATCACTAAAACAAGCAAAGCTGTTGGGTCTTTTTTCGGGGTTCAATCGAATAAAGGTTCCCTTCTTTACTAATAATTCACAGAGGTTGTCATATTCTTCCTGACTTCCATCACACCAATGAATGGAGGTAGCTGAACAGTGATTTGCAATTTGATTCACCCATGTTTCTAGTTCCGCACGTGCTTTTGCAGTTTCAGTAGAAAAAAAATTAGGAGATAGTGTCATAGGATATGGCTTTAGCAATCTTAAAAGAAAGGGGCAAAGTTGGTAAGAAAAATCCGAACTAACGAGCGTTTGAACGGTTAAATGTCAATCTGCTGATAACCAGACTACTAAGCATTGATAGTGATCCCAAAAAGAAGGCAATTCCCGGAAAATGAATGGTCGAATCGGGGCGGGTGAAAAAAGCAAAAAGGTTGTTCATAATCAGGGGGCCAATGATGGCGGTGAGGCTCATTAAACTGGTTAGGGCACCCTGTAATTCTCCTTGCACATTCGGTGCTACTAAACTAGCCAATGTCGATTGCAGAGAAGGGCCCGCCAACCCACCAAGACAATAAGGAATCAGAAATAAAAACATCATCCAGCCCATTGGCGCAAAAGCAAGCGCAAAAAGCCCAATTGAGTAGAAGGATAAACCGAGGTAAATACTTTTTTCGTTGCCAAGCCGCGGATTAACAACTCTCACTAGTACCGATTGCACCAGACCCACCAGTACACCTGAAACAGCAAGTGATATACCTACCAATTTTTCGCTCCATCCAAATCGATACATGGTGAAATAACTCCATGTGCTCTGCACAGACTGTCCACCCAGATAGATTAAAAAATATACAATAGCTAACCGGGCAACGGTAGGGTGAGATAGAAAAATCTTTAATGCACCAAATGGGTTCGCTCTTTTCCAACTGAATTTCCTTCTGTTTTCAACGGGCAGCGATTCGGGTAAAATAAAGTAGCCGTATAAAGCATTGAGTAAACAAAGTGCAGATGCTGTATAAAAAGGAGCCCGAACCCCAAAGTCTGCAACTAGCCCTCCTAGTGCTGGCCCAATAACAAAGCCAAGTCCGAAGGCGGCACCAATCATTCCAAAATTTTTTGCTCTTGTAGACTCATTACTTACATCTGCAATGTATGCACTTGCAGTGCTAAGACTGGACCCGGCAACTCCGGCTACAATTCTGCCAATGATCAGCCACAAAAAACTCGGCGCCCACGCAAGAAGCAAATAGTTGACTGAAAAACCGAATAATGATAATAATAAAATGGGCCTTCTTCCAAATTGATCGCTCAGGTTGCCCAATACAGGCGCAAAAAGAAATTGAGAAAAAGCGTAGCCAAATAATAGGATAGCACCATAAGAACTAGCCTCGTTGATGGGGACACCTTTCAAACTGCTCACGAGTGTAGGTAGTACGGGAATAATCAATCCCCATCCCATTACATCTAGAAAAAGGGTAATAAATATAAAACCGACGGCAGCCTGTCTTTTTGGGGGCATCTACAAATTTAACAGGTTCTCATTACGAGTTGCTTTTTATCTTTGCTCAAACAAACCCATAGTATGAAATTCCGTTCCTTTTTATTGATTGCATTCGCTCCTCTGTTTTTTTATTCTTGTGTAAGTAGTAAAAAATTTAAAACTGCACAGGCGGATATTGCCAAGCTACAAGACCGTTACAAAACGCTAGAGTCTGAAAACAATGTTTGCGGAGAAGAAAAAGGAATCCTGGCTCGTCAAAAGGAAACCCTTGAGCGCGAAAAGGCATTATTGAATGCACGTATTAAAGAGTTACAGGAACAAAATGATTATTGGAAAACAAACAATAACCAAACATTACGTCAGCTTGAAAATTTATCTGTGATTTCTACACAACAGGCAGAGAGCATCAAGAAGTCAATGGAGAATTTGGGTATCAAGGATCTCTATATTCAAAACATTCAACAACAAATGGCATATAAAGACTCTCTCAATATGTCATTGGTGATGAATCTGAAGGGGGCTATTGGAAATCTAGCAGATGAAGACATCAATATCAAAGTAGATAAAGGAGTTGTTTATGTAGATATTTCAGATAAGTTGTTATTCAAGACAGGTAGTTACCAGATTACAGATCGCGCCAGCGAAGTGTTAGGCAAGGTAGCGTTGGTATTAAAGAATCAACCTGATTTAGAATTTATGGTAGAGGGTCATACAGATGGCGTTGCTTATAGTGGCAGCGGTGTAATTAGTGATAACTGGGATTTGAGTGTACTGCGCGCAACAACTGTAGTTCGTTTATTACAGACAAAATACGGATTGGATCCGACCAAGATGGTGGCAGCAGGAAGGGGTGAATATAAACCTGTAGCAGATAATGCAAATCGCGAAGGTCGTGCTGCCAATCGTCGTACACGTATTGTTGTGTTACCTCAATTGGATCAGTTCTTCAAATTACTAGAGCGTCCTAAAAATTAATGGGTAGCGATTGCTGGTTTTGAACAGTCTCTACATGCCGTATTTATTGAGAAACTTAATACGCATGATCTTGAGTTGCTCCCAAGTAAAATTATAATCGGATAATTCTTCTTGCGCAACTTGTAACGAAGAGGTTTCGCAGCCTTTGAAGTATTCCAGAATTTCTTCCTGGTCGTTCTCGTCTAACAATTCATCAATGGCATAGTCCAGATTGAGACGTGTACCGCTGGCTGCAATGGTTTCCATTTCTTCGAGCATTTCGTCCATGCGCCATCCTTTATTACGGGCAATTGTTTCGAGAGGAACTTTTTTATCTGTATTCTGGATGATATAAACCTTGTTGCCACTTTTGTTGACCACGCTCTTCATCACAAAATCATCCGGTCTTTCAATATTATTCTCTTCTACATAGTTAGCAATCAACTCTACAAAGGGTTTACCATATTTGAGTGCCTTTCCCTTGCTCACGCCCTGACACTTTTCGAGTCCCTCCAGACTGATAGGATACGTGGTGGCCATGTCGCGCAACGAAGACTCAAGAAAAATAACAAAGGGAGGAAGCGATTTCTTTTTTGCTTCTTGTTGTCTTAGTTCGAGGAGCTGTTTGAATAAAACTTCGTCTACTGCAATTTCATTGCTTTCTTCTGTAAC
This sequence comes from Bacteroidota bacterium, assembly GCA_046048175.1. Classification (GTDB taxonomy): domain Bacteria; phylum Bacteroidota; class Bacteroidia; order Chitinophagales; family Chitinophagaceae; genus JJ008. The sequence goes on from JBJOGP010000015.1 coordinate 27,264, forward strand.
CTCCCAATCATCTTCTCCATCTGCATTTTCATATAGTTTATTTAGTACAACAGAGAAAGGCTTGGGTTTTTTCAAAAAGGCCTCTCCTTTTTTTGTGAATTTTATCACACCATACTCTTCGATGTCTTTACGCAATAATCCTTCCAAGATCATCTGTCGAATCAATGATTGCCAAAAGAATGCATCCTTGTCGTTTCCACTGGCAAAGGCATCGATCCCTTCGTGACGAAACATGGTGACCTGTGGAGTTAGTTTACCTGTAATAATATGAACAATGTATTCAGTAGCAAAACGCTCATCTAATTGCTGAATGGCTTTTAAAACTAATTGAGCTTCCTGTTTCGCTTCAATTTGTTCTTTCGGATGTTTGCAGTTGTCGCATTGACCACAGTTTTTTGTCTCATAGGTTTCTCCGAAATAACTCATCAATACTTTTCTTCGGCAAACACCTGTTTCGGCAAATGCAACTGTTTCATTGATTAATTGAGCGCCAACCTCTCTTTCACTAAGTGGCTTATCTCGCATCAAATGTTCCAGTTTTGAAACGTCTTTATGTGAATAATAAAGAATACAGCGACCTTCTAATCCATCTCGTCCTGCGCGTCCGGTTTCCTGATAATAGTTTTCAATACTCTTTGGAATATTATAGTGAATGACAAATCGGATATCGGGTTTATCAATTCCCATTCCAAAAGCAATCGTGGCACAAATCACCTGCACGTCTTCTCCTAAAAACTGATCTTGTCTCTCTGCACGCAACTTTGCATCTAGCCCGGCATGATACGCAACTGCTTTAATACCATTAGCATTTAATACATCTGCAAGCTCTTCTGTTGTTTTACGATTCAGCGTATAAATGATGCCACTTTTGTTTTTCATTCCCTTAATAAAGCGAACAATGCTTTCATCGGTTTGCGCTTTTTTAATCTTGGGAAGAACTTCGTAATAGAGGTTAGGCCTGTTGAATGAAGAAATAAAAATATTGGGGTTGCGCAGATCCAGATTTTTCACAATATCACTTTGCACCTTTGGAGTGGCAGTGGCTGTTAAAGCCATTACTGGAACATCGGGATTTATTTGTGTCATCATCTCACGAAGACGTCTGTATTCTGGTCTAAAGTCATGACCCCATTCAGAAATACAATGCGCTTCGTCTACTGCAAAAAAGGAAATAGGCAGGGATGCAAATAATTCAATATTTTCTTGCTTGGATAATGTTTCTGGCGCCACATAAAGCATCTTGGTTTTACCGCTCTGCAAATCGTCTTGCACTGCTTTAATCTCTTTCTTAGATAAGGTAGAGTTTAAAAAATGTGCAACATGGTCTTGGCTGCTAAACCCTCTCACCAGGTCTACCTGGTTTTTCATCAGTGCAATTAGTGGGGATACAAAAATGGCAACTCCTTCGCTCATCAGCGCGGGTAACTGGTAACAAAGACTTTTGCCTCCTCCGGTAGGCATTATTACAAAGGTGTCGCGGCCAGCAAGCAAGCTTTCGATGGCTTTTTCTTGTGTTCCTTTGAATTTAGTGAACCCAAAAAAGTGTTGTAGGGACTGATGTAGGTCTACCTTTTTACCGGATTTAGGGGTCGATGTATTTTTAGAAACTTTTTTTAGAGGAGACAAAATTCGCAAGGTTTTGATTATCAGTGTTATCTGACAATAATTAGGGTTTATTTGGTTTTTGTTTATACCCGCCGGGTAGCAGACGAATATAATCTATATAACACTCTTGTGGAAGGGTTGTTTAGTTAAAATTCCACATTAATAAACACCTGACTTTTCTTTTTTAAATGGACTAATTTTGACTCCATTTCAGTTAAGAAAAGCGTGAATGTGAAGCAGACCGATCCCAGGCCTATGAAGGAATTAATCAAAAAAACCGCACTACGAACGCTTGAATTAGAGGCCCGCTCGGTTGAAGGTTTACGATCTTCCATTACGGATGAATTTGTAAAAGCAGTAGAGGCGCTGGCTTCTACTAAGGGCCGGATAGTAATTAGTGGGATTGGAAAGAGTGCTGTCATTGCACAAAAGATGGTGGCCACTTTTAACTCTACGGGGACGCCCTCCATTTTTATGCACGCTGCGGATGCTATTCATGGCGACTTGGGAATGATTCAGCAGGATGATATTGTGGTGATTCTTAGTAAAAGCGGTGAAAGTCCGGAGATCAAAGTATTAGTTCAATTGATCAAAAATTTTGGTAATACACTGATTGCTATTGTAGGTAATACCAATTCTTTTTTAGCTAGTCAATCTTCTTTGGTATTAGATACGACAGTAGAACAAGAAGCTTGTCCTAATAATTTGGCACCCACTAGCAGTACTACTGCGCAATTGGTGATGGGGGATGCATTGGCTATTTGCCTCATGGAATTAAAAGGGTTTAAGTCGGCAGATTTTGCCAAATTCCATCCAGGAGGAGCGCTTGGAAAAAAATTATACCTCCGCGTACAGGACTTGGCTGTTCAAAATGAAAAGCCGGTTGTAACAGTGTCTCAATCTTTACGTGATGTAATTGTCACGATGACGGCTAGTCGTTTAGGAGTTACAGCTGTGGTAGATGATGCAAATAAGTTGGTGGGTATAATCACCGATGGTGATTTGCGTCGCTTGCTTGAAAAAAATATTCCAATTGATGACATGTCTGCTGGTCAGATTATGTCACACAATCCAGTGACAATCGCGCCCGAAGAATTAGCGGTGTCCGCATTGGATTTACTTAGAAAAAATAAGATCACACAGGTTGCTATTGCACAAAACCAACAATACCTTGGCATCATTCATATCCATGATTTGCTGCGTGAGGGACTCTTATGACGAATTAACCTATGAAAAAAAATCAGTACGTAGCCATTATGGCGGGGGGGATTGGAAGTCGATTCTGGCCGATGAGCAGAACGCGTTATCCCAAACAATTTTTGGACATATTAGGAATAGGAAGAACACTTATACAGCAGAGTTATGATCGATATAGTAAAGTAGTACCTGCAGAAAATGTATATGTAGTTACCTCGCATGAGTATGTGTCGATTGTTCAGGAGCAATTGCCAGAATTGCCTGCGGCAAATATTTTAGCGGAACCTTCCAGAAAAAATACAGCTGCTTGCATCGCCTATATTGCTTTTCATTTACAGGCAAAAGATCCAGATGCTGTAATGATTGCTGCACCCGCTGACCATCTTGTTACAGAAACCGATCAATTTATTAGTACGGCACAAAAGGCACTCGCCTTTGTAGAATCAGTTAATGCGTTAGTGACCATTGGTGTCAAGCCTACTCATCCCAATACTGGGTATGGATATATACAGCACGAACTAGTGGCTGCTGCTACCGATGTTTATAAAGTAAAAACATTTACCGAAAAGCCCAATGAAGAAATTGCTAAAGCGTTTATGGCTAGTGGCGATTTTTTATGGAATGCAGGCATTTTTACATGGAAGATCAAAAACATTTTGCACGCCTTTGAACAACATTTAGCAGAAGTATATGAAATTTTTGCAGCAGAACGTGAGCATTATAATACGCCTACAGAGCGGGCTGCAATAGAACGAATTTATCCGCAGTGTACTAATATCTCTGTTGATTTTGGAGTAATGGAAAAAGCATCCAATGTGTTTGTGATCCCTGCTAGTTTTGGATGGAGTGATTTGGGTACTTGGAATAGTGCCTGGGACAATATGGATAAAGATTATTTTGGCAATGCAGTAGTAGGTAAACAAGTTATGGTGGTAGATGCTAATAATTGCATGGTACATGCACCCGACAAAAAATTGGTTTTGTTGCAAGGATTACGTGATTATATCATTGTAGATACTGAAGATGTATTGTTGATTTGCAAAAAAGAAAAAGAGCAGCAGATCAAAGAGTATGTGGCAGAGGTTAAAAGAAACATGGGCGAACATTATTTATAAGTTTCATGCAAATCACATCCAAACTTCCTGCGGTTGGTACTACCATCTTCGCAACGATGAGTGCCTTAGCTGCCGAGCATAAGGCCGTAAACCTGGGTCAGGGGTTCCCTGATTTTCCAATGAACGAGGAGCTGATCGAATTGGTGGCAAAGGCTATGCGCAATCAGTATAATCAATATGCGCCTATGCCTGGATGGATGCCTTTGCGCGAAGCCATTGCGGAAAAAGTTCATTATTTATATGGCTCACGTGTAAATCCCGATTCTGAAATCACGATCACACCCGGCGGTACTTATGCGATTTATTCTGCCTTTACTTCTTTTTTACAACCCGGCGACGAAGTGATACTATTTGAACCTGCTTATGACAGCTATATTCCTAATATCGAAGTGAACGGGGCAAAAGCGGTTCGTATTCCATTAGTGTATCCTTATTATCATATAGATTGGAATGCAGTGCGTGCAGCAATTACGCCGCGTACACGTGCCATTCTCATCAACTCTCCCCATAATCCAACCGGAGCTGTAATCAGCGCGACAGATATTGAAGAACTTAGAAAAACAGTTGAGGGAACTTCTATTCTACTATTAAGTGACGAGGTATATGAGCATTTGATTTTTGATGGTATTGCGCATCAGAGTATTCTTCGCTATCCTGATCTATTTGCAAGAAGCTTTGTTTGTTTTTCATTTGGGAAAGTATACAACTGTACTGGATGGAAGCTCGGCTATTGTATTGCACCCGCAACGTTGATGAAAGAATTTAGAAAAATTCATCAGTTTAATGCATTCAGTTGTTTTACGCCTACGCAGGTTGCGCTGGCTTCTTTTTTGCAAAACAGAGATGCTTATCTGACGCTTTCTGATTTGATGCAACAAAAAAGAGACTTTTTTATTGACCAAATGAAAGCCACAAGATTTACACTATTGTCTAGCTATGGCAGTTATTTCATTTGTGCAAAATATGATCAGATCAGCGAGGAAGGTGATATGGATTTTGCAGTTCGCTTAACAAAGGAGGCAGGTGTCACTACTATTCCTGTATCTGCATTTTATGCCAATGGAAAAGACGACAAAGTGCTTCGTTTTTGCTTCTCAAAGAAAAAAGAAACAATTGAGCAGGCGGTCGAAAGGCTAGTGAACTATTAATAATTGATAACCTGCTCTTCCATTTCAGCAGGTAATTCTCTCCACTCATATTCCTGGTTGCGTAACTGTGGTTCAAATCCCGCTTCGCGAATAGCTTCTTGAATAGTACGTGAAGTAAATCGATGAGGTGCACCTGCTGCACTTACAACATTTTCTTCAATCATAATCGACCCATAGTCATTCGCACCAGCATGTAAGCAAACTCCTGCAGTTTCTTTTCCAACAGTTAGCCAACTGGCTTGTATATTTTTTACATTCGGGAGCATGATTCGGCTAATCGAAATCATACGGATGTATTCTTCTTTTGTAGTAAGGTTGTGTACTCCACGGATCTCGGCCAACAAAGTATCTACATCCTGAAATGTCCAAGGAATAAATGCCAAAAAGCCTTTTGCAAAATCAGGTTTACGCGATTGTACTTCACGAATTTTGATCAAATGCTCAAATCGTTCTTCAAGGGTTTCCACATGACCAAACATCATGGTAGCAGAAGTGGTAATATTCAATTTATGCGCTTCATGCATGACGTCCAACCATTCTTGTGCACCACATTTCCCGTTGGATACTAACCGACGTACTCTGTCTACTAATATTTCTGCTCCAGCTCCGGGTAAAGAATCTAAGCCGGCTTCTTGTAAAGCTTTTAATACTTCGTGATGTGTACTTTTTTCCAATTTTGTGATGTGAGCAATTTCGGGAGGGCCTAATGCATGCAAACGTATATCCGGAAATTCTGCCTTGATAGCGCGAAACGAATCCACATAAAACTGAAGACCTAATTCTGGATGGTGTCCACCTTGCAACAACAGTTGATCTCCCCCGTACCGAATGGTCTCTTTAATTTTTTTTCGATACGTATCCATGTTGGTGATGTACGCCTCTGGGTGTCCGGGGATGCGATAAAAATTGCAAAACTTACAATTGGCAATACACACGTTGGTGGTATTTACATTTCGATCAATCTGCCAGGTTACTTTACCATGTGGTACTTGCAGTTTTCGTAGCTCATCTGCAACATTCATTAAATCAGGTAAGGGAGCTTTGGTAAATAAGTGAAGCCCCTCTTCTTTGGTTAAAAATTCAAATTGCAGGGCACGCTGGAGCAGTTCATCTGTATGCATATTGCAAAGTTACAGTTCATAGGCAAGAAACCCTTGGTATGAGTTAACTTTGTAGACTCATGATACAATTTGAACGCTTCGTATTACAAAACGGTTTACGTGTATTAGTGCATACCGACGTCTCAACGCCTATGGCGGTTGTGAATGTGTTGTATGATGTCGGGGCTCGTGATGAAAATCCTAAACAAACTGGCTTTGCGCATTTATTTGAGCATTTGATGTTTGGGGGTTCTGTGAACATCCCCGACTATGATGAACCCTTGCAAATGGCAGGCGGAGAAAATAATGCCTATACGACCAATGATTTGACTAACTATTATATCCAGCTACCCGCGGATAATTTGGAAACTGCTTTTTGGTTAGAGAGCGACCGCATGTTGTCGTTGGCCTTTAATGAGAAAAGTTTAGCTACACAGCGAAAAGTAGTATGTGAAGAGTTTAAAGAGAATTATTTGAATAAACCCT
>JBJOGP010000016.1:0-32334 GCA_046048175.1 Bacteroidota bacterium
GCTGTATCGAAAAATTTGAACAGGAAAATGGTGTTCAACTAGTAAAAAACACGAATAGGAAGAACTACGAACCGCTCTCAGCAATATTGAGTGAGATAAGTAATCAGCTGCCATTTACCTCTTCCCAATATGGCCATCAGCCATATGAAGCAGACACAGACAAAAAGGAGAAAGAATACCCTTTTAGAAAATATGATATAACGGGGGGTCAAGTGAGAGATGCATTAATGGGATTAGTGGCTAATCCCCGCACATTTTTAGTAGACACCTGTTATATTTATTTATATGGCATGGGCCGTAAAGCCTTTGAATCCAATCCTGTCGATCTAGAGCTGCTTGCAGAGCAAGGGGCTGAATCACAATCAAACAGTTACTCAATTATTAAAGATAACCATCAGCTAAAAGCAGAGTTGTCTAAAGCCAAGAAAAATGCAAAATCGCAATTAAGAAACAATTGGATTATTGCGGGTTTTATCATTTTTATTCTTAGCATAACCGTGCTCGTTTCAATTAATAACGTAAATAAAAAACGAGATGAAATAATTGCTTTAAAAAACGACTTCAACATAACCCCCTTCCCTATCACTACTAAAGAAAAAAAAGAGCTAGAAGGGATCTGGCTTTGTTACAGTGGTTCACCACAAGCGAGACTATCTGATCCAGATCGAGCCAACAAAGTGGTGTTGAACATCTCTGAATTCAAAGAAACAAACGGGTATTTCACTTACAAAAGATACGGGGCTAGTTTTAACCACACTGGATTTGCACAATTTGAAAACCCAAACACTATTTCCATTCATTCCAGGCTATTAACCCTTGATCAAAAAGTGCTTTCACCTAGACATAGCATCTTAGAACTTGATACAAGCAAAGAATATTTGAATGTAATTTCAGCTTCGTGGAATTTTGACGTTGGAGATAAAAATAGAGTAATTGGAATTAGAGAAGTCTATAAAAAAATTGGCGAAGGAGGTGAATTGCAAGAAATTTTAAATTCAGTAGAGAACGCTGAATGCAAATGCAAGATCATTCGCTGGAAACAAAAAAATGGAGATATGCAAGAATTCAGATTAAAAAATATTTTGATAGATAGCTTATATCCTGCTCATTTGCGTCAATTAATCAATGAGAAAAGTATACTTGTAAAAAATCTCGAAGACACCCTCATGTTAAAAAAGCTACCATGAAAAAGTCTCTACTTCTTGTAGTCCTATTCCTATCGCTTTATTCATATGGACAGCAAAAAATTGATAGCGCTTCCTCTATCATTGCAAGCGCTAATCCATTTGCTACCAAAGCTGGTGAAGCCATGTATGAAAAGGGAGGGAATGCCTATGATGCAATTGCTGCAGCGGCATTCACCTTAAGCGTTGTTGAACCTTCCATGAGCGGACTTGGAGGAAGGCTGCAAGTAATTCATAGAAATGCTAAGGGGAAAATTAAAGGCTTAGATGCGACTACGCAGGTGCCGGAAAAATTCAATCCCGCAGAAGCGAAAGAGGAGGATGGTTATACAACTATTGGTGTCCCTGGAGTTGTCAAAGGACTTATTGAGTTACATCAAGCTGGCGGGGTGCTGCCGCTCGAAGTTGTCATGGGCCCTGCAATTAACTATGCAAAAAATGGATTTCAATTGTTAAAAGATGAGGCAGATCGAATTAAATCTGTAAAAAAAGAACTTCTACTATTCCCCTCCACCATAAAACATTTTTTTAAAAATGATTCACTGCTTAAGGCAGGCGAATTATTTGTTCAACCAGCCCTCGCTTCTACCCTTGAAGAAATTGCAGTAGATAAAGGCAAATCTTTCTATATGGGCCCCACAGCTGCCAATCTTTCAAAAGAGATTCAATCAGGTGGAGGAAACCTGAGCTTGTCTGATTTAGCTAACTACAAAACACAAAATTCAACAATCCACAAAGGAAACTATAAGGGCTATGAAATTTTTTCACTAGGAATGCCCTCTTATGGTGCAGTTGTTATTGAAATGCTACAAATGCTAGACCAGGTAGATTTGAGAAACTGTAGTGAAGCAGATTTTCTTCTCCACCATGCCAAAGCCCATGCATTGGCATATGAAGACAGAAAATATCTTAAATCAAATGAAACACTTTTGACAAAATCTGATTTTGCTAAGAAGAGATGGGCGGAAGACACATTATTAATTAAGAGAGCTACAACTATCGTTCCATCCTCTGATTCTCAAAATGGGCATACCACTCATTTAGTAGCTGCAGATGTCCAAGGAAATATAATTAGTCTTACTCAATCCTTAGGCCCCACCATGGGTTCAAAGGTTGCCTCTGAAAAAGGCGGATTTATGCTTGCCACAACAATGGGGCCTTATCTTGGTAAAATGAGTCCCGGAGAACGTGCGTCTTCCCATATTTCTCCCGTAATCATTTATAAAGACGGAAAACCTTTTCTTGCCTTAGGTGCGGCAGGAGGTGCGCGAATTGTTCCTGCTGTAGTGCAAACAATCAGTCGGTTTATTGACAGAGATCTTCCACTTGATCAAGCAATTTCTGCAGCTAGGGTTTTTCAATTGTCAGATAAATTACTGATCGAAAACCATCCTGGCATATTTTGGGAAAACTCTGAAACATTAAATGAATTAAAAAGAAAAAATACTACCTCAGAGGTTGTTTCAAAAATGGCACAATTCGGGAGAGTACAGGCGGCCACTCGTAGTAATACCGGAAAATGGGTTGGCGCTGCAGATCCTGATTGGTCTGGCACGGTGATGGGAAAGAACTAATTTGATGAAGGACAGCTGGATAAATGAATGCGGCTTAAATTTGAAAATGCATTTAAATCGTGTCCTGGCCCAATTATTTTTCAGTTTTATTCCTTTGTTTCTTCTTGGTCAACAAAATGCTGACTCCTCAACAAATGGCACTTGGAAACTTACTACTTATGGTGATGTTTATTTTGGTTTTAATCAAAACCTACTAACCGGACAGAAAATTTCTGATTTTCAATTCAATCATAACAGAATTAGAAAAATTGCGTTCAATCAGGCAGCCGTAGGTGTTGAGTATTCTGCCACTGATTTTCGGTTCAGTCTTTCTTTTCACAAGGGAACCTATGTAACTGATAATTATAGCGCAGAACCAGCGTATCTGCAACCAATCAATCGAGCCTTCGTTGGATTCAAGCTTAATAAAAAGAAGAAAATTTGGGTGGATGCTGGCGTTTTCCCTTCTTATATTGGATTTGAAAGTGTGAATGCATTTGATAACGCCACATTAACTCGCTCACTGTTAGCAGAAAACTCTCCTTACTTTCTAACTGGGGTACGCGTAAATTATCCAATTAATGTTAGAAACGACTTAAGCTTCTATGCACTCACAGGATGGCAACGGATTGCTCCACAAAAAAACAATTCTATCCCCTCACTTGGTTGGCAGTGGATACATACTTTTTCAAACCAAAGCAAATTGAATTGGAGTTTTTGGACTGGCACAGATCACCCTGACAGTACAAGAAAATGGAGATACTTCAATAACTTCTATTGGCAAGGCAAAAAAGGTAAGTGGGCTTATACGATAGGACTCGATATTGGAATGGAGCAAAAAGCTAGGAGTTCAACTAGTTATTTCATTTGGCACTCACCTGTTCTCATTACTCAGTACTCCGCTTCAGAAAAATGGAGAGCATCTTTTCGAATGGAGCGCTATGCAGATCCTCACCAAGTCATTACAAAACCAGTAAATGGATTAGCCGTCAGCACGAACAGCCAATCTATCAATTTCGACTTTTTACCAAAACCATCCCTTATTTGTAGAATTGAGTGGAGGACTTTGCAATCCAAAGAGCCTGTTTTCTTTAAAGGAAACGAATACACCAAAAGTGCTAACTATCTAACAGCATCAGTTACCTACCAATTAAATGCTATACTTAAAAAAACACAGTAAATACTTTCCATAAAAGTTGTCTACCAAAAAGTACAGGAGTAAAGTAAAAAGGTCCTTTTGTAACTAATTTGAGTGAGGCTTCTAATTATGTGTCACGATTTGAGCACCAAGCGCCTGAGACCCCGCTCCACTTACTAAACCTTTTGCAAAAACTGTGTAGATTTTACCCGCTTGTAACACAATATTCGAAAGGGTTAACACTGAGGCACCATTCGCCTGGACATCAAACGTATAGGTACCCGCAGCAACTGGAGTAAAACTTTGATTAGCACTGGCGGTAGTCTGTGTTTCAAAACTGCGATTCGCAAATACAGGAGTAAAGGTTGTTCCAGAAAGGGTACCAACCGTAACCGCTGGAGCATCAGGTGAAAGATGAAAAAACCTAATATGCGCTTGCCCGGTTGCTGGCACTTCAAGATTATCTTCAACTAAAATAGCAGCAATAGAAGCTAATTGATTATACGCAAATACTGAATAATATTTATCAGCTGAAAAAGTCAAGTTTGCGTTAATCACTGAATTATTTGTACCTGTTGCATTTATTTTAATATTACGGGTGCCGGCAGAAACTTTTAAATAGCCAGTAGCCTCGGGAAAGTTTAGGGCGGCTGTATTTACCTTAAGATTATCAACCAATAAATCAACGCCAGGTGCATCCGGAGAAGCATGGATCACATTAACTGAAGAAGTTGCTTGAGGAGTTTCGTCTTTGTCACAGGAGGTAAGGAATGCCGTTAACGATAGGGCAATGAAAATCTGTTTAAGCTTCATGATATATAATTTGAAGCGTAAACATACAAGCAACAAAATAGCATCTCAATGACGGCAATCTTTCTTGCTCAGTTTTAGGTCATTACTCAAAAAGTAAAGTGTGTAGTAGCCAGGAAAATTATAAAAGCCCCGGATCAACATCCAGGGCCTTTCAAATGTTATTTTCTAAAATAACAGGGTACCGGAGATAGGACGATTATCTAACTTCCTCCTGGTCGATTTGCTGGACTTTACTGTCTGATGGTTAAGCCATTATGGGAGCAAAGAGATCAGGTATTGACAGCTGAGCCCACATTTATTATCTTTGTAAAGAATGAGAGATTTGGCTTCCATAAAATCTGTTTTGTCAACCCTCAAACCTGAGCTTGAGAAGGCTTTTCATGTCAAATCTATTGGCATTTTTGGATCGGCCGTTAGAGCTGATTTTACTAAGGAAAGTGATATTGACCTAATTGTTGACTTCGACCAGCCCATCGGTATTTCTTTTATAGATTTGGCTGACTTTTTGGAACAGAAAATGCAAACAAAAATTGATCTCGTATCCAGAAAAGGCATCAAGCCACAATACTACGCAGCAATAGAAAAAGAGATTATTTATGTCTAAAAGGAACCCTGCGCTCCTTATCAATGACATTTTAGATAGTTGCAACAAAATCTTACAGTATACCAGTTACATGAGTTTTGAAGAGTTTTTAAAAGACTCGAAAACGATCGATGCCGTCATTCGAAATTTTGAGATCATTGGGGAGGCTGCAAATCGTTTACCAGATAAGTTTAAAGAAGAATATCCATCAATAGACTGGCACAAGATTAGAGGATTCCGAAACAGAATTGTACATGACTATATGGGTATTGATTTTGGTATCGTATGGGACATCAGAAATAGTTACCTACCTTCTTTAATTGAGTCCCTTAAAAAAATCTGAGGCCCATTCAATGAAAAAATAAAGCCCCTCCTGTTTAGATGGCCTTATACGATGCTGTTTTCTAAAATAACAGCGTACCGGGGATTTGCAATAGAAAGCCTTCTCAAGGCTCAAGTTTGAGGGTTACCAAAACAAATTTAAAGAAATATTTATTTGGGAACTTCAGTAAATTCATAGTGTGAGAAAAATCAGTAGTTATCTAATCTTTTGCTTACTTCTTTTAGGCTGTAAAGCAACCTATCAAGGTGGGCAAAAAAAAGAAATGAAAAATATTTACTTACGAGTATTTAAAATGGCTTACTTCTCTAGCGTGCTAAAGGAGGGTTTCAACAATTCAGAGGCCATTAAGTCGATAGTAGATAATCAATTCAGTGGATATGGTGAGCCAATCCTATACCCTGAGGATTTAAAATTAATAAACGACTTTGCAAAAGAGGCTAATGTAAAACTTACTAAAGATTCCATTGAAAGAATAGGGAGAGTTGCCGAGGGCGCTGAAGGTAAATATGTTATTGCCTACGCGATAGAAGCATATAATAGCAAATGGCTTGATAGCTTGGCAAAAGCTAGATATAAATACTTTAAAAAAATCTATAGACGTTATTAAAGTATCTTAACATTTGAAAGGCCCCGGATCAACATCCAGGGCCTTTCAAATGTTATTTTCTAAAATAACAGGGTACCGGAGATAGGACGATTATCTAACTTCCGTATTGATGATTTTCTTGATTTTACTGGTTGATATTTAGCTCTTTACGAAAAGTACACGCTTAAGCAATTAGTAACAGAAATTAATTTTTACCATACAAGTAAAATTGAAAAGATTTTAATTTACTTATTCCAAAACCCATCCTACGATGCAGATATTTAATAGATATCATTCTAACCTCATAATTATTACCCTCTTGACCCTGCTATTTCAATCCTGCAAGAAATCAGATCAAGTTATTTCAATAGAAAAAGAGTTATCTAGTCTCGAAAGAAAATTTTTCTTTACTAACAGGACTGGTGATTCAACGGAGGGCAAGCTGGTTGACTTTTTAATCAGACAAAACCGAAGCAAAAGTTTTGTTGAAAAAACTACAAAAATTATAGGTTTTCCGAGGTGGGAAAAAATGATAACGATTAAAAGTAAAAGTGAAATCAGCGGTAGGGGCGCATCAGACTCACTCCTAACTATCTATTTTGTTCCATTTGTAAGAGACTCTCAAAATTATGTAAATGCTTCACTTGTTATTTCTGTTTATCCAAATGATACCACATTTGCATATCGGTCTGACTGGGAGTATCGATACAAAACGCATGGTTCTCCTATTGTTGATTCAACGGCAGAGGCCCACGCAGTGTTTTTCATGTTCCTAGACTACAAAACCTTTGGGTATACCGAATTCAACATTACAGATACCAGCCTCTTCCCAACCACACATGTGGCAAACGGGGGACTAAAGAAGTTAAAGATTTTAAACACGCCCTCTTCCCTATCAGGCAGAGGTAATAGCGAAGTAGCTAGCGTAACCTGTTTGGATTACACTGTATGTCAAAACATAAGTTCAGGGAACCGCACAACTTTAATGCCAGCACCAATTTGCAACACATACACCTATTGCTATAGCAATTGGAGTACAGGTGATAATGGTAGCATATCCGGCGGAACTGGAGGTGGCTCCTCTGGTGGATCAGGAGGCACTGGCAATCCCGGAGGTGGCTCTCCCAGTCCTTGCCCTGGAACCACTTCTTATCAACGGGGGCAGACAGCTACGTATGGGTGTGAGACAGGTTGGAGTGGAACGGGAGGTTGGGGTACCTACACACAAGGTCCTTGCATTACTGCACAAAATGCAGCAAAACAGATGGACTCAATTTATATTACAAGTAAAGCAGATTCAGTATTAAATTCTATTTCAAATTTGGCCACAGAAATAAAAGAAAAAGGATTCCCTATTTATAAGATGTACTCAATTAACCCTAATAACGTTAGTGATACAACAATTTCAGGATATAGATGCGATCCGCCTCAAACAGGCACTGATTCATCAATAAATATTATTGTAAATCCCAGAAGGTTAGAGGCCTTAGCAGCTACATTGCATACACATCCTAACATTGGATATGCTGCTCATTCCGCCGCAGACATCTATAGTTTTTTACAGTATAGAAATGATTATCCAGAAGATGCTCATCACTTTTTGGGAAACTTTGTAGCAGCTTCAAATGGGAACCAATATGCAATTACAATCACAAACCAAACTCAGGCAGCTGCATTTTTAGCAACTCAAAGTCAATTTTTAGATGGTGAAAAATGGAATAGGAATTCAGTTATTGGCAAGGCATTTTTAGCAGCAAAAAAGTATTTTGAAGAATTATACGAGTCATACCCAGAGAACATACATCTTGCCTACGAAAAAGCAATGGCAGCAGTTTTAAATCAATTTCAAACAGGAGTAACCCTAAACAAAAAAGATGCGGCGGGTAACTTTAAACCCATCATCGTAACAACAAGCCTACATCCTACTAAACCCAATAAAAAAATATATACGCAGGAATGCCTATAAAGTATTAACTAAAAAAATAAGAGACTATGAAAAGTATTATCATCTTAGCTTTAGCACTCACCTTTACAACCCGATCAAACTTAAAAGCTCAAACTGGCGTTCCTGACACACTTGCCTATCTTCAAACCATTGTCCAGAACAAAGCACAATACATAGGACAACCCTTTTCTAAACTAATGGACTCACTGCAGATTCAAATAAAACTATTTTTCCCAGTTGCAGAGCTTCCTTATGATAGATTCAAAGAAACGTCAACTAGTTTTAGCTTTTTTTTCACTGCTACGGTGGATGACCTGTATTTATCCTACCCCATGCTGGAGGTAATCTGGCAAACTCCAGGAGATGCCGCACAGTCAAGACTACTTAGAAAGCAATATCGAAGTATGGGGTGGAATACTGTTATTGCCAACCATTATTCAGCAAGAGTTATTGCCGATATCTACATATCCGATTAGCCATATGCAGGCCGTAAAGTTTGTTTAGACTGTTAAATGGACGAGCTTCGGGCAAGCTGACATGCCAACTTATCGAAGAAAACTAAATGTTGATACCAATTCTCTAATGACATATCAATGGCCCAGTATCAACATCCAGGGCCATTGATATTATTTTCAAAAATACCAGTACCGGGGAGCAGACTTGAACTGCCGACCTCAGGGTTATGAATCCTGTGCTCTAACCAGCTGAGCTACCCCGGCATTCCCATTTTGGGGGCGTAAAGATAGCAATTTTACGTGGACTGAGCCGTCAATTTACGAAGGTGTTCGACCAGCTCTGGATTAATCAGGTACTCAAAAAACCGTTTATCAGACTCACTCCGAATATTCTGAATTAGCATTTCCTTGCCCTTGCTGATCAGTAAATATTTTTCATTGATCTTATTAATGATCTCGCTTCGAACTTTTTTCTGCATGCCGTGGTTTTTATCTTTCAAACCAAGCACATAATTGATTTCAGGAATTGTGGCAGTTTTACCAATTTTATGTTTTGATAAAAGTAGAGAAAGGAGTGCAAGTTCTGTACCCGAAAAAGGAGCCCCATGTTCAATAAATTCTTCATTAGTATCTACTGGCTTTTTTGAAGAACGAAACTGAATAAGAAAGAAAATTGCAAGTACAATAATAAGTGCAGCCATTAAAATGAACTCTTTTAAATGAAATGACTTTTTCCAAATTACTTGCCCATCATAACGGAATTTAGACAATTCGATACGAACTGAATCGTATGTGCCATTTACAGGATTAAACCAATATATGTGTTCATTGTTCCAATATCGTAACATGTAGCGCTGTATACGTAAAATCGTTTGGCTTAATGTTGGATCGAAAGTTACCTTTAATTGATTGTTCAAATAATCAACCCAATAAACTCGATTCGTATAAATAAGTAATAAACCTTTTTTAGAATGAAAAATATGGCTTGCAAATTTCATATTTTCAAAAACTTGCTCATCAAGCTCCCCTAATTCCTCCCACTCATAATTATTAAAATTCAATCGATGAGACTTCATCTCTAATTCATCATTTTCTCCTAAAGAGGAAAGTCCGTCATTCCTAATCTCTTGATAGGGCACATAAAGAAATCTTTGGCTAGAGTCAACCCACGTAACATAGCTGTCAGAAATTGTGCTAGGAGGAAAAATCTCCTTGTTTAACTCTACTATATCCCACTCTTTATCTTGATAATTATACTTTCTCATTAACCCATTACTCTTCCAAAAGCCATACCCGCCAAAATCAAAAATCTGTTTTTCGTGACCAAAGAGAAAAGAACCAATGTTATAATAGAAATTAACTGTTCGATCGATTCTTTTAAAGAGCAAAAAGGAATCAAGCAGTGAAGAAGTATCAAGTTTGTAAATTCTACCTGTATTATATAAATGAAAAAAGAAACCCACAGAAGGGAGTGATATAAACTCCCCAGGATGTGGAAATGGTATAAAATTTTCGCCTTTGGCATATAGTTTTATATCCCCTGAGTAAACAGCTGAATGACTGTACTTCTTTTTGATTAAATCAAGAAAAAATGGGTTACTTTTTACTAGAATGACAGAATCATTTCCAAACTGTGCTGCACATGTGGCTGCAAAAAGCACTGACAAAAGATTTATAGATAATATTTTAACTATTTTATTGATATACAGTATTTTAAATAGGTTATTAACCTGTTTTGTAAAAATAAGGAATCCAGCGCATATTAGGAAATAACCTGTAACAGTACCCGTTTCAGTACTGATTTTATCTTATCAAAAAATAAGGAGTCTAATTTTACACCTGCACCCTGAATGGGGACCCTCAATAACCTTTACCTTATCCAATTTGATCATACCCCTCTCGGCTTAAAGTCCTGAGGGGTAATTTTTTAGCCTAGCTTGAAAGTGCTGTGTAGTTCAGGTATTTCAACCAGCGGGAACCCCTTTTTGTGTAAGCGCTCTGCAAAGTCA
This sequence comes from Bacteroidota bacterium, assembly GCA_046048175.1. Taxonomy (GTDB): domain Bacteria; phylum Bacteroidota; class Bacteroidia; order Chitinophagales; family Chitinophagaceae; genus JJ008. The sequence goes on from JBJOGP010000016.1 coordinate 10,610, forward strand.
ACCTGAACAGGATATTCACCATGCACCAAAAAGAGTTGAGCAACCGCTGCAGGGTTTTGAACAGCCAGCCACTGGCAAAGATCCTCATAGTCCCCATGTGCACTCATGCTGGGAATTGCCCCAATTGCCGCGTGTACTTCATGCGCGACCCCATAAATGGAGACCTCTTTACTGCCAGCTAATAACCGACCACCCAAAGAATGAGGCTCGCAGTAACCGGTAAAGAGTATGCCATTTCTTGAGTTTTCGATATTGTTACTGATATGGTGCTTCACCCTACCTGCATCTGCCATCCCACTTGCTGAAATAATAACCATGGGCCCGTTGATAAAATTCAGTTGTTTTGACTGTTCGACGGTTCGGATATAATGAAGACCTGGAAAATCAAAGGGATCTTGGTCTCTTTCCATAACCTTTTGAATAGTTCGATTAAAATAATTGGGATAATGTTTCACGATTTCCGAGGCTTCGATGCTCAGCGGGCTATCAACATAGAAAGGTATAGGTGGGAGCCTTCGCTCAATCTCTAATTGATTTAATTGATACAAGAGTTCCTGTGTTCGTCCTACGCTAAAAGCTGGGATAATAAGCTTACCGCTTTTTTGAATACAAATTTTTTCTATCCACTCTAGCAACATTTCTGGCGTAGAAGTGTGCATGGGATGCAACTTATTGCCATAAGTTGACTCCAAAATAATGACATCGGCAGGTGGAAAAACTGCAGGTGATCGGAGAATGGCATCCCGATACCTCCCTACATCACCACTGAAGCTTAGCCTTTTTTGTTCTCCTTTATCATTTGTAATTTTTACATGCACGGCAGCACTTCCAATAATATGCCCGGCATCTGTGAATTGTGCATCTACTCCCTCTAGCACGTTGAACCAAGTATCGTACTCGGCTGTTGAGAAATATTCAAAAGATGCCTGCGCCTGCACCTTAGTATACAAAGGATAAAGCAGTGGTTGGTTCAGTTGCTTCCTTCGCTTGTTCGAATAACGGATTTCATCTTCCTGAATCTGTGCTGAATCTTCCAATAATACCATTGCTAACTCGCGCGTGGCAGGTGTACACCAAATTCTTCCTCTGAAACCTTCTTCGACTAATTTTGGAATCAAGCCAGCATGATCGATATGGGCATGGCTTAAAATCATGGCGTCAACTTTTGCCGGATCAAATCCAAATGTTCTATTGAATTTATCTGTGTCTTTCCCCAACCCCTGAAACAAACCACAGTCTAACAATAATCGCTTACCAGATGGCAATTCAATTAAATGCTTTGAACCGGTAACCGTTCTGGCGGCACCATGAAAACTAATCTTCATGATAAAAAATTAAAGTAATAGTAAGTTAGGCCTTTCTCTTGAAGGACCAGGTGATTTTGAAACGAGCTATTTCCGCCCCTTCATCATTTCTACCAATACTAGTTGCAACTAACTCGACGGCCTCCCCTGTTGCAGCTGTTTTATCAATGGCCTGCCGCAACATATCTCCTTGATCACATGAAAAAGTGGTAATACCCACAGCTTTTTTATAAAAATCAGATTCGATTCGAGTAACCAACATAGAAATGGCAGGCCTTCGTTTATAGAGATGTGCCATGGCTAAAATACCCGTACTCATCTCTGCGGCCATACCTAAACAGGCAAAATAGGTGGACCGAAAGGGGTTTTTAGTCCAATGCTGAAAACGTACAGTTGCCTCTGCTCGATGCGGTGAGACTAATTTTAAACGAACGCCTGCTAAAAAAGCAGCAGGCAGTTTCAAAAAAAGAAAAAATCGAAATCGAAATGGATGACTAACTAGCTTAATAAATTCATCCATATTTATTGTTTAAAGTTTTCCTGCGTCCGGAGCAAATCATCTATTGTTTCTCTTCGTCTAATCAAACGAATGCCTCCATTTTCAACAAGCACTTCAGCAGGTCTAAATCGAGCATTGTATTGTGAAGACATTTCAAAGCCATAGGCGCCTGCATTTCTGATCACGAGTATATCACCTTCTGCTACTTCTGGTAACTCCCGATCCGCACCTAGCGTATCTGTTTCGCAAATATTTCCAACTACTTGGTATTTTTTTAAAGAGCCTGTTGGATTACTGCAATTCTCTATTACATGATACGCCTCATAGAGCATCGGACGTATCAAATGGTTAAGTCCAGTGTCCACCCCCGCGAAAGAATATGAACCATTATTTTTAATCACATTCACTTTGGTCAACAAATATCCCGACTCACAAACTAAAAACTTACCAGGTTCAAACCATACCTGTAATGACTGCCCGGTTTGCTGAGTGTGCCCAGCAACTATTTCGCGTAAAGAATTACTGATTTCTACTAAATCAGTTCCTTTTTCTGAGGGATGATAAGGAACCTTAAAGCCTCCCCCGAGGTCAATTACTTTTAAATGCGAAAAAGAGGGTGCCAGAGACAATAAAAAATGGACGCCCTGAATAAAAACGCTGGCCTCCTTGATCTCACTCCCTGTATGAATATGCAAGGTGTGAATTCGAATATCATATTGACGAACCAATTCAAGAATACGCTCCAGCTGTTCTACAGGAATTCCAAATTTACTATCCGCATGCCCTGTTGAAATTTTCAAATTTCCTCCCGCCATGATATTAGGACGCAGTCGCAATCCGAGTGGATAGGAATTACCATATTTTTTTCCGAATTTCTCCAGTGCAGACAAACTGTCCACATTTACAAAAGCTCCCAATGAAACTGCTTCTTCAATTTCTGAAAAATCAACGCTATTGGAAGTATATAAAATTTGACCGGACTGAAAGCCTGCAAGCTGTGCTAATTTTAATTCATTGATGGAACTACAATCTACAGAGCAGCCGAGTGAAAGGATATGTTTTAATATGTGTTGATTAGTGAGCGCCTTTGCTGCATAAAAAAAGCGTGCATCACAACCAGCAAACGCAGCTTTCAGTTTTGCATATTGTTCGCTAATCTGATTAGCGTCATAGCAGTACAACGGAGTTCCGTAGCGGCTAGCAGCTTCGAGTAATACTTGAGGAGACAACTGAGACATGAAACGAAGATAACAAGATCAGCTTTCTTCTTCGGGAGTAGCTGTTGAATCAGCAGGGGTCTCGTCGATGGATGAGACAATCGTAGGTTCTACCAACTGTTCAGCAAGCACCTCCTTGATCTTTGGGAGGTCTTCGGCAGAATTGATTCCGAAGTAATCCATAAAGTTTCTGGAGGTGGAATACACCAATGGATGACCTGGCAACTTTTCATTGCGACCAGAAATAACGATCAATTCTTTCTCCAATAATTTTTGTACCGCATAATCCGAACTCACTCCGCGAATGGACTCTATTTCACCTTTTGTAACGGGTTGCTTATAGGCAATTATGGAGAGTGTTTCCAGAGAAGCAGGAGACAGGCGCTTTAAAAATTTGTCTCCATTGAGTTGGGCAATTGTTTTATGAAAGTCTTTCTTAGAAAGAAACTGCCATCCCCCACCACTTTGAATCACTTCAAAGGGATAAAACTCGGAAGAATATTTTTCGACGATCCCTTCAATTGCGGCTTCTACCTGATCCATGGTTGTACGATCTTCCAAAAAGCCTAGTGCGTTGTTGACATATTCAGTCAATTCCAACGTGGTCAATGGACGATCACTAGCAAAAATCAACGCTTCAACGTGAGGGATAATATGGGATAGTTCAGGCATAATTAAGTTCTTGAAAATACAAAGAAGAGCGAATGAATCACAATAAAATTCTGCACAATCAAATTAGCCCTGCAACGCAGCTGCACCACTAACGATTTCAGTCAACTCAGTTGTAATAGCAGCCTGACGAGCTCTATTGTAAGAGATCTTCAAGGAACGGAGCATTTCATTGGCATTTTCACTCGCCTTGTCCATCGCTGTCATGCGGGCTCCATGCTCAGAGGCATTGGAATCCAATACAGCTTTGTACAGTTGCGTGTTCAAAATGCGGGGCATCAATTCTGCCACCAAGGTGTTTTTTTCGGGATCAAAAATGAAATCGGCTTGTGTAGCCCCTGCTTGTTTTTCAGTACGAGGAATTGGTAGATAACGCTCTACAACAAAACGCTGAGTGGCTGCATTTTTGAATTGACTGTAGACAATTTCAACTACATCAAACTCTTTGTTTAAAAAGGCCTGACGGGCAGCCGCAGCAGCTTCCTGCACACGTTCAAAACTTAGCTGCAAGAAAATATCCTTATAGGCTGCATTGGTTTTGTAGTTGGCCTTTGACAAATTCTCAAAAGCTTTCTTTCCAATATTCCAAATAGTTACATTCCCCTTTTTGTACTGATCGGCATACTTTTCAGCGATAGTCGACTTAGTCAACTTAACCACATTGGCATTAAAAGCACCCGCTAACCCACGATCGCTACTGATTACAATCAATAGCACCTTTTCAATCGGTCTTTCAGCTGCAAGGGCCATTTCGGCTCCGGACTCGCTACTACTCACAATATTGGAAAGCATTTCCTGCAATTTTTGAGCGTAGGGACGCATCTGTACAATTGCATCCTGTGCACGACGTAATTTGGCCGCACTGACCATCTTCATCGCCTTAGTGATTTGCTGGGTGCTTTGAACCGACTTGATCCGATTTCTTACTTCTTTGAGCTGGCCTGCCATAGGTGCTTGTTTGGGGTGCAAATTTAGGGGTTTTTTTGGCTTATCTTTGCCGCCCTATGCTTGGATATATCTCCAAATTATTCGGCGGTAGTAAATCTGAAAAAGATGTGCGTAGTGTGCAGCCACTGGTGGCCAGCATCAACCGCTTTTTTGAACAATATCAATCACTGAGTAATGACCAGCTTCGGTCTAAAACGCAGGAGTTCAGGTCCCGTATTCAATCGCACCTGGAAACCATCAATGCGCAGATTGCGTCCCAAACGCAAGAAGCTGAGTCCCTTTCTGCAGCAGACTTGACAGGCAGGGATGCTATCTACCAAGAAGTAGATAAGCTTCGCAAACAACGAGATAAAGAAATTGAGGTAATTCTTGAGCAGTTGTTGCCAGAAGCATTCGCAGTTGTGAAAGAAGCTGCTCGACGCTTTAAGGAAAATAAAGAATTGGTTGCTTCAGCTACGGATATGGACCGCGATCTCAGTGTATCCAGAGACTATGTACGCATAGAGGGTGATCAATCCATTTTCAAAAACTCATGGACAGCCGCTGGAGGAACGATTACTTGGAACATGGTGCACTATGATGTGCAATTGATTGGTGGTATCGTTTTGCATCAAGGAAAAATTTCTGAGATGGCTACCGGAGAGGGTAAAACATTGGTTTCTACTCTCCCTGCTTATTTAAATGCATTGCCTGGCGAAGGCGTTCATTTGGTAACAGTCAATGACTATTTGGCTCGACGTGACCAAGAATGGAATGGACCTCTTTTTGAATGGCTTGGAATTACGGTTGATTGCATAGACAAACACCAGCCAAATAGCGAAGAGAGAAGAAAAGCTTACGGAGCGAATATTACCTACGGAACCAATAACGAATTTGGTTTTGACTACCTGAGAGACAACATGGTTCACAGTCCCGATGAAATGGTGCAACGCAAACATCATTACGCGATGGTAGACGAAGTAGACTCGGTTTTAATTGATGACGCGCGTACCCCTCTTATCATATCAGGTCCTGTACCTAAAGGAGACGAACAACAATATCACATTCATAAACCACGCATTCAGCAATTAGTTGCCGAGCAAGAAAAAGTAGTTCGCAACTGTCTTACAGAGGCAAAAAAATTGATTGCAGCAGGACAAGATGATCCAAAACTAGGTGGACTCTTTTTATTCAGAGCACATCGTGGTTTGCCCAAATATGGTCCTGTTATCAAATACCTGAGTGAGCCTGGCATTAAAGTTATTTTACAAAAAGCTGAAAATTATTATTTGCAAGATCAGCAGCGCTTTATGCCGCAGGTTGATGAGGAACTCTTCTTTTATATTGACGAAAAAAATAACTCCGTTGATTTAACAGATAAAGGACTAGCTGCCATTACACGCAGTGGAGAGGATCCTGAGTTTTTTGTATTGCCAGATATCGGTGTTCGCTTGTCAGAAATTGAAAAAAGCGAGTCTCCTGCCGAAGAAAAATTACAACAGAAAGAAGCCACACTGAATGACTATGCAATGAAGGCCGACCGCATTCATACGGTTCAGCAATTGCTAAAAGCCTACACTCTTTTTGCAAAAGATGTAGAGTATGTCATCATTGACGGTGCAATTAAAATAGTTGATGAGCAAACGGGACGTATTATGGAGGGCCGCCGATATAGCGACGGCTTACATCAAGCATTAGAGGCAAAGGAAAATGTGAAAATAGAAGCGGCAACCCAAACGTACGCAACCATCACGTTACAGAATTATTTCCGCATGTACCATAAGCTGGCCGGTATGACTGGTACAGCAGAAACAGAGGCAGCAGAATTATGGAGTATCTACAAACTAGATGTGGTTAGTATTCCTACTAATTTAAAAATGACGCGTATTGACCGCGACGACCTCGTATACAAAACGAAGCGCGAAAAATACAAAGCAGTTATTGACGAAATTGAAGTGCTTCGCAATGCAGGAAGACCTTGTCTGGTGGGTACTACTTCTGTTGAGGTGAGTGAGTTGTTGAGTCGCATGCTACAACAGAAAAAAATTCCTCACAATGTTTTGAACGCTAAACAACACGCTCGTGAGGCACAAGTTGTAGCAGAAGCAGGCTTAGCCGGCGCTGTTACCATTGCCACTAACATGGCAGGTCGTGGTACAGATATCAAACTAGGTCCTGGCGTTAAAGAAGCGGGAGGTCTAGCTATCATTGGTACAGAAAGACATGAAAGCCGTCGTGTGGATCGTCAGTTAAGAGGTCGTGCAGGAAGACAAGGCGATCCGGGTTCAAGTCAGTTCTATGTATCACTGGAAGACGATTTGATGCGTATGTTCGGCAGTGAGCGGATTGCTGGTATGATGGATAAACTGGGTTACAAAGAAGGTGATGTAATCCAACACAGTATGATCAGTAGTAGCATACAGCGTGCGCAAAAGAAAGTGGAAGAAAACAACTTTGGCATTCGTAAGCGATTACTTGAATATGATGATGTCATGAATATGCAGCGTAATGCTGTTTATAAAAGACGCAATCATGCTTTATTTGGAGAGCGTTTGTCACTAGATATTGACACCGCGTTTTCTGGATTGGCAGAAGGACTCGTTGGTTCCTTTAGAGAACAAGAAGATTTTGATGGATTTAAAATGGCCTGCATTGTAAACTTTGGTTTAGATACAGCCATTACGCGTGAAGAATTATTAAAAGGAGATGAAAATAAGCTAGTTGAAAAATTATACAACGAAGTTATTTCCCGTTACTATCAACTAAGAGAGGAATTACAAAAGCAAGCGATCCCTGTATTTAAAAACATTCGACTTACACAGGGCAATCATATCGAAAATGTGGTAGTACCCTTTACAGATGGAAGAAAAGGATACAATGTGCTGGCCAATCTGAATAAAACGCTTCATTCCAATGGAGCAGAGCTTACGCAGGCGCTGGAAAGATCTATTACCCTCGCAGTGATTGATGAAAATTGGAAAGAGCACTTACGGGCAATGGATGACTTAAAACAAAGCGTACAAACCGCATACTTGGAACAAAAAGATCCATTGGTTATTTACAAAATGGAGGCGTATCAGTTGTTCCGGAACATGAATGCAGATGTGAACAGAAATATTGTAAACTTTCTCTGTCACGCCAGTCTCCCTGTAGATGGTAATCAAGCTTCACTCAAAGAAGGTCGTCAGCAGCGAACAGACATGAGTCGCATGCACGCAAACAAAGAAGAAGTGGACGCAGCTGGACAGGAATATGGTGCAGATGAAAAAGATAAACCTGTTCCTGTTACTACAGGCCCTAAAATTGGTAGAAACGATCCTTGCCCCTGTGGAAGCGGCAAGAAGTTTAAGCAATGCCACGGGAAAGACCTCTGATTAGAAGCCTTTCCGTGGTGCTTTTAATTCGTATTTCTGCTCGTAACGCTCATTGAGCAATTTGTGCTTATCGGTAAGATCAATTTTTCTTCCTTGGATAAAGGCGGCTGTTACATTGCTACTTTTCATATCTAGTAAATCACCGCTGCTAACAACGATATTAGCATCCTTACCCACTTCAATACTACCCGTTTTATCAGCAACTCCCATGATACGTGCCGCATTAAGTGTTATGGCCGCTAATGCTTCTTCTTTACCCAGACCATAGGCTGCAGCTGTGCCTGCATTGAAGGCAAGATTTCTTCCGCGTGTTTGAGAATCATCATCTGAAATAGAAAAGAGAACGCCTGCTTTTTGAAGTTGTGCAGCTGTTTTGTAGGGCTGATCCACATCATCATCTGTTGCAGTAGGCAAACTATGTGGTTGCTGTAAAATCACAGACACTTCATGTTGTTTCAATAAATCAGCAACCTGATAACTTTCGCTACCCCCTACAATCACCATATCAAACCCAAACTCTTTAACAAAATCGAGTGCAACCAAAATTTGCTTGGTCGTATTAGCATGCATGTAAAGCTTTTGCTTTCTGTCGAACAATCCCTTTACTGCTTCAAATTTTAAGTTAGTGGCTTTTCGATCCGTTAATTGTTGATAGGCCTTTGCTTCACGGAAAAATGTTTTTAATTCTTCCATTTTTTCTAACCCCTCTTTTACAGGATCACTCCCACCTTGTCCACCAAAATTGCCCATTCCTCCTCCACCGCCCCGACCACCAAAACTAGGGCGCGGCAATAATGTTGGCATATACACATGTAACCCTGCATCTGTTTTATAAGCAGCATCTTCCCAGTTCCATGCATCTAACTGCACAAGTGAAGAAGTACCCGCTACAAAATTTCCTTGAGGCACAACGTTTGCAATTAGAATTCCATTAGATCGCAATGTATTAATCACTTTAGAATCGGTGTTGTACGCTACAATAGAGCGGACACTGGGATTCATATCGCCAATCTCTCTGGCATCCTGCGTTGCACGTACGGAGCTGATCTCAATCAATCCTAAGGTGCTGGTTGGTAAAATCAAACCAGGATAGAGATCCTGGCCTTTTAAGTCAGTTACATTATCAGCACCAGCAGGAATAGCAATATTATCTCCCACGGCCTCAATTTTTCCATTCGTCACTTTAATGGTACCATTGTTAATCACTTTTCCATTACCAACGTGAATAGTTGCATTGGTTAAATAATAACTACCCTTTTGCTCTTTTGCAGGCAATACCGTTTCCTGCGCAAATACACCAAGGGCCGCTCCAATCAGGTAAAAACTTATTACAAACTTTTTCATGACAATCAGTTTATTCATTTGTAGATTAATCATTATCAATTACCAAAAGACCATGGCTATGTCCATGATCAGAACATGTATGCATCAATTGGTAGCTGGGTTGTGCAGGAATGGTAGGTGCGCCACTTCGCTTTTCACCATTCATTTTGCGCACCAAGCGAGTTCTTTCCTGGTCAACTTGTTTTTGCAATACTTCATCTTTTTGACGATCAAAATAGATAGTGCCATCCACAATCGTATATAATGATTTTGCATAGATGCTAAGGGGATGATCACTCCATACAACAACATCCGCATCTTTACCAGGAAGCAAACTACCTACGCGATCTTCTACATGCAACATCTTTGCAGGATTTAATGTCACCATTTTCAAGGCTTCTTCTTCAGTCACTCCACCATATTTCACAATTTTTGCAGCCTCTTGATTTAAGCGTCTTGCCATTTCAGCATCATCAGAATTAATTGCAACGGTCAAACCTACTTTTTGCATAATTGCAGCATTGTAAGGAATAGCATCTTCTACTTCCATTTTATACGCCCACCAATCAGAGAAAGTAGAGGCAAACGAACCATGTTTCTTCATTTTGTCAGCCACCTTATAACCTTCCAAAATATGGGTAAACGTATTGACTGTATAGCCCATTTTATTAGCTACTTCCATAGCACCATTGATTTCACTCTGCACATAAGAGTGACAGGTGATGAAGCGACGCTTTTCCAAAATTTCAACTAAGGCATCCAATTCTAAATCTCTGCGTGGTGCAACAGGAGGTGTTAGCGTTTTCTTATTCTTGTTCAATTCATACGCCTTGCGTGCAGTTTCATATTCTTGCCACTGCTTTTGGTAGTCTTTTGCACGTGTAAATGCATCAACCAACACCTGCTCTACTCCCATACGTGTGTCGGGGTAACGATTATTCCCATTGGGAGAAGCCGAACGCTTTACATTTTCACCTAGCGCAAATTTGATTTGACCTGGCCAGTTACGAAACTTCAGCCCTTCATCATTTGCACCCCATCTCATTTTGATCAGCTGTGTTTGTCCACCAATTACATTTGCTGAACCGTGTAAAATATGTGAAGTTGTAACACCGCCACTTAGCTGACGATAAATGTTGATATCATCTGGATTTAAGTTATCACTAATTCTCACTTCAGACGTAACAGATTGTCCCCCTTCATTGATTGATGCGGCAGCAATATGAGAATGTTCATCAATAATTCCTGCGGTGACATGCTTGCCTGTACCATCTATAACACGTGCATCAGGAGCAACCAATGCTTGACCAACTGCTGCAATTTTTCCATCACGTAAAAGCACATCTGTATTTTTCAATACTCCTTGCTTTTCGTTTGTCCAAACTGTTGCATTGCGAATAAGAATTGTTTCAGATTTTGGCTGTTGCCCATCTTCCCAACCAAAAGGTAAAAATGGATACGTCACTTTGCCTAAAGCCGGAATATCTTTTTTACGCGCCGTGTCAAGAGTTGGAGGGGTTTGCTTTACTAATGAAGCCGTCCATGTTAATGGATTGCCCAATGAATCAGTACCCACACCATTCCACTCGCTTCCATTGGATATACCACTAAGGCGCGTAGCAGTTAGTGGTAACGACTGCTCAGTCATACCAGGGAAACGACCTCCCATTCCTCTTCTGGAAGAATCTGCAACTGGACGCTGACGAACAGGAGCAGGTGCATAATTGATCTTCACTTGTTTGCCATCAAAGCTGAAACGAGACAGCAACGTATCTTTTGCAAAAAGGGTTGCCGAACCTGCTGACTTAACTTCCAACGTGTAAGTCTCTTTACCAGCAGGAGCGGAAACAATTAATTGATAGGTACCCGCTACATTTCCTGCATCTTCTTTTATCGTGTATTTGATTCCCTGAATCCAGTTTTGCAGAAGGACAGTTTTATCTTGAAAAAGAGGGCCGTTCATTACTAAAAAATTAGCCAGCTTTCCTTTATCTAGGCTACCTACTTTATCATACACTCCTAACATTTCTGCAGGAGTTTTTGTTAAGGCTTCTAACGCTTTGGTATCAGAGAGTCCATATTCTCTTGCCTTTTGAAGGTTACGACCAAACTGGCTGACACTACTTAAATCAGAGGTTGTTAAGCAAAAAGGAATTCCCGCTTTTTCAAAAGCAGCGGGTTGTGTGGGAGCCAACTCCCAATGTTTCATATCATTCAGCGCTACAAATCTTGCATCTGAAGGATCTTCTACATCCTGCGCCAAGGGGAAATTGAGTGGTAAAATAAATGAGGCGTTAGTACCTTTCATTTCATTGATACGTTGGTACTCCGTCTGGCCTCCTTTGATTATGTATTGAACGCCAAACTCATCTCCAATTTTATCTGCACGCAAATCATTCCATTTATCATTGGCTTCAAAAATTTGGGGCAGCCTTTGGTTTTCATTCCAGGTTTTTAATGTCAGATTATACCCTTCTTCTTGTGGCTGGTTTTTATACCAGTTTGCATCCAAATAGGTTTGACGAAGTAGTGCAATCATTCCCATCATTGAGCTGGGATAACTCTGCGAAGAACTTCCTTTGTTAAAGGAGTAGTGAGCAGAGGCGCGATCTTTAATGATGAGTAGATTTTCTTTTTCATTGGCCAGTGTAACGAAGGTGCCGGTGCCTCTGGCAATCCCATCTCTTACATGGCTTAATACTGATCCAAATCCGAGTTCACGAAGAACTTTTGCTTTATTCTCATCAGAGGTAAACACTGTATGCGCTTGCTGTTCACTGCGAATGGATTGATTCCAGCCATAGGGACCTTTTAAATTTGTTTCTAACTGAGAAGATCTAAAGAAATCAAATGGCTGCCCAGCCTGACGTTGCTGTGTGGAAGGAATTCCATAGTCGGCATACAAATCAATAAATGACGGATAAATGAATTTACCACGACAGTCTACTTCCACAGCGCCTTGCGGGACTGACAATCCACTACCCACTGAAACAATTCGTCCATCCCGGATAACCAAAGTAGCATCTGTTAAAAGGGTTGCATGATCCTTTGCAATAGTAGCGTGTGTAAAAGCAAAATAGCCTGACCTGGGATCGGCCACTCCATTTTCTGGAAAAGTAGTTTGGGCCAATGAAATACCCTTACTCATTACCAGTAGCAGTAGTGACGCGAATAATTTGTTCAATCGCATAGCCAAAGTTTTAGATGGAAAAAAATACGGACAACAATGATAGGGAATAAGTTTTACTTTTAACTAACCAAAGGCATTTAATTGATGGCTGGTAAAAAACACTTATTTGATACTACGATTTTAAGCCATCCCCCTATTGATCAGACTGGTACAGAGGAACGTGCAGCAAAATTTACCAAAAGAAGCATCAAAGGTCCTAGCAAAAAACAAGGCCTCAAAATGGTGTTGAGCATGATTGATCTGACAACACTGGAAGGAAAAGACACCCCAGGAAAAGTCATACAACTTTGCACAAAAGCCAAACAATTACATTACCAAATTCCTGATTTACCAACTGTAGCGGCTATTTGTGTTTATCCTTCAATGGTTGGCATAGCCAAGACAGCCCTAAAAGGGAGTACTATCAAAGTGGCTTCTGTAGCTACTGCTTTTCCGAGCGGCCAATCTTCGTTACGCATAAAATTGGCAGATACGCGTCTGGCTCTTGAACATGGGGCAGATGAAATTGACATGGTGATTAGCAGAGGTAAGTTTCATAGTGGTGAATACAATTTTGTTTTTGATGAAATTGCTAGTATCAAAGAGGCCTGCGGAAAGGCCCGACTAAAAGTAATTTTAGAAACAGGAGAGCTTGGCACACTGGAACAAATCAGAAAGGCAAGTGATATTGCCATGCATGCAGGAGCAGATTTCATTAAAACCTCAACGGGTAAAATTCAACCCGCTGCTACAATGCCGGTAACATTAACCATGCTTGAGGCAATTAGAGATTACAACTACAAGACTGGTAAAATGGTGGGAATGAAACCGGCTGGAGGTATTTCAAAATCAAAATTGGCTTTACATTATCTAGTGATGGTTAAAGAAACACTTGGAGAGGCTTGGTTGGATAATAAATGGTTTCGTTTTGGAGCCTCCAGCTTAGCTAATGAAGTATTAATGCAAGTAGCCAAAGAAGAGGAAGGCACTTACCAATCTGCTACCTATTTTTCTATTGATTAAAATTTAGTGATGGCCAAACAAAAAAAAGGAACTAAACCCGCATTGAACTGGAACAGCAACTGGGAATATTCTCCTGCACCGGAGAGTGCTAAACCTGCTGCGATTGCTAAAAAATATGAGCTTTTCATTGATGGAAAATGGCAGCAACCCGTTGAGAAAAAGTATTTCAAAACAATTAATCCTGCTAGTGAAGAAGTGCTTAGCGAAGTGGCCACAGCCTCAAAAAAGGATGTAGACAAAGCGGTTACAGCAGCCCGAAACGCCTATGAGAAATATTGGAAAAAATTATCAGGAGCGGAGAAAGGAAAATACATTTTTAGAGTGGCGCGTATTATGCAGGAGCGCGCACGCGAATTAGCCATCACTGAAACACTGGATGGTGGCAAGCCAATCAAAGAGAGCAGAGATTTTGACATACCTACCGCAGCGAATCACTTTTTTTATTACGCAGGATGGGCCGATAAATTAGCCTATGCCTTTCCCAATCAAAAAGTATCCTCACTAGGTGTAGCTGGACAAATCACACCTTGGAATTTTCCATTACTTATGGCTGCATGGAAAATAGCCCCTGCCCTAGCCACCGGAAATACAGTTGTACTTAAACCTGCCGAAACAACACCACTCACAACCTTGAAATTAGCCGAGATCATACAAGAGGCCGATCTACCACCTGGCGTAGTAAACATTATCACTGGCCCAGGTGAAACAGGCGCCCTGTTAACGCAACACCCCAATATCAACAAAATTGCTTTTACAGGATCCACCGAAGTAGGCAAGTTGATCCAAGCAACCTTAGCAGGTAGCTCAAAAAAACTAACACTTGAATTGGGGGGCAAAGGAGCGAATATAATTTTTGAAGATGCACCCATTGATCAGGCCGTTGAAGGTGTTATCAATGGTATTTTTTTCAACCAGGGTCATGTTTGTTGTGCAGGCTCGCGACTATATGTGCAGGAATCCATAGCGAAAACTTTTATTGCAAAATTAAAAGACAGACTTGCCACCCTTCGCGTGGGCGATCCAATGGATAAGAACACAGATATAGGAGCAATCAATTCTTTTCAACAACTAAAAAGTATTCAATCCTATATTGAAATAGGCAAAAAAGAAGGAGCTAGTTTTTATCAGAGTAAATGTAAAATTCCCCATCAAGGATATTTCTGCCCTCCTACATTGTTTTCGAACGTGGCACAAAGCAGTCGCATTGCACAGGAAGAAATATTTGGACCCGTGCTTTGTATACTCACATTCAGAACGGAAGACGAAGTCATAGAAAAAGCAAATAATACTCCTTATGGTCTTAGCGCGGGCGTATGGACAGATAAGGGTGCTCGTATTTTCAATCTCTCAAAACGATTACGCGCCGGAGTGATTTGGGCAAACACATACAATTTGTTTGATCCGGTTTCTCCTTTTGGAGGCTATAAAGAAAGTGGATTTGGCAGAGAAGGAGGCTTACATGGTCTCTATCCTTATGTTCAACTGAGTTAATAAAAGGCTATGAACAAAACAGAAAGATTGGAAGTTTGGAAGACCTACAAACTTTTTATTGGAGGACAATTTCCTCGAACTGAATCAGGCAGAACGTATGCAATAAAAAATCCGCAAGGAAAAACAATAGCAAATGCATGTCTGTCTTCCAGAAAGGATTTGCGCGATGCGGTTGTTGCAGCTAGAGCTGCATGGGGAGGATGGAGCAATCGAAGTGGATTTAACCGAGGACAAATTCTCTATCGAATTGCAGAGATGCTGGAAAGCAGAAAGGTGCAATTCAGAGAAGAGCTAGTTGCGCAAGGTCAATCTTTATCAGCTGCAAATCGAGAGATAAAAAATGCTGTTGATCGTCTTATTTACTACGCCGGCTGGTGTGACAAATACCAAGCTTTGTTCAGTTCGGTTAACCCAGTTGCGAGTTCTCATTATAATTTTTCTACTCCAGAACCTACTGGCGTGGTTGCAATGATTGCACCTGAAGAACAACCCCTGTTAGGATTAATTTCACTTCTTGCACCCTGCATTGCCGGAGGTAACACTACTGTCTTGTTAGCAAGTGAGAAACAACCCCTAAGCGCAATTAGTTTTGCAGAGGTGTTGCACAGCTCAGACGTACCGGCAGGTGTTATCAATATTTTAACAGGTAGCAAACAAGAATTAATTAGTTGGATAAGTGGTCATATGGACATCAACGCAATTGTTGCCACAGCGATTGAAACAGATTCCTGGACTGCAATTCAGCAAAGTGGTGCCAAAAGTGTAAAGCGTCTTTACAATTGGAGTAAGATGGATCTAACAAGCGCACAAGGCCAATCTCCCTATCTAATTATGGATCTTCAAGAGATCAAAACTACCTGGCACCCGATTCAATCCATTGCAGGTAGCGGAAACAGTTATTAGGAGGTGTACCTTTGTTCTATGTGGCGCATTTTCTTAGTTTTCATACTGTCATTTATCGGTACGACACAGGTCTGCTCAAGCCAAGACAGTTTATTCATAACAAAAACAGAGTCACCTTCAATCTCTATAAAAAAAGACCCTAGACTAGATCTGCTAATCAAGAAACAAATTCAGATAAATGAGGAAACCAGTCGTAACGCAAGACGATTGGAAAAAGGCTATCGATTACTTGTTATCAGCACAACACTTCGTGATGAGGCGCTCGCTGCCAAAACAAAAGTATACACCGCGTTTCCCGAACTAAAAGCCTACTTATTTCATCAGTCCCCTTACTATAAAGTCAAAGTGGGCAATTTTAAAGAAAGAAAAGAAGCCGATACATATCAAAGAAGACTTGAATTACTTTTTCCTAAAGGCGTTTTTGTAATCAATGATATAATTGAAGTAAAATTAAAGTTGCCAGGCGAGGAAGAAGCCCCCGACCAAGAATAATCAAGTTAAATCTTAGCAAGTCCTATTTTTGCGGCATGCAAGCGCTCATTCAACAATTGGCTAAAGAAAACCTATCTGCAGTCATTGCGTGGCGTCGTCACCTTCATCGTCACCCTGAGTTAAGTTATCAAGAATTCAATACATCCAAGTTTATACAATCAAAGCTGGATGAATTTCAAATTCCCTATGAAATCAAAGTTAATACAGGAGTAATCGGATTAATAAAGGGTAAAAATCCAACTAAGAAAGTTATTGCGTTACGCGCAGATATGGATGCACTACCCATTCACGAAGAAAATAATGTGCCTTATCGCTCCTGTGTAGAGGGCGTTATGCATGCTTGTGGGCACGATGTTCATACAGCCTGCTTATTAGGGGCTGCTAAAATTTTGCAAGAAACAAAAGACCAGTGGGAAGGAACGGTGAAACTGATTTTTCAACCGGGCGAAGAAAAAAATCCTGGTGGCGCGCACTTATTGATCAAAGAAGGTGTGTTAGAAAACCCTAAGCCAGATGCCATTTTTGCCTTACATGTACACACAACCATGGATGTTGGTAAAGTAAGTTTTAGAAAAGGTAAAGTGATGGCAAGTGCAGATGAATTATACATTACTGTTCGCGGCAAAGGAGGTCATGCCGCTTCGCCCCACATGACCATTGATCCCATTTTAATTAGTTCGCATTTGATTACTGCATTGCAACAATTAATTAGCAGAAATAATGACCCTTTTAATCCTTGTGTTCTTTCCATTACTTCAATTCAGGGAGGAAGTACAACCAATGTAATTCCTGATGAAGTAAAATTGATGGGCACATTCAGAGCGATGAATGAAGACTGGCGATTGAAAGCACATGAACTAATCAAAAAAACTACAACTGAGTTAGTGGAGTCAATGGGTGGACAGGCCATTATTCATATTGATGTAGGATACCCCTGCGTAATTAATGATGATACACTTACCCAAAAAGCAAGAGAGCAAGCCAACCAGTTAATCGGAGATGAAAATGTAGGAGAAACTGAGATCAGAATGGGAGCCGAAGACTTTGGATATTATGCTCAGCAGATACCGGCCTGTTTTTTTAGGCTCGGTACGCGCAACCAAGAAAAAGGAATTATACATGGCGTACACACTTCGAGATTTGATATAGACGAACAAGCATTGGAACAAGGAGTTAGCCTAATGGCCTGGCTGGCTATTTCAGTTAACCCAAAGTAACTAAGGGGTTGACACCATACAAATTGGCCCATTTATTTGACTTACCTTTACAAATTCAATCTTATACAGCATGGCTAGTGACCTACGTAAACAACAAGCCCTGGAATATCACGCAAAAGGAAGACCAGGCAAAATTGAAGTAGTTCCCACCAAAGAAGCAAAAACACAAAGAGATCTTTCGCTTGCCTACTCACCTGGCGTTGCATCCCCTTGTTTGGAAATTGCAGCAAATCCAGAAGATGTATACAAATACACGGCAAAAGGAAACTTGGTTGCTGTAATCAGTAATGGAACAGCAGTGCTCGGGCTGGGTGACATAGGACCAGAGGCTGGAAAACCTGTCATGGAGGGAAAGGGAGTACTCTTCAAAATATTTGCAGATATAGATGTATTTGACATTGAGATCAATGAAAAAGATCCGGAGAAATTCGTTGAAATTGTAAAAGCACTAGAACCCACTTTCGGTGGAATCAATCTGGAAGACATCAAAGCGCCAGAATGTTTTTACATTGAAAAGAGACTTAAAGAGGAGATGAGCATTCCACTGATGCATGATGATCAGCACGGAACAGCCATCATCAGTGCTGCTGCATTATTAAATGCCTGCGAACTGCAAAAGAAAAGAATTGAGAAATTAAAATTTGTAGTAAGTGGGGCTGGAGCAGCTGCTGTAGCCTGTATGAAATTATATGTAGCACTAGGGGCTAAAAAAGAAAATTTCTGGGTTTATGATAGTAAGGGCCTGGTGCATGAAAGCAGAAATGATCTCGATGAATTGAAAAAAGAATTCCTGGCTAAAGGTAAAAACATGAGCTTGGCAGAAGCATTAAAAGATGCTGACGTTTTTATTGGTCTCAGCAAAGGTGGAATTCTAAGTAAAGAGATGGTGAAGAGCATGGCAAAAAATCCAATCGTTTTTGCCATGGCCAACCCCGATCCTGAAATTAGTTGGGAAGATGCGGTTGAAGCCAGAAAAGATATCATTATGGCTACTGGCCGTAGTGATTATCCCAATCAGGTGAACAATGTGTTGGGCTTCCCTTACATTTTTAGAGGAGCGTTAGATGTTCGCGCAAGCGCTATCAATGAAGCCATGAAATTAGCTGCAGTTAAAGCATTAGCAGAATTAACGAAGTCACCCGTTCCTGAAATCGTGAACATGGCTTACAATGAAACGGCTATCAGCTTTGGCCCTAACTATATTATTCCAAAACCACTTGATCCACGACTTTTGGCAACCGTTGCTCCTGCAGTAGCTAAAGCAGCAATGGAGAGTGGCGTGGCAAAAGCCCCTATTAAAGATTGGGACCGCTATGTGCAGGAATTGAATAAGCGATTGGGCTTGGACAATCAAGTGATGAGAGCCATTGGAGGAAAAGCAAGAAGCAGCCCTAAACGAATCGTTTTTTCAGAAGCAGATAATCCTAAAGTGCTCAAGGCTGCACAAATTGTATTTGACGAAGGAATTGGTTTCCCTATTTTACTAGGCGATGAACAAAAAATCAAGCGAATAGCAGAAGAGAACGCAGTAGACATACAAGGACTTCCCATATTTGATCCACGTAGTGATGCCATGGAAGAAAAAAGAGATCAATACGGAGAACTCTTTTTATCCAAAATGGGACGCAGAGGATTTAATGCGTATGAGGCCAAAAAGATTATGAAAGACCGTAATCACTACGGTTGTATGATGGTAGAATGTGGTGATGCCGATGCCATGATCTCTGGTCTGACTAAAAATTATCCAGACACCATTCGACCCGCTATCCAAATCATTGGAATGGAAGAAGGAGTTAGCAAAATTGCAGGAATGTATATGGTGCTAACGAAAAGAGGTCCCCTATTTTTAGCTGATACAACAGTTAATTTTAATCCTACTGCCGAAGAGTTAGCAGAAATCACGTTGCTCGCTGCAAAAGAAATACGCCAATTCAACATCATTCCCCGCATTGCGATGTTGAGCTATTCCAATTTTGGAAGCAGCAACTCACCTGAAGCAAAATTGGTAGCCAAAGCCAGAAAGATTGTAAAGCAAAAAATGCCAACGCTCATAGTAGATGGAGAGATGCAAGCCAGCGTTGCATTCAACAAAGAGTTGATGCAAGAAAATTATCCTTTCAGTGAACTTTCTAACCAGGATGTCAACACGCTCATATTCCCTAATCTGGCCGCTGGTAACATTGCTTATAATCTAATGAAGGAAGTAGGAGAAGCAGATGCCGTAGGCCCTATCCTATTAGGATTGAAAAAACCTGTACACGTTTTACAACTAGGAAGCTCGATTCGCAGCATTGTCAATATGGCAAGTATTGCTGTGGTAGACGCGCAACTCAAATGCAAAGCAAATGGTTCGGAGGAAATTGTAAAACGATCACGTTGGTGGAAGCGGTTTAGAAAAGATAAATAAATCAACTTAAGATGACTCTGCTCAGTGACATAGGTCGATTTCTATTGATGCTAAAAGGGATGTTCAAACGTCCCGAGAATGGTAAAATGTATTGGAGAGAGTTTATGCATCAATGTAATGAAATTGGATTTGGCTCATTGGGGATTGTAGCGATTATTTCAGTTTTTATAGGGGCGGTATCCACTATACAAACCGCTTACCAATTAGTAAGTCCGCTGATTCCACTCTCAACGATTGCACAAATCGTAAGAGACACTGTAATATTGGAATTTGCACCCACACTGGTCTGTGTTGTTTTGGCAGGGGTTGCAGGAAGCCGTATTGCAAGCGAACTAGGTAATATGCGCGTCAGTGAGCAAATTGATGCGTTAGAGATTATGGGCATTAACACAAAAGCATATTTAATTCTGCCTAAAATAGCTGCAGCCTTACTAATGATTCCACTGCTAGTTATTATTGCAATGGTTTTGGGCATTTGGGGAGGACGGTTAGCAGGAACGGCTGCGGGCATTGTTCCTGCCAACTTATTTGACAAAGGTTTAACTTCAAATTTTACCCCTTATAATGTATTTTTTGCGCTTACTAAATCATATGTATTTGCTTTTATTATCTCAAGCATTCCTGCCTTTTTTGGATACCATGTAAAAGGAGGAGCTTTGGAAATTGGAAGAGCCAGCACAAAAGCAGTTGTGGTGAGCTGTATTTTGACTCTATTTGCCGATTATATACTTTCCGCATTACTACTCTAAGCAACAATGATAGAAGTAAAGAACATACAAAAACAATTTGGCGATAAAACTGTCATTGAAGATGTGAGCGCATCGATGGAAACGGGTCGCTGCAACTTAATTATTGGTGCAAGCGGAAGTGGAAAGACTGTACTAATGAAATGCATGGTTGGGCTACTTAAGCCTGATCGCGGAGAAGTATATTACAACGGAACTGATTTTACCAATATGGATGCGGCTCAAAAAACGCAGATTCGAAAAGAAATTGGTATGCTATTTCAAGGCTCTGCTTTGTTTGATTCGTTGAATGTAGAGCAGAATATCATGTTCCCTTTAAATATGTTCACCCAAGACAGTTTTGCCTCAAAACTAAAACGCGTCAACGCAGTATTGGAACGGGTAAATCTGGCTGGCGTCAATAAAAAATTTCCTGCAGAACTAAGCGGTGGAATGAAAAAGCGTGTTGCCCTAGCGCGTGCAGTTGTTCTGAATCCAAAATATCTTTTTTGCGATGAACCTAATTCTGGACTAGACCCACAAACCTCGTTGGTGATTGACAAGTTGATCCGAGAGTTAACACTTGAATTTAACATTACCACGGTTATTAATACCCATGACATGAATAGTGTGATGGAAATTGGAGACTATATTCTCTACATGTATCAAGGAAAAAAAGAATGGGAAGGTACCCGTAAAGACATCATTTTTAGCAAAAATCAACTGCTGAATGATTTCATATTTGCATCGGACTTTTTAAAGGATGCCAAAGACATGCGTATGCTAGAAGAAACCGGCAAAATCCCCAATGAAAGGAACATGGATGAACTGACCCGTCCCTGATAACATTTCCCTACCTTTGCGCCAACTTTTACAAGTCATTTTATGAGTATTCTGATCAATAAAAATTCAAAAATTCTCGTACAAGGTTTTACGGGGACAGAAGGTACTTTTCATGCCACCCAAATGATTGAATATGGCACCC
>JBJOGP010000017.1:0-30095 GCA_046048175.1 Bacteroidota bacterium
TCCCGAATGTAGGATGCAATTTCTTGTGTGCCTGTTCCCGGATGAAATAGTTTTCCTACTCCAAGTTGTTGTAGTGCTGTTGCGTCTTCCTCCGGAATAATTCCACCTCCTGTGAGGAGTACATCATCCAGCCCTTTTTCTTTTAGCAGAGAAATAATTTTGGGGAATATTGTATTGTGTGCGCCTGATAAAATTGAAATACCAATCGCGTCCACGTCTTCTTGGAGAGCTGTATTCACAACCATTTCAGGAGTCTGTCGAAGACCGGTATAAATTACTTCCATCCCTGCATCTCGTAATGCAGTTGCAATTACTTTCGCTCCACGGTCATGTCCGTCGAGACCCACTTTTGCTACTAGTACTCGTACAGGTCTTTTCATCACTTATATTCCTTTCAAAATTAACTCCTTTGCCTGAACTAGTCGTTGGAGGGTTTCTTGTTGACCTAGTAAGGCAGCAATATCAAAAACACCTGGACCAAATTTGCCTCCTACTAACATAATACGAAGCGGAAGCATCAATTCACCCACTTTTAATGATTGGCTCAAGGCCAGATCTTTCAAGATTTTCTCTAACTCCTGCGCTGTCCATTGGTGCGTTTGTTCATAGTAATGTATCAGACTTGAAAAAAAGGCTTCTTTTTCTGGCGACCATTTGGATAAAATCGAAGCCGTATCAATTTGGGAAGGTCTTTCAAAAAAGAAACGACTTTGTTCTACAAAATCTGAAAGTAATGTGCAACGCTCTTTTACCAAGTCAATTACTTTTTCTAATCGATCTGTATCTGCAACAATAAGATTTGCTTTTTCAAATTGATTGCGAACAAAGGGAAGCAAACGACTTGCGGAACTTTTTTTGATCCATTCGTGGTTGAACCATTTTGCTTTTTCGTAATCAAACTTCGCGCCACTACTATGCACGCGCTCCATTGAAAAAGCGTTAATTAATTCATCTATCGAGTATATTTCTTTTTCTGTTCCTTCATTCCAGCCTAACAAGGCTAATAAATTGACAAATGCTTCTGGCAAAAATCCTTTTTCTTTAAATCCCTCAGTTAGCTCTCCTGATTTTGGATCCTTCCAATTCATGGCAAACACCGGAAACCCATATTTTGCTCCATCTCTTTTGCTCAGTTTACCTGTGGGTCCAAGAATAAGAGGGAAGTGCGCCCACTGCGGCATATGTTCCCAGCCAAATAAATATTGCCAGACTAATAAATGTACAGGAGCCGAAGGGAGCCATTCCTCACCTCGAAATGCATGTGTAATTTTCATGAGATAATCGTCCACTACCACAGCTAAATGATACGTGGGCATTCCATCTGCTTTGAGCAATACTTTATCATCTACAGTTGAAGTGTCAAATGAAACTTCTCCTCGAATTAGGTCAGTAAAACTTAATGTCTTCCCCTCCGGCATTTTTATACGGATAACATGCGGAGTGTTTTGATCCAATAAGTTTTTTACCTCGGCTTCTGTCAGCGTAAGTGAGTTGCGCATTTTATGACGCAGATGCTGATCATATTGTGGCGAGGGATTTTCGGCGGTTTTATTTTTTTCTCGCATCTGCTCCAATTCTTCTGGTGTGTCAAATGCGTAGTAAGCGTGTCCTTGATCAACTAATTGTTGCGCATATTTTTTATACAGGGCCTTTCGTTCACTTTGGCGATAAGGCCCAACGCTTCCTCCGTGCTGCACACTTTCGTCAGGCTCAAGCCCACACCAACGCAAGCAATCAAAAATATACTCCTCTGCACCGGGTACGTAACGACTCTGATCGGTATCCTCGATACGGACGATAAAATCTCCCCCGTGTTTTTTCGCAAATAAATAATTGTATAATACGGTTCTGACTCCTCCTAAATGTAAACCACCTGTTGGGCTAGGGGCAAACCGAACGCGGACCTTTTTACTCATTGTGCAAAGATAACCACTGCCACTATCTTTGTTGATGATGTATCACCCGTTCATTCAACCACCTTCCTTAGTTCGTAGCCTTTACCCCAAGCGTTTATGGCGAATGGACGCAAGAGAGCGTAGTCTTTATCTAACTTTTGACGATGGGCCGCATCCAACAATTACCCCGTTTGTTTTATCCCAATTGGCCAATTTTAATGCAAAAGCTAGTTTTTTTTGCATTGGCAGTAGAGTGGCAGCGTTTCCAATCATCTATGAAAAAATTTTGGAGAGCGGGCATAGGGTGGGTAATCATACCTATCAACATCTAAATGCATGGAAAACTTCCCCGATGAATTATGGGGATGACGTAGCGCGTGCGGTCGCATTGATTAAAAGCAATCTTTTTCGTCCCCCCTATGGTCGCTTACCCTGGACTTATGCAAAAACAATTTTAAAGGTCATGCCAGCTGATGCGCAAATAGTAATGTGGGATGTTTTAAGTTGTGATTTTGATACGAAATTGGATGCAACTATTTGTTTTGAGTTTTGTAAACAAACAATTCGGCCTGGGTCTATTATTGTTTTACATGACAGTCAGAAAGCCTGGGATCGATTATCTAGTTTATTGCCGCTTTTGCTTGAGTTCGGAACAAAAAATGGATATACATTTAAATCTTTACCATAAAAAAACCCGGATCTCTAATCCGGGTTTAAAATAGTTTTTAGCCAACAACTTACGGAAGTGTAATTGTATAGGTCACTCCATTAATAGTGACAGTTGCAGTGTTGTCACAAGTTCCAGTTCCATAATCAATCAATCCAACATAACGTGTTCCTGTATTGGTGTTTTCTCGTACGGTTCTAACGGAACCTTTTACGATCCACCGGCAGTTATTGCGACGTAGTAGGGGTTCAACAATGGTAGCGTTCCATCCTACTAACGTTGTGTCTCTTTTTACTTGTCCGCGTGCTCCACCTGTGGTCTTAAAAGCATCATCCACCGGTAAAGGGGTCGTCATTCCTTCGATCTGTGTTCTTACTTTTTCACTATTCCAGGAAATAAAGTTTCCGTTTGGTCTAGTAAGTTTTCCGTTGTTGACATTAATTTGAAAGCGAGGCCCAGTGGTATTTTCTGTAGTATTTTTTATACGCACGGTGCCTTCAACTTTGGTGCTATCAAAATAAAAGTTTTCAAAAGCAGTTTCAACAACCGCATTTGGAATAATTAGTCTGTTGGTATACACGTGAATAATTTTCCCTTTGCGGTAATGTCCGTCTCTGGCAACACATCCGGTGCCAAAATCTAGTACAATTCTAACCGGAAAAGGTGCTGGCGCATTAGGTCTAGTAA
The DNA here is from genome assembly GCA_046048175.1 of Bacteroidota bacterium. Lineage (GTDB taxonomy): Bacteria > Bacteroidota > Bacteroidia > Chitinophagales > Chitinophagaceae > JJ008. Next base: position 3,250 of record JBJOGP010000017.1, read on the forward strand.
CAATCACGGTGGGGCATGCATTTAATCTTCCAAAAATTCCCATTCCCCCCATTCCCACTTCATCATTCACTCCCATTGCATCGTCAAAAATGCCATCATAGATTATTTCAGCTTCAGTATCTGACTCGCTGGAAAGTTTTGAGACACTCATCTCATACTGCTCAACAGGGTCTTGTGTGTTACTTTTTTCTTTTTTACAAGCAACGATACTTATTGCTAACGTTGAAACCAGCAATAGCGCTTTCGATAGGCTAGTCTTTTTCATACTTGTTCATTTGAGAGTTAAAGGTATAAATTTTGGACCTCGCAAATTCTTTTTGGTTTAATGCGTCATTTTTTTCTGAGTTTTGCAGCATATGTATCCACTGATTGACACGCATGCACATTTATATTTACCTGATTTTGAATTGGATAGGAGTGTGATGCTCGAAAGGGCAAAGCAAGCGGGCATTGATAAGATTTTCCTTCCGGCAATTGATTCGTCTACTCATACTTCTCTATTACAGATGGAAACGGATTTTCCGTGCTGTAAAGCAATGATGGGGGTTCATCCTTGTTCAATTAAAGAAAATTATCAAGAAGAACTGGCTATTGCGCAACAATATTGGGAGAAAAGAAATTTTGTTGCTGTCGGAGAAATTGGATTGGATTTTTATTGGGATCGAACTTTTGAAAAAGAGCAGTTGGAAGCATTTCGTATTCAAATAGAATGGGCACTAGTAAAAAATGTCCCCATTGTAATTCATTCCAGACAGTCAACCCTGGCTTGTGTGCATGTACTGAAAGAATATAAAAACAGTGCGCTGAGAGGCGTTTTTCATTGTTTCAGTGGGAGTATGGAAGAGGCACATGAAATTATTAAACTCGGTTTTTATTTGGGTATAGGAGGTGTGATTACATATAAAAATGCAGGACTAGGCTCTGTCATGAAAAATATTGATTTAGCTCATCTGGTTTTAGAGACGGATGCCCCCTATCTTACCCCTGTGCCATACCGGGGTAAACGGAATGAGTCTTCCTATATCCCGTTGATTGCTGAAAAAATTGCAGAAGTCAAGGGAGTTAAGGTGGAAGAGGTTGCTCAAATAACTACGCAAAACGCTGAAAATCTCTTCAGCGGGGGTTAAATGACCTTTTGATTAATTAGCAAAGTTGCTAGACTAGCAAAGTCAAAATTTTGAAATTGCTATGTCTGAATCAGATAATCAAATTACCGGCAAAAATTTCTGGGTAACGCCACAACTTGTGGAGCTTGATATTAAGCGCATTACGCAATTGATGGACCAGCAAGAGGTTGACTTAATGAATTATCTGTCCACTGATCCTGATGCTTTCAAATTCTTGACGGGTTCTACTAACTAATTTTGTGCAATTCTTTATTTATTCAACTTGGTAAAAACTTGTAAATGGGGAATGGTTAACACTGCCAGGCCAATAAAAACGAGTGATAGCATGCCAGTAGGATCTGTGCTCTTTACAGTGAGAAATATAAAGTATAAAATTCCAATCCATGCCATAGCTGAAAAAGGCATTGCTTTTTTCAGGAGAAAGAGCCAGTCATGTAACGACGAGCTTAACTTAAAATGTAATCTGATTTTATCCAGGGATAACACGGAATGCCAGATTCCGAAGTAGAACGCGAAAAAAATCCATAGTGGAGTTGTGTGTGCTAGTATCAGTAAAATAATTTGTTGGAAAGCTGCTAAATACCAATATTGATTCCAAGAAAAGTATTGTTCTCTTTTATAAAATAAAAAACCATACAAGAGTAGCATTGTGATAAGAGAGAGGGGATAGAATATTTTCCCCCATGCTAAAAAACGCTCTTGGTTAATCTGATTTCTTGTGATGGATTCAAAAACACCGAGCGCTGTTTCTACATGTCTACTTAACAGCAGTAGAATCCAACAAAGCCCTAGAAAAAAGTAAACCACTTTTTTTGCTTGGTCGTTCGTATTCCCAATCCAATCGATTTCGCCAAAATGAAACGCAGTAATCAAAATAAAAACTAGTAAAGCAATACTGGGTTTCCAATACCATAAGGCAATGTAGAGAGCTGCAGTTAATATATAGCGTAAGAAAATCTTTCGATGGTCATTTTGTTGGTCTAATCCGCCTTCTATATATACATCTAGTGCGCCATGCGGAATGCCCAAAAGCACAAAGGTGATTACCATTAAAATTAACTGACTCTTTTCGGGCAGTGGAAAAAACTGTCCCAGTAAACAGAGGATAACTCCTGCCAATAATAAAAGTAGTCGAAGTACTAATTGCATAGTAAAAAAAGGGGGATATCACTATCCCCCTTTAATTTTTTGTGGTGTTATTTTAGCTAGCTTTTCTACTCAAGCTATAGATAACTAAACCAAATCCAATCTTGTTCACTGCATCACCAATGTTGTAGATGATGTTCATGTCAAGACCGATATTTTTAAAGCTCTCATACCACTGGCCATCGGCAGTACCGATCAAATAACCAAGCGGATAGATTGCCCAGCCTACTAACACAAACCAGCCTAAAGCTGAATTGGCAGCAGATACAGCGGAACCAGCACTTGTAGCTAGTTTCTTAACATCTCCCATCCATACTTCGTATACAATGTAGAAGTAAGCAATGGCACTGATTGTTCCCCAGATAGTGGCGTTGCCTAATCCGGCCTCACCCCAATAACCTGTAACAAGCATTACTACAGACGCAAGAATCATCTTCCAAAGTAAGCTGGTAGTACCACCTGATTTTTTAGTGATGAGGTAGAACTCTACGCACATCAGAGGTACAGTCAATAACCAGTCTACATAACGGAAAAACGTTGGTGATTCCTGTGTCTCTTGGTAATACTCTCTCATGTAATAATAGTGAACAGCAGCAATAAACGTGATGAGACCTGATACAAGTACCGAGGTACGCCACTCTTTACTAGTGTTGTTCAACTCGAGAAAAAAGAAAACAGAAGCGGCCATCATAGCCATGGTTCCAATGAAAAAAGTGAAAGAGACGTAGTCAGTCTTTGCAATCACTCCAATCAGCATTTGTTCGAACATATGTTGAGGTTTTGGTGAACACTGTCAACCCAACTCTCAATACACAGTTTCTTCTCTGTGTGCACCTGCACACAGCGGCAATCGTTGGTAATTCTATAACAAAAGTTAAAAGAAAGTGTTTGAATAATGAAATCTCAAAATTATCTTGTTAATTAACTGACAATCAAGGATATGTACTTTTACATGATTTCGCTTAAGATTGCTAGTCAATTAGTTAAACAAAATAAACTTTGTGGATAAAATCGAAAATTTTATTAATCTTGGACCAGGGTATTTTAAAGAAAAAACAGATAATCAATAAGTTAGATAAATTTTTAAGTATGAAAATTAGAAATGTGGTCATCTTTTTTATTGCCCTTTTTATGGGAATGGGTGTCAATATGGGAATGCTCTTTGTCGGAAATTGGTTGATTCCTCTTCCAGAAGGAGTAAATACAAGTTCCAGAGAAGCATTGAAAGCTGCACTACCACTTCTTCGTTTACAAGATTTTATTTTTCCCTTTCTCGCACATGCAATGGGAACCTTTACGAGCGCCTTTGTTGTTACTGCATGGGCTTCCGATAAACAACTTCGCTACTCTCTTATTTATGGAGGACTCTTTTTTTTAGGTGGGCTTGCAACTATCGTGGGAATGCCATCTCCTGTTTGGTTTTCAATTCTTGATTTGACTTTGGCGTATTTCCCAATGGCTTGGATTGGCCATAAAATGGCAACTAAATTTAGTAACTAGTTTAGTCAGTTACCCTTCCTCCCGCATTTATCCAGTCGGTGATTTTCTGTCTTTCAGAAGCAGGCAGTAATCCACCAGCTGGCATAGGACTTGGTTGCCCATCAACTGCTCTTGCCTTGATTCTATCTTTTGCAGATACAATACTACAGTCTGTACTTAAGTTGGCACCACCGCTTGCACTTGATGCATTATGACAAGAAACACAATTGGCTTGAATAAGCGCTTTTACGGCTGCAAATTTTGGTCCCTCGGTTCTACTTGCTACTGAAATGCCCGTTAAGGTTGCTGTACAACCATTCGCATCTTTCACAGTTACTTGATAAGTGCCATTGTTGAGCCCTTGAAATGTGCTAGAACTTTGCGCAGTGCCATTGTTGAGACTGTAGGTGTATGGTGTAGATCCTCCACTTGCATTAATGGTAATCAGGCCGCTAGCAGAAACGCAGGGTGTAGTACCAGTTATAGTGGGTGTGATTGTGATAGTGACACCTGTGCAAGGGACTGCTGCAGTTAATGTAAAGGATTTACTTCCTGTGCATCCATTGCTGCTTTTTGCTGTGATTGTGTAGGCACCAGCAGCCAAATTTGCAAATTGACCTGTTGACTGAAATGCTCCATTGTTCAAACTATATGTATACGGACCGGTGCCCCCTGAAGCAGTTGCTATAATATTTCCATTGGAAGCAGTACCCGTGGGGTTTGTAATATTTCCCGTAATGTCTATTGTAACATTAGTGCAGGGATCTGGCGGAGGCGTGGTGCTATCTTTTCCGCAACCTGCAAAAATGAATACGAGGCTCATTATCGTTAAAGGAAGACGAATTTCCATAGAGAAATTTTTAAAAATGAAGTTAAGAATTGATTAATGGAAAGTATTAATTTCAGTGTTATCAAATTCAAATTATGAAACAACTTTTTCTCTATTTTGTTCTAGTTGCATTTAGTTTTCCTGTTTTTGCACAGTCTAAAAAAGTAAAATCGTCCGAGGCGGCTACTACGCAACAGATGGATCCTGCTTTGTTTGGCGGGGTAAAGTATCGATTGATTGGGCCCTTTCGTGGAGGAAGAAGTGCAGCAGTGGCAGGAAGTTTGCAAGCACGCAATACTTTTTATTTTGGTGCAACCGGTGGGGGCGTTTGGAAAACAACCGATGGGGGAAGCAATTGGAAAAATAGTAGTGATGGTTTTTTTGGAAGTTCAATTGGCGCTATTGCAATTGCGCCTTCCAATGAAAATATAATTTATGTGGGTGAGGGAGAAAATACAATGCGCGGAAATGTATCGGAGGGTTTGGGTGGAATCTGGAAGAGTGAAGATGGCGGAAAGACTTGGAAAAATTGTGGGCTTAAGGATGGTAGACATATTACAAATATTTTGATCGATCCACGTAACCCATCTATTGTATGGGCAGGGGTTATGGGGCATTTGTTTGGACCCAACACAGAGCGTGGTGTTTTTAAATCTATCGATGGTGGTCAAACCTGGAAGCGTACGCTTTTTGTGAATGAACAAACGGGTTGTAGCGATTTAGTTATTGATCCCGAAAATTCAAGTATTCTGTATGCAGGAACTTGGCGTGTCATTCGTACGCCACATAGCTTGGAAAGTGGCGGGGATGGAAGTGGATTATGGAAAAGTATAGATGGGGGAGACACGTGGGTAAATATTAGTAGTGCCCGCGGTTTGCCAAAAGGTGTATGGGGGATTGTTGGTATAGCTGTAGCTCCTTCAAATACTGATAAGCTATATGCCATTATCGAAAATGAAAAAGGGGGATTGTTTAGTAGCGCAGATAAAGGGGAGACCTGGACCTTGCAGAGTAATGATAACAATATTCGTCAACGTGCTTGGTATTACACAAAAGTATTTGTGGATCCTAAGAATGAGAATGTTGTTTATTGCCCCAATGTGAATTTCATGAAGAGTCGAGATGGCGGAAAAACATTTCAGTCTTTACGTACACCACATGGAGATCATCACGATTTATGGATTGACCCTGCTGATGGTAAGCGAATGATTGTTGCGGATGACGGTGGCGCGCAAGTCAGTTTTGATGAGGGGCAGAATTGGAGTACATATATGAATCAGCCTACTGCTCAGCTATATCGGGTTAGTACAGACAATGCGTTTCCGTATCGGGTATTAGCTGCACAACAGGACAACTCAACACTCCGAATTCGTTCTTCAACTTATGGTAGTTTTATTACCGAACAGGATTGGGAACCTACTGCAGGTGCTGAAAGTGGTTATGTAGTTGCAGATCCACTCAATCCAAATATTGTCTATGGTGGAAATTATGGTGGTTATCTTTCGCGCTACGATCATACGACCGGAGAGAACAGAGCTATCTCTGTTTGGCCGGATAATCCAATGGGAGCGGGCGCTGATGTACTCAAGTATCGCTTTCAGTGGAACTTCCCCATTTTCTTTTCACCGCATGATCCAAAAAAATTATACTGTGCAGGTAATGCACTTTTTGTTACAGACAATGAAGGGGCAAGTTGGAAACAGGTATCTCCTGATTTAACAACCAATGATAAAAGCAGACAATATTCCAGTGGAGGTCCAATTACCAAGGATAATACATCTGTAGAATATTACTGCACCATTTTTACAGCAATGGAGAGTCCTCTAGAGAAAGATCATCTTTGGACAGGCAGTGATGATGGGTTGGTTCATTTTAGTAGCGATGGTGGAAAAAATTGGACAAATGTTACACCCGCAAATGCTCCTAAATGGATGATGTGGAATGCTATTGAAGCAGATCCTATCCGCAAGGGAGTTGTCTATATTACTGGAACGCGTTACAAGTTGGATGATTATACTCCTTACATCTATAAAACTGAGGACTATGGGCAGAGTTGGCAATTAATTACGAAGGGAATCTCTGCAATGCACTTTACCCGCGTAATGCGTGCTGATCATAAACGTGCTGGATTATTATATGCGGGTACGGAGTTTGGTATGTACATCAGTTATGATGGCGGTGCAAACTGGCAACCCTTTCAACTCAATTTGCCCTTGGTTCCTATCACTGATTTGACAATTAAGAATAATGATTTGATTGTGGCGACTCAAGGACGTTCCTTATGGATTATGGATGACTTATCAACGGTACAACAAGCAGATCCATCTACATTGACTAAGTCAATTCATATTTATCAAACCAACAATAGCTATAGAGTACCTGGTGTTTCTACTCGTTGGGGATCGATGAGTGTTCCAGCAAATAGCGCGGCCAATCCGTCAAAAGGAGTTGTAATTAATTTTTGGCTCAAAGACGAAATAACGGATTCAACACAAGCTTCTGTATCTGTACTAGATCCTGCTGGTAAATTGATTAAGCGCTTTGCTACAGCATCCAAAGAAAATGAGCTACCAATCAAAAAAGGTTTCAATCAATTTGTTTGGGATCTTAAGTATCCGGAGGCAGAAAAAATTGATGGATTGATTCTTTGGAATGGAATTCCTGGAAGTATTATTGCGGCGCCTGGAAATTATACAGCAAGATTTCAGTTTAATAAGGATACACTACTGGTACCCTTTACTGTTTTAGCAGATCCAAATTATAAATGTTCGCAGGCAGATTATGAGGCGCAATTGAATTTTCTAATTCAGGTGCGCGATAAGTTCAACCAGACCATGATTGCCATTCGTCAAATTAGACAGACGCGTCAACAAATTAGCGAGTTCATAAATCGCCAAGGGAAAACCTGTCCTGTTGCATTAAAAGCAATGGGCGATAGCTTATCTAAAAAGTTAACTGCTGTTGAAGAGTTACTCCATCAAACAAAGGCAAAAAGTGGGCAAGATGTTCTAAACTACCCAATTCGTTTAGATGATAAATTGGGCGGTGTTTTTGATATGGCTAATAGTGGTAATATGGCACCACCTCAGCAGGCTAAAACTGTTTACGCAGAATTGGCAGTACAAGTTGATCAGGCATTAGCACAGTTGCAGACTCTTTTGGATAGTGGAGTAAAAGAGTTCAATAAAGCCATCGTTGAAAATAAACTTCCTTTCATAGTCATTGCAGAAAAATGAAAAGACGATCCAATTGGAAGGGACTGATTGTACTAATCAGTCCCTTTTTTTTAAGTTTGATAGCCATTGCCCAGCCAAAGGAGGTTAAGCTGGTTGTGTTAGGTGTGATGCAAGATGGGGGTCTGCCTCAGTTAGGTTGCACTAAGTCGTGTTGTGTTGCTTCTATAAATCGAAAAACTGTATCCTCACTTGCAATAGTGGAGCCATTGAATCATCGTTTTTCGTTACTTGATGCAACGCCCGATATTGTTCAACAGTGCAAATTGGTTGATTCGCTCTATAAAGAAGTAAAGTTGCATTCTATTTTTTTGACTCATGCGCATATGGGTCACTATACTGGTATTTTGCAACTAGGACGTGAAGCGGTGAATGCAAAAAATATGCCAGTATATGCCATGCCACGGATGGCTGATTTTATTTCTACAAACGGGCCCTGGAATCAACTAGTGCGGCTCAATAATATTTCACTTACTACCATGCAGGGTGATGTTCCCGTTGAGAATGAAAATTTTTCCATCACGCCATTGCTGGTTCCTCATCGGGATGAATTTTCTGAAACAGTGGGTTACCGTGTAAAGGGACCCAATAAGTCAATTTTGTTTATTCCAGATATTGACAAATGGTCAAAATGGAGCCGAAATTTGATTGCAGAAATTGAAAAAGTTGATTACGCATTTTTGGATGGAACATTTTTTGCAGATGGGGAAGTGAACCGACCCATGAGCGAAATTCCTCATCCTTTTGTTACGGAAACAATGAGCCTGTTGAATGATGCTCCTTCATCAATTAAGAAGCGTGTGTTCTTTATTCATTTTAACCATACTAATCCGCTCATTAATCCATTGAGTAGCGAACGAAAAAAAGTAGAACAGCTGGGCTATCAGATAGCAAAAGAGGGAGCCGTCTTTTCTTTATAAGACAACTCCCTCTACAGGTTTACGCTTTTACAGGTTATTCGATGGGCTTGTATTCTTTGAAGAGATTTAATTTTGTCTCTTCTACTTGTTTTTTATAGCCTTCCCACTTACCAGCAAAGAATTCATTGATTGAGGTAACAATTGATTTGATTGCATTTTCTGCATTTACAATCAGCTGCTCTTCTTGTGCGCCTGGAGCAACCATTTTAGCATTGATTGTTTGTTGCGCTGTTTGTAATTGCGATAATACCGTTACTTCAAAAGGACTTCTGGTGATACCTTGTTTGTCAGAGCTTTTACCACTGATAGCTTCACGGAATTTCTTTATGTCTTCTAAAAGTGCATTACTTGTTTTTCGTAAGGAATCTGTTGGTTTTCCTTCCAGTCCTTTTACTTGATTAATCATTTTATTGCACACTTCCTCTGCTTCGTTCATTCGATCCATGGCTAGTGTAAGCTTGTCACCCGCTTTGCGTAAGCGACTGATGGCCTTACGTTGTGCTATTTTTATGTCATTGCGATTACCTAATCGAGGATCATCTTTTACAGTGATGGAAGTAGAATCAGTTTGTCCGGCATAAGTTAGTACTACTTTGTATGTGCCTGGTAATACTTGAAATCCACCTGGCTCTGGAGAACCCGGTTGTGGTTTGGGTGAACCTGGTTGACGATATCCTCTCTCTTCCATTCCCCAGTATATACGATTGAACCCTGTATCAGCTGTCCATCTTAGTGAACGAACCAACCCATTTTCAGTATTGTAAATCCTCACTGATACCGAGTCACCTCTATTACCTCCAACTCCACGTCCGCCACCGCTCATACGACCTCCGCCTTGACCGCGTCCTCCACCCATTCCTTGTCCTCCTCCTGGATTGGAGGCTGCGGTGTTATCTGATGCAGTCGTATTGGTTTTGATGTTTGTCGAATCGGCGCGTTTTGGTTTGTTGATGTAAAAAGAAACAGCTGCACCGCGTGGTCTGTTATCAGCATCCCAAATACCCATCACGCTCCACTCGTATCCATCTGCTGGTTTGTATTGTGCTTGAATGGCTTCAGGCGCTTGGAATACTGTGATGTTTTTAGTAGGTGTTTTAGTGGTGCTAGCCGCCAATTGACGTAATGGACGGATATCATCTAATATCCAAAGGGCTCTTCCAAATGTAGCAATAGCAAGGTCTGCTTCTCTCTCTTGAATGGCTAAGTCGTAAGTAGATACAGAAGGATAACCGTTTTTCCATTGCGAAAAGTTAACGCCATTGTCAACACTGATCCATAATCCGTGTTCTGTACCGACAAAAATCAAGTTAGGTTCAACGGGATCTTGAATCATACAAAGCGCATACCCGTTCACTTTATTTTCATCAACTAATCTTGTCCATGTTTTGCCAAAATCAGTTGTTCGGAATATATAGGGTTTAAAATCACCTCTGCGATAATCATTCGCTACCACAAAGGCTTCTCCTGCATTGTGGCGCGAAGCAATAATTTGTGGAATCCAACTTCCAGCAGGTAGACCTGATATTTTTCCTGCAAAATTGATCCATGTTTGTCCGCCATCTCTTGTTAATTGAACTTGGCCGTCATCTGTTCCTGCCCATATGACTCCTTTTTGCTTAGTGGAAGGAGCAATGGTGAGAATACTGCAATGCGTTTCTGCACCTGTAATATCCAGTGTGAGTCCACCTGTATTTTGGAATGCATAAATTTTGGCAGAATCATTTGTCGTTAAGTCTGAAGAAATTGTTTGCCAGCTAGCGCCTTTGTCTGTGCTTTTGTGAACAAACTGACTACCCAGGTAAATTGTCTTTGTGTCAAAAGGATCTTGCGCCATTGGAGTATTCCAATTGAAACGCATTTTGACTGAAAGATCAACAGCGGGAGGTTTGACATACCAAGATTCCCCTGTTTTCCAATTTCTTCTTCCAAATGATCCTCCTTGGCTTTCACTGTATACCCAACTAGCATCTTCTACATCTGGCATCACATCAAAACCATCGCCTCCACCCACATTGTGCCAATAATAATTACGAATACCTCCATTGATCCAAACATAGGCAGGGCCATGCCAGCTTCCGTTGTCCTGCATTCCTCCCATTACGTTGTAAGGGGTTTCGTTATCTACATTGATATGATAGAACTGACCAACAGGAATTTTTTCGTCAAAATTCCAGCTCTTGCCTCGATCTCTTGAGATGCCAATACCTCCATCGTTTCCTTCGATGATCAAGTTTGGATTTTCTGGATGAATCCACCAGGCATGGTGATCTGGATGAATGCCAGAGTATGGAATTAGCGTACTAAATGATTTGCCTCCATCTTCACTTAACGTGATGGTGGAGTGAACATCGTAAATGCGATTTTCATTTTTGGGATCTACGTAAATCTCTTGATAATAAAATGGTCTGTCTGTTACATCAGCCGCGTTACTATTTACGAGTTGCCAGTTAAAACCACCATCATCACTTTTGTAGAGTCCATTTTTTGTAGCTTCTACTTTCGCATATACTCTGCTAGGCATGCTTCTTGCAAAAGCAATTCCAATTCTTCCAAGGGGTCCTTCTGGCATTCCCTCTTCCTTGCCCATTTTTTTCCAGGATTTTCCTCCATCTACTGTCATGTATAGTCCGCTTCCTGCTCCACCACTTTTCAATTCCCAAGGCTTTCTTCGAAATTGCCACATGGAAGCAATTAGTTTATTGGGATTGGAAGGGTCCATTACTAAATCAGCGCAACCCGTAGTATCGTTTACATATAAAATTTTTGACCAGGTTTCTCCTCCATCTGTTGTTTTGAAAACACCTCTTTCAGGATGTTCTGCGTAGGGATTTCCTATTGCTGCTGCATAAACAGTATTGGGGTTTGCAGGATCTATTACAACTCGGTGAATACAGATTGTTTTATCAAGCCCCATTTTTTTCCAACTCTTACCTGCATCCAATGATTTGTAAATACCGGCTCCTAAATTGAGTGAATTGCGTGGGTTGCCTTCGCCAGTTCCTACCCAAACTACATTGGGATTACTCTGTTGGATGGCTATTGAGCCAATATTCTGAATGGGCTGTTCATCAAATATTGGATTCCACGATTGTCCGCCATTTTCGGTTTTCCAAACTCCTCCCGAAGCTGCTCCCACATAGACAGTTGTAGGGTTAGCAACTACAGCATCAATGGCCGTGATACGACCACTCATGCCTGCAGGTCCAATGTTGCGAGGCTTCCAATTTTTAAATTGTTCCCAGTTTACTTTTTGAGCAGAAACTGCGCAGGTCAATGCCAGACCTGTAAGCAATAAGAAGTAGTTTTTCACTTTTTTAATTTTTGGGATATGAAATGTAATGAAGTTGGCTTAGAAATATTTTATCAGACGCAATTTTTCTTGTCTTCCAGCTAAAAAAAGAAAGGATTTTCCATTAAAATACCCGTCCTCTTCTAACATAATTCTGACTTCCTTACCCCATTCGGGGATATAGGTAGCACTATTTAATTCAATGGAATAGGCGGTGGATGAATAAATAGGGTAATCGCCGCTTCCTGCAACACCCTCTTGTTGATCCCACAAACCGATAGTGGGGCCGGCTGCATGGCCGTGTAAGCCAAGTGGGTGGGAGTAAATACTTGGCTTGATCCCTTCTTTTATTGCTTGCTCACGCGTGGCTTTTAATAGTTCATTTCCAGTTCGTCCTGTTTTAAATTGAGAAGTTAAGATATCCTGCAATCGGTTACTAGTTGCAAAGGCCTTTTGCAAGTAGGCGGGTGCATCTATTTCTCCAGCACGTAAAACATAGGCGTGCTGTTGAATATCTGTGTTTAAGCGTAAGTAAGTGATTCCGAAATCCACATGTAATAAATCACCGGGTAGTATCACATCATTTTCAGGACGATTTGAAAAACTTCTTAGGTGTTCAAAGTTGACCGTATCGCTTCTTTGTACGGAAACAGAGGGATGAAACCAAGTTGTTAATCCAAGAGAAGTGACGCGCTGTCTAAACCACCATACTAAATCATCAGTTGTAGTTATACCTGGTGTAATGACACGCGGAGAAAATCCTTCAGCGATTATTTCGTGTGTTATTCCAATTAGTTTTTGATAAAGTTGAATTTCGCGTTCAGTTCTAGACTCCAGCCAGCCCACAGCGAGTGACTCTGCAGACACTAGTTTATTCTTAAATGACACAGGTAATTTTTCTACTAAGCGCTCATAGTGTGTGTGATCTAGCCCATCTGCATGTCCGAAATTTAAAGAGGTATTGATTCCAATTTTTGATGGATTTTTTCTCTGAATTAGATCAGCAAGCGCATTCCATTGGTCCGGGAATTTTTGCAAATCCCATGCTGCTTTGATTGAACTACCCACGTTATACCTTGCAATAGCAAAGCGCTCCACGGTTTGTGTAGTGGGGTTTAAAAAGAAGACAAGCATTGTTGTTCTTCTTGCAGAGAGCCATGTGGAAGGCAGCATTGATTTTAATACAGGATCTTCGTTGTACTCTCGGGAAATGAGAAGCCACATGTCAATACCTGTTCTTTTCATTAGCACAGGTAAAAGAGTCTGAAATCTTTCTTCTAAAATTTCATCAACAATTTTACTTTGTTCGCGCTCTGTTAAAACAGGTTGTGCGGTGAGACAGTAAGTTGACCAGCAAAGAGCTAGCAGTAGGATGATTTTTTTCATAGTGTTATGCACGTAAATTTAATATCTTTAAATAGAAACCATAATTCACCAAATGTTACAATTATGACATTTCCCATTTTATTTGCGGTACTTGCCGTAATACTTATTTTGGTTCGCAGACACTTCCGAGATAGAGAGTAAGGCGTGCTTTATTTGCTATAGGTTTTCTCTATTGCGCTAATCAGTTTGGTTGCATTTTCTTTTTGCTGCGTGAATATCCATCTTTGTACGTTTTGCATAGAGTTTTTAATGTGCGAGAGTCTATTTGCAAATTCAATAATTACTATCCTGTCGTTGGTTAACAGTGTCGCATCGTCCATAACCCCTCTTTCTCCTGAACCTTCTATCAAATTTTTATATTTAAATTGGTTATATATTCGGTATGATTGGTCTCTTGCTTTTAATTTAAGATCACCTACAATGTCTTCATACTTTTCTAAAAACTCATTTTTGGTCCAATACTCTGAAAGCAAATTATTAATCTCATTCGATTTTATTAGTCGTAAGCCTCCAGCATTTTTTAGCTGGGCAGAGGTGCTTGTATTTACCTCTGAGCCCCTGTTTCCTAAAATGCCCAAGTTTATAAGATAGAGCTTTTTGATTTCCTCTTTTGTCCAAGAGGTTTTTTCTAAAATTTGCAGCGTGGTGTCAATACCTTTGATTTGACGATCAATATATTGGGTAGCATTATTGTATTCAATAGTGTCTTTTTTTAAGTCTGACAAAAGACTTTCCATGTATTCACTTTCTCGATGTCTTTCAATATAATGTTCTCGCATATTCTCTGCGAAAAATCCCAGTGTGACCGCTGAAAAAAGCATAAAGAATTCTGTGATATACTCTGACCATTTTTTGGGAATGTGATGCTTGTGATGTACTTCCATAAACTTGGGTGCTTATATTTACAAAACGGAAATTACACAATTATTAAATCAATCAAGATGGAAGTACATCATAAACACCATTTGCCTAAAAATTGGAAAGAATACCTGACAGAATTTATCATGTTATTTACGGCCGTTACCTTGGGTTTTTTTGCTGAAAACTATCGCGAGCATAAAATCATTGAGCATCGGATGGAAGAAAATTATGTTGCCCTTTTACAAGATCTGCGACAAGACTCTACCCGAATTAAGGAATTGCAGGCTGGTAATGTGGAGGAGCGAAAAGGAATTATAACGTTGTTAGAACTTCTCTATAAATATCAAGACGGAAAGCTCACGATGCCTGCTGTACAGGAGGGGGTAATGGGGATTGGGCGGATGCCGGAATATGTGACGCTATTTATGAATAATACCACTTTCAAGAATATGCAATCATCCGGGATGCTTAGTTATGTTGATAATACGCGGCTGCGCCAGGAACTTTCTTTCTATTATGAAGTTTTATTTAAAAAGTTGATTGATAATAATAATTTATATGATGATGATGGAAGAAAGTTTTATAACGAGCACTTTCCTATTATGCAGCCTACTAACAACCGGGTGCTGGATAGTTTAATAGGAGGCGCTATTCAACTTTCGGAAAATTACAGAACCCTAAGCGTCAATAAGCACTTTATTTTAAGTATGCCGGTTGCAAAAGAAATTTTATCTGATCCACATACACTCTTAAAAACAGAGTCTTTTTATTTGCGCTTCTGTGTCTATATGCATTTATTGATGACCATTGAAGAGCAAAATAAAAAACTGATTAAGCTGTTGCAAGAGTAATTATTTGAAATGAGAATTAGTTAACCACTCTGATGTTTAGTGTTTTTGTTGGAGTAGGATAGTAGGCCTGACAAATTGCACAATTGTTTGAAGGGTTTGGCTCAAGTACAAACTTAAACGTGTCACTAGCCCTTATGGATGAGGGGAATTCGCAAGGATTACCAAGTCTGAATGCTCTGTTATAGGATAAGGAGGTTTGAGGATCTGTCCAAATTGGCTCATACAATGTGTCTGCTAGAGCTCCTTCTTCAAGGGTTATTGTATAGTTGCTACAAATTCCTGCCACAGCTAGTTTTCCTGTGAAGTAGTTGAGATGATCATACCGTTCGCATTGAAATCCACAGCAGGTCAAGAGTGCAAACAATAGAAAAAAAGGAACAACTTTATTCTTCATGAGGTCTTGATTTATACAAAATTAGTAATAAAGTTATACCATGCTTTTGTTCAATGATAAATCAGTAACTTAACCTGCTTATTAAAACGTTAAACTGTACTTATGCGTCCTCTATTTTTTGCCCTGTTTGTTTTTACAAGCCAGTATTGTTTTGCGCAACTAAAATATCCAGTTACGCAAAAAGTTGATGTGAAGGATAATTATCATGGAGCCATGATCGCAGATCCTTACCGCTGGTTAGAGGATGATAATAGTGAGGCTACCCATCAGTGGGTGAATGCACAAAATCAAGTAACGGGGTCTTATTTGTCTGCTATTCCTTTTCGTAATGCAGTCAAAGATCGGCTCGCTATTTTATGGAATTACCCCAAAATTGGTTCACCTAGAAAAGAAGGGGAGTTTTATTATTTTTTCAAAAACGATGGGTTGCAAAATCAAAGTATCCTCTACAGACAAAAAGGTCTAACAGGTACTCCTGAAGTATTTATTGATCCTAATTCATTTTCTGCAGATGGAACCATCGCATTGGGCGGCCAATCTTTTTCCAAGCAAGCAAAGTATATGACCTATTTAATTGCTCGCAGTGGAAGCGATTGGCAAGAAGCAATCATACGCGATCTATCAACGGGTCGTACTATTGATGATACGATTAAGTGGATTAAATTCAGTGGAATTTCCTGGTTGGGAGATGTTGGTTTTTATTACAGTCGATATCCAATTCCATATGCAGATACAAAATTGTCTAAGCAAAATCGCTATCATAAAGTTTATTTTCATCGAATCGGCACTAAACAGTCTGCTGATGAATTAGTGTATGAAGACAATGAGCATCCTTTAAGAAATGTAGGGGGTAGTGTAACGGATGATGGACGATTTTTAATTATCTCCCAAACCGAAGGTACCAGTGGTAATGAACTTTGGGTAAAAGATCTTGCTTCCAATCAAGTAGGATTTTCAAAATTGATTGACGGATTCTCTACTGATCCTGATGTGATTGATAATATAGGTGGGCAACTACTAATGAAGACAAACCAGGATGCTCCTAATTTTAAGATTATACTAGTTGACCCTAAAAATCCTGCGAAAGAGAATTGGAAAACTGTTATCGAAGAAAAAAATGACGTTCTGCAAGGTGTAGGTACTGGTGGAGGGTACCTGTTCTGTTCTTACCTAAAAGATGCTTCGACCCGTGTTTACCAATATACCTATGACGGAAAATTAGTTCGAGAAATTAAGTTGCCTGGTATTGGTGCTGCTTCTGGGTTTGATGGGAAGTCAAAAGACAAATCTCTTTTTTACACATTTACATCTTATACGTATCCTCCCACTATTTATACGTATGATATTGCAACGGGTCAATCAACTCTTTTTAGAATAACAGAAACTGCTTTTAAAAGTGAGGATTACGAAACAAGACAGGTGTTCTTTACTAGTAAAGATGGAACCAAAGTGCCTCTCTTCATTACTGGGAAAAAAGGTTTCAAGTTAGATGGGAATAATCCAGTTTTACTATATGGTTATGGCGGTTTTAATATCGCACAAACACCGGGTTTTAGTATTTCCAATGCTTTTTGGATGGAGCAAGGCGGGCTTTATGTTGTTGTGAATCTTAGAGGGGGTAGTGAATATGGTGAGGCATGGCACAAAGCAGGAATGTTGGATAAAAAGCAAAATGTATTTGATGATTTTATTGGCGCTGCTGAATTTTTGATAACTAATAAATACACGCGCAAAGAGTTATTAGCAATTCGTGGGGGTTCCAATGGAGGATTACTGGTTGGAGCTTGTATGACGCAACGCCCTGATTTGTTTCAAGTGGCTCTACCAGCTGTGGGTGTGATGGATATGTTGCGCTATCATTTATTTACAATTGGCTGGGCTTGGGCTGTTGAGTATGGACGAAGCGATAATCCGGAGCAATTCAAGTATCTAATAAAGTATTCACCGCTGCACAATTTAAAAGATGGCACTAGTTATCCAGCAACATTGGTTACTACTGCTGATCATGATGATCGGGTAGTGCCTGCGCATTCATTCAAATTTGCGGCCCGTTTACAGGAGGCGCATAAAGGAAATGCTCCTGTGCTTATACGAATCGAAACAAAAGCTGGGCATGGGGCAGGAAAGCCTACTGCCAAACAAATTGAAGAGGCAGCTGACATTTGGAGTTTTGTGTTATATAACATGGGATTGCGGCCAAAATGATTGAGTAATTAATTATTTAAAAATTACTTTATGGAAGTACACAAACCGAAATTTGTAAAAGGTCTGATTGCGGAAATATTTGTTATTGTAATTGGTATATCGTTAGCTGTTTTAGCTGAGCGAATGGTGGAGCATTTTCAGCATCGTAAAGAGGCAAGGGGAGTAGCAAGTCGTATGGTTGCAGAATTACGTAGGGATAGTGCCGATTTGCATTTTAATATGATTCATCATCAATTAGGGTATGCTGCCGACAGTTTACTTACTGATTGGTCGCGGGGGTTAATTGAGTTAGAAGAGGATTCTCTTAAGCTATATGCTGGTCGTTCACTCAATTTCACTTTTTTCGCTAGTAATACTGCTGAAATCGAAGCGTTGAAGGGTTCTGGCAAGTTGTATCTCATAGAGGACGAAGAATTATTATCTACTATTTTAAAACATTATGATAGGTACACAGATTTTGATTTGTTTACAAATTTGGGTCAAAAGCTATCGCAACGAATTAGTGATCTTTACAAGGAACATGCTTCGCTTAAAACAAACATGAATTTTACTGCCGATGCATTAGTTTATGAGTTCAATGCAAAAGATTTAAGTAAAAATCTACGGGGAAATAGAATGCTTGAAAACCTCTTGCAAGAAAAGCGTGTTATGGATGCGTTTGTTATACAACGTTCAAGAAGTGCATTGAAAAGAACTGAGAAAATTATTGCACAGTTGCAAGAAGTGCATTGATTTTGTTATGCTTTGCATTTGAATTTACGAAAGTCAAAATTTTACTTTAACATTCTTTCTTGAACTTCAGATCGAAAATTATCGCAGCTTACGTTGTTTTTAAAAATCGTATGACGCCGCTCGGCAACATAGGTGTATAGCTTGTCTCGTATTATCCTTGGTAGTAGAATGCCTATATATAGCACTTTCCATCCGCCACTTAGGTTTTTAAAAATTTGTAAAACGGCTGTGGAATGCGTAAATATTTTTTTTCCATCAAATACTACTACGGAATTTAATTGTGCAGGATTGATAGAAAAGTCTTTTAAAAGTTCAATTCCTTTTGATGATTGTAGTGGCGCAAATTGAAATATTTTCTCTTTATCTCTTAAGGCAATAAACTGGATAGCGCGATTGCAAACGGTGCAATCGCCATCAAATAACACCACTTTGGGGTTAGAAGCATTCACAATTGTAAAGTTAAATGGTGGACTAACGGTGGACTAAGAATATTCGGGATTGCCTTTAATTCAGTGGCACTAAGGCCACATTAAGGGGAAAGTTGCGGAGACTGAGGGATTCGAACCCTCGATACCCTTTAGAGGTATACACACTTTCCAGGCGTGCTCCTTCAACCACTCGGACAAGTCTCCTGAAGGGCGGCAAAAATACGGAAATCCGGCCTCTTACCAGTTGTTGGACTGGTCTGTGTTAATCCGCTCAAGGGCTTCAGCATCAAGGGGGTTTGTTCTCCAATCTGGGTCGTGGGAAACGAACCATGAAATCCAGATACTACGGCTTAATCGCATGAGTAGTGGCTGTATAATGATTAAAAAAAACGCATTTAGGCCCATCCACCAGAAAAAACGATTATCCTCTGTAGAGAATCCTATTAATACCCACCATGCAACCAGCGTTGAAACAGTGAGTGCAACGGTTAGTGCGTAACTCACATAGCCGGTCCCATAATAAAAACCTACTTCAATTTCTGTGGGCTGTCCACAAATAGGACAGGTTTTATTCATTTCAAGATTTCCTTTGAATTGAAACCGAAGCGGATTTTTGAATAGCTTTCCTTCTCTACAACGGGGACAACGACATTGTAATGTTGAAGTAAGGTAGGATCGTTTTGCGTAGGTAGTATTCATTACTAAGCTAGATATTTTTGGATGATTGATTCTAATTCTTGAGTACGCACCACTCCTGATTGTCTCCATTGAACTTTTCCCTCTTTAAATAGAAGTAAAGTGGGTACACTCTGAATTTGAAAAGCTGAGGCGGCAGCTTGACTTTTATCTATATCAATTTTTAAAATACGCACTTTGTCGCCCATGCGCTGGTGTAATTCTTCTAAAATTGGTTTCATCATTTTGCAAGGCCCGCACCACTCTGCAAAAAAATCAACTAATACTGGAGTATTTCCTTTGATAATGTCACTAAATTTTTCTTGCGTCGCTGTCATTTTTTGAGGTTTGAAATAAACTAAAGAGTAGCCCTCCCATTAATGCTCCATAGGCAGTACTATTATGCCAGGTTGATGTGATAGGGCAGGTGCCAGACTCACATCCTATCTGTTGCCAATACAAAAATCCAGCAACAGAACCTACAATGACTCCAATTATAGTGAGAAAATGAGTTTTTAAGTATTTCATTTAGTGCGGTAGTTTCTCTTTAAAAAATCCATAAGCCCATGTACCTGCAATTGCACTAAGAAGCGTGACTGCAATGACTGTAGCACCTGTTCCAAGTTGTGCAAACAAAGGTCCAGGACAAGCGCCAGTTAAGGCCCAGCCAAATCCAAAAAGTAAGCCTCCGTAAATTTGGCCTTTGCTGAATTTTTTATCTTCTAGTTTGATTGTTTCTCCCTCAATAGATTTAATCTTGAATTTTTTGATCAGAAAAACACTAATTGCTCCCACTACTACTGCAGAGCCAATTACACCGTACATGTGAAAACTTTGTAGGCGAAACATTTCTTGGATGCGAAACCAAGAAATCACTTCTGCCTTAATTAAGATGATACCAAATAAAATGCCGGCTATCATATATTTTAACATGGCAGACAAGGGTTTGTCTAGCTCGCTTTGATTCACACACATTGCATTTTCAGAGCGTATTTCAAAATCGGTATTGGTATTATTTTGCATGGCTAAGTTGTATTAAAGTGAAAGTATAATGGGGAGAACAAGATTGGCTACAATAAAACCACCTACCATAAAACAACAGGTGGCAATTAAAGAAGGCCATTGAAGATTGCTCAATCCCATAATGGCGTGTCCAGATGTGCATCCTCCTGCATATCGAGTACCAAATCCAACTAAAAACCCTCCCACTACCATTAGAATAAAGCCTCTCATTGAAAGTAAAGCGGGCCAATTAAATAAATCTTTTGGAACTAGTCCATTATAGTTAGTAACCCCATAGGTCGCTAATTCTGCTGCTAATTTGGGATTTACTTCTACTGGGGCAGCGGATGTCAAGAACAAGGTAGCGATCACCCCACCCAAAAAAACACCTCCCACAAAAAACAAATTCCATACTTCTTTTTTCCAGTCATACTTAAAAAAGGAAATATTGGATGGCATGCAAATTGCACATACATGCCTAAGAGAAGAGGAGATCCCAAATGTTTTGTTACCAAGAATAAGTAATAAAGGCACGGTAAGACCAATTAAGGGTCCCGATACATACCAAGGCCAAGGTTGTTTGATTAGTTCTAGCATGGGAGTTGGTTTGATGATTTATTTTGATTTTTTCATTTCTTCTCGTCGAGCAAGGATAGGTGGGTAGGGGCCATATTTATGTTGTAGTTCTGAAAAACCATCTGTGTAAGGTCCAAAAGGGTGGTCAATTGGTTTTTTTGAAATTTCTGGCCAGTCCTTTTCAAGATTTTTAATTGGGCGTGGCTGACTATTAACAAATGCGGCTATATCCCAACTATCTTCTATACCTAAAACTGGATGTTCGTGGCTCGCTTCATTATTTGGCATATTAGTATATACAAAACCTGCAAACCGAGATAGTCTATATAGGCCTGCACCATTGTTATAGCTGTTATCACCCCAAAGAGGAGGATACTCATATTCGGTTTCGTTGATTGCTAACACTCCCTCTCCGTTATGGCCATGGCATCGCTGACATTGATTCTGATAAACAATACTACCTTTAATGGGATCGGCTGCTCTGTCTAAATAGGGCAGTTTATAGATACCAGTTTGTTTGGGCGTAACCCCTTTAGGTACATCTTTGCCTACCCATTTGATATAAGCTTCAATTGCTTTGTATTCTGTGCTAAGACTGTCAGGTGCTTTTCCATTAAGGCTTCTTTCAAAACAGTCACTTACTCTTTTATAAATGGTTTCTATACTTCCACTTCTGTCTCTGAATCGTGGGTAGGTAGATGCCACCGCGCCATAATTATTGCCCCATGTTTTTTTGCCAGCGTTTAAATGACAGTTTTGACAGTTCATGCCATTACTGATTTGTGCCACACTTCCGCGGGGGCCTAAATAACGTGAGGTATGTGAAATCAACTCTTTTCCGTAAATAATAAGAGTGCGATTTTCTCCAGCTGGCGTTTGATCAGTGAATAAACTTGGACTTACCCAATTACTATCATATGACGTAGCAATTGAGGATGTGCTAGACGTTGTGTTTAGTGAGGGAAAGTTCATTGCCAATGCAAAAATGACGGCAGTAATGATTACAATAACAGGCCAGTTTTCACTAATATTTTTACGAACAGACTCCATCTTGATTTTTAACGAAATTGATAGGTAGTGCCTTGTAATTGCGTGAGTAGTGTAGCGGGTTGGTCGGTTGCGGTTACTCGATTTTGCAAAACAGGAGCAACGGGTGAATGACTAGCCAAATATTCTTCAATTACTTGATGAAGGTTAGCCCCAAGTTTTTTGGGTTCTTTTACTTTTTCAATTCTACAAAGGGTGTCATCGGGATCTCCTTCTCTTTCACAGGCTACCACTGAGTAATATTTTTCTAATTGAAGAGATTCGCCATTTACTTTCACCCAATTGACTCTTTTTCCTAGCTCATTACTAATGGTACAATTAACTTCCATTCCGGAGAAACGCACAAACCATCCCCCAAATCTTTTTGATGGGTCTTTAGCAAAGGCATTATGTAATTCTTTTTCTAGCCAGTCCCATAATTGTTGACCTGATACTTTTCCCATTTTTGCTTCACTATCTACGGGTAGCATATTCCATAAAAATTCTCGAGTAATTGGGGTCGTTTTTTTTGTGGGGTCTATAGCAAGAGGTTGGCAGAATCTAAATCCATTGCTTAATGCGATATCTGGTTTAAATTTCCAGCGTACAGCATCCGTGATCAGATTGTCCATTGGAGTTTCAAGAACAAAATAGCGAACCAATGGAGTAGTAGTGGTTCCAACTACTGTGTCAAGCTCTTTTTTAAAAGGAGACTCTGCTACTTTAATGGCTTCAATAGTTGCAGGATCAGGGGGGTATATTTTAGGATCTACATCTAAAAGATCATAGGTGTAGTTTTTAATTGTGCCGTTCTCCACCTCAATTTCTAGCTTTCCAAGAAATGAGCCAAATGCCCCGCATTCTACCACTTTTGTGTACTTACCTTCAATGGGTACGCGAACTCTTTCATGTGTATCTGCCCCTAAAATAAAGTCTGCTCCTGCCACTGCTGGATTATTTGCAAGGCCTACTTGTTGTGCCAGCCCCATATGCGTAACGACAAAAATGATACCACATCCCTCCACTTCTTTCAGAAGCTTGATGTATTTCGCAACATTTTGATCTGCATGTGTAAATCGAATTCCTTCACTATACGCGGGTGATTGTCTTTTAGGTATCAGATGATCTGTATATCCAATAAAACCCACTTTAGCCCCTGCTATATATTTTATCCAGTAGGGCGGATAAATTAACTCGCCATTATCAGCATCTTTTGTGTCATGCCACATATTGGCACAGATTTTGGCTGCTGTAGAATGCCCCATGTCATAGAGCATTTTCTTTTTTTTGTAAACAACTTCCCAGTTTCCAGGTAAAATCAAATCGTAATTAAATGAATTGAGTAGTGGAATCAATGCTTCTCCTTCTGTAAGAGATGCAACAGCACTTCCATGAAAATAATCGCCCCCGTCAATAAGTAAAGTTTGAGTTGGATTTTCTTTTCTTAGCGTGTCAATCATTGTTTTTAATACAGCAAGTCCACCTCTTTTTCGATATACTGGTTTATCATTTTCCCAAAAAAATTCATCATGTGTATTAAGTTGAGCATGTATATCTGAGGTATATAAAATCGTGAATCGTTTTGAGCCAGTATCTTCATTGCTCAACCTGGGTGCTACCTTTATTGGTGGAGCAGCAAATACTGTAGATCCAGCCGTCATGACTAATCCACTTCCCATTCCAGCAAATGCAGTTTTTTTTATAAAATTTCTCCTTGATTGTGCTTTTGCTGCGTTATCCTTCATATTGAGTGATTAAAGTCTCTCAAACATCCGTTATTTAATTTTACTCTATTGTGATTAAGGTCACAGTAGGGGGCTTAAAACCCCGATTTAACATAGCTCCAACCCTGTTCTTGCAAGCGAACAATTTCTCCTATGCCCATTTTTACAAATCCTGCATCTTTTACAATTTCTTCTTTTTTCACTTTTCTTTCTGCCATGGTGTTTTCACAGGCTAAGAATTGAATTCCCATTTTTGTAAACTGAGTAATTTTATCTTGCTGGGTGCTTATTTCTTTACGTAGTAAATCAAGACCTGCTCCGTGTGCAACAACAACAAGCTGAGCACTGTCGCCCCAACCTGCTTGTAAATGTTTGAGGTTATTCATAAGTCCCTTCCAGGCAAGTGAGTCTCCGCTTGTGATTTGTAGCACGAGTCGGTGAGCAGGTAGCTGAATTTTTCCTGCTTTCCCTTGTTTACTTTTTTCCCAGGCCAGATAGCCTCCTGCAAGGTCATGTACATTCGCAAAACCACTTTCTTTCATTAATTCTAATGCACGTTGACTTCTCTTGCCCGATCTGCAATACAATAAATATTCTCCTTTTGGATCTAAGTTGGTTAATGCGTTTTTGAAACTATCTACTTCCAATACATTTTGTAAACGAGCTCCAGTTATTTTACCAGCTCTCCATTCAACTGGCGTTCGCACGTCGATCAAAACCGTCTCAGGCTTTTTAAGGTATCTGTCAAATTGTTTTGGACTTAAGCTACTTTCTTGTGCATAGATTTTACCAATTGTTAGTACAATTAAAAAGTTAGTAAGGAGTTGTTTAATCCGCATAAAAAATAATTAGCTAAAAGTTACAAATCAAAACTGGTATTCAAAAAAAGTTGATTTCTTGTATATGGATTGGGGTTCGCATTGTGTCGACTCCATTGATAGCCCAGGTTGATCTCGTAGTTCTGTTTTTTTAATTGTACCCCATTGAAAAAGCGGTTGTGATCAAAAGCAATTATTTCCTTACGTTGGTTGACGAAAAATTCATTTGTTAGATTATAATTTATGCTAGAATGCACGTTTACTTTTATAATTGGGAACAGGAAAGTATTTTGGATACGAAGTCTTGTTTGAAATATAGTGACGGGCGCCGTTATATCTGTAAATCGAAATTCGTACCAAGCTCGATTTCTATTGATGATGTTCTTTAATTTCAAATTGCGTTGAATTCCATAAGTGGAACGCAACTCTGTATAATCTTTTGTATTTCCTGATTGATTGAGTATGTCTCGGTAACCGTGATATGAAAGAGGGCTTACGGCTACTATCCATCCTTTACCAATTTTATAATAAAGCCATGGCCTAATAATCGTAAGCATGGATTCATCAAAAATGTTTTTTTGTTCAGCCCAAAAATTAGATTGTCTGCGGTGATGTAGCTCGAGTCCAATACCAAGTTTTGGTTTGATCCAATAATTAAAGTTGGTACGGAACCATGATTCATGTCTAGTTTGAGACCAGCTTATAGAAGTGGTGGTAATGAGAAGCAGGGTGAGTAAGGTAAACCTCATTATTGTAGACTCAACATATCATTGATACCTCCACCGTTAGTGAGATTTTCAAAGCCTTGTTGCTTCAAAAAGTTTAGTGCCATCCCACTACGATTACCACTTCTGCAGTAGAGGACAATCGGCCCTTCAAATGCTTCAAACTCAGAAATGCGTTGGGGTAGTTCTTCTAAAGGGATATTGATTGCCCCAGGATAATTTCCACTTTCAAATTCCCATGGGCTACGTACGTCAACAATTGTAGCGGCTGGATTTTTTACTAATTCTTTTAACGATGACATAGTTAAAGTTTAATTTTTATAAAAGGGTAGTGGGGCAAACGTAATCTGTCAATTTGAATTTCCCGCTGTCTTTGATTGCTTTGTATCCTCCCTTTACATCGATCAATTTATCAAATCCTCGTGCGCGTAAGATGGAGGTAAAAATCATGGAACGGTAACCTCCTGCACAATGTACATAGTAGGTTTTGTCTTTATCAATTTGTGTCATGGCATCATTGATAAAATCTAATGGAGCATTTTCTACGTCTACGATGTGTTCACTCAAATATTCACTCTTTTTTCTGACATCTAAGATATTGATGGGCTGCTTTTCCATGATAGCTGCCAGCAAATCGGCATCAACAGATTGAATTTGATCAATTTCTTTGCAGGCTTGTTTCCAGGCAGCAAAGCCACCTTTTAGATAACCAATCGTAAAGTCATACCCAACACGGGCGAGGCGTGTAACTACTTCTTCCTCTCTTCCTTCGTCACAGACTAACAAGATTTCTTGTTTGATGTCAGGAATCATAGCGCCAACCCAAGGAGCAAATTGTCCATCAATTCCAATATTAATAGAGTTCGGTACAAATCCTGCAGCAAATGTTTGTGGAGCACGTGTATCTAAAATCAATGCTCCTGTTTCATTGGCAGCTGCTTCAAACGCATCGGGACTTAAAGCGTGTTGACCTCTCTCTAAAACTTTATCAATACTATCGTAGCCTTGAATATTCATCATCACATTCAGTGGAAAATAAGCTGGAGGTGCAGTCAGTCCATTTGTTACTTCTCTGATGAACTCTTCTTTGGTCATATCTGCTCTCAACGCGTAATTATTTTTCTTTTGATTTCCCAATGTATCAGTAGTCTCCTTACTCATATTTTTACCGCAGGCGCTTCCTGCACCGTGTGCAGGATATACGATAACTGAATCAGGTAAAGGCATGATTTTATTTCTGAGTGAGTCAAATAAATATCCAGCCAATTTTTCTTGTGTTAGATCACTAGCAACTTTTTGTGCTAGGTCTGGGCGACCTACATCACCAATAAACAAAGTATCACCGGAAAATAGTGAGGTGGGAGTTCCGTTTTGATCGAGTAATAAATAGCAAGTGCTTTCCATGGTATGCCCTGGGGTG
>JBJOGP010000018.1:0-29271 GCA_046048175.1 Bacteroidota bacterium
TTTTTGTGCTAGGTCTGGGCGACCTACATCACCAATAAACAAAGTATCACCGGAAAATAGTGAGGTGGGAGTTCCGTTTTGATCGAGTAATAAATAGCAAGTGCTTTCCATGGTATGCCCTGGGGTGTGAAGCACTCTTAAAGTGATATCTCCAATTTTAAATTCTTGACCATCAGTAGCGATAATAGTTTCAAATGCTGGGTTAGCATTTGGTCCATAAACAATTGGTGCTCCAGTTTTTTTACTTAAATCTAAATGTCCTGAAACGAAATCTGCGTGAAAGTGTGTTTCAAAAACATATTTAATACTGGCCCCATTTCTTTCAGCTTTTTGAATGTAGGGGGCTACTTCACGAAGTGGATCTATTACTGCAGCTTCCCCATTACTTTCAATATAATAAGCACCTTGTGCAAGGCATCCGGTATAAATCTGTTCAACTTTCATAGAAATTTATTTTTTGTCTGTAATTGCAAATTTCGTTGTTTATACTAATTCTAACGTGATTCAAGTCACACACTAATGAGCTCCTCCGGTACTTTCTTTTAATAGAATATATATTCCCATAACTAGTACGAACCAGCCGAATCCTTTTTTTAGCTTTTGCCCGTCAATTTTTTTACTCCAGTTATTCCCAATAAATATTCCTATCACAGACATACTTGATACCATAACTAATAAGGACCAATCCATCTTTTGCTGCGAAAGATCACCTAGAAAACCTATCAGGGATTTTGCAGCAATAATCAAAAGGGATGTACCCACTGCTTCCTTCATGGGTAATTTTGTTAGTAAAACAAGTGCTGGGATGATTAAAAAACCTCCTCCGGCCCCTACAAGGCCTGTTAATAGGCCTACTACAGTCCCCTCTACCATGATCAATGGATAATTGAAGGAAATAGTAGTATCTGCAAAAGTAGAATTGGAAGATTTTTTATCACGAATCATTGAAAAGGAAGCAGCAATCATTAACAATGCAAATAGTAACATGAGTAACATGCTCTTTGTAAGGGCAAACGATGCTGTAGTGAATAGTTCAACTGGAATAGCAGGAACTATATATTTTCTTGTCAAAAAAACCATTGCAATTGAGGGAGCGCCAAAAATTAGCGCAGTTTTTACATTGACAACTCCTTCTTTATATTTCGGGTATGTTCCTATTAAACTTGTTATTCCTACAATAAAAAGTGAGTAGGCGGTAGCAAGAACCGGATCTACTCCAAAAAGGTAGACTAGCACTGGCACAGTGAGAATAGACCCTCCGCCTCCAATCAAACCCAATGCAAGACCAATCAATAGCGATGCAAATAATCCCAAGAGAGTAAGTAGGTCAAAAGTAATTGCAGTCATTACTGGCATAGTTTAATTTTCGCGAACTTAGATTTATTCCACAACTTGATACGTGACCTTTGTCACTTTGTTAACTCAATTAGATTTCGATTAAGCTTAACGAGTCCGTGCTGTTCCATTTTTTTGAGTAATCTTGATATGACTTCTCGTGAACTATTTAAGTCTTCTGCGATTTGCTGGTGGGAGAGTTCGATTTTTTGTTTACCTGTTTTTTCTTGATACCGCTTTAAATAAAATTCTAGTCGCTCATCCATGTTGCGAAAAGCGACATCATCAACAACAGCTAGTAATTCATCAAACCGGCTTCTATACGTTTGAATCACAAATTGATACCAAGACTTATGTTCTTTCATAAGTTGGTCCATCAGTTGAATAGGCAAAAGCAAAATTTCCGTTTCTTCTTCTGCCACCGCTGTAATCTCGCTGGATCTCGCCTGAATTGCACAGATCATAGAGACGGCACATGCTTGGCCTTGCCCTAGATAATACATTAAAAATTCACCTCCATCAGGCCCTTCACGATAAATTTTAACTCTTCCAGTAACGATCAAGGCGGTGGATTTAATGAATTGGCCCGTACGCATGATGACTTCACCGGGATGAAACGTTTTTAGGGTCGATTCTTTTTCAATCAACTCAATTAAAGATGGGTCAAAATCGGGAAAAATATTTCTCCAGTTCATGATTGTTTAGCTTAGAATAGTTTCCATCTTCATACTCCTGCTTCCTTTAATCAGAAAGTGAGTGTTCTCAAAAGTTTGCGCATGATACCAAGCTGCAGCTTCTTTTGAGGTGCTGAATTGGATATATGGATGATTCAGTTGACCAAATTGTTCACCCACCAACACAACTTTTTCAAAAGCATATTTACGAATCAGATTGACGATCTGTTCATGCTCTTTTTTACTTTCTTCTCCCAATTCTGCCATTGAACCCAGCATGACTATCTTTTTATCGGCTTTTATCTTACTAAAATTTTCAATGGCTACCTGCATGCTACTAGGATTTGCATTGTATGCATCTAAAATGATCGCATTAGTTCCTTTCTTAATTAATTGCGACCGACTATTGGTTGGCTGGTAATTTTCTAATGCTGTTTTGATTGCATGAGGGGAAACGCCAAAATGAATTCCCACTGATACGGCCAATAACACATTGGATAAATTATAATCACCTACTAATTGAGTTTGTATAGAGGATAACTCAGGTTGAGCACCTTTGGCAGTAGTAAGGATACTTACACACAAAAAAGGATCCGCTTTGACTATTTTCCCAATTGTTTCTCCTTGCGCCGATCCAAATGTTATTTTGTTTTGGATGCCTAGTGATAGCTCATTTAAGTATGTTAAATCTAAATTGATAAAAACAGTTCCGTTTTCCTGTCTAATAAAATCAAACAACTCACCTTTTCCTTTTCTCACTCCTTCTACACCCCCAAAACCTTCTAAGTGAGCTTTACCGCAATTCGTAATAATCCCGTGTGTAGGCAATGCATAGGTGCAATAGCCTGCAATTTCTTTTTGATGATTAGCGCCCATTTCTATGACGGCCATCGCTGCATCTTTTTGTACCCGCAATAGTGTAAGTGGTATGCCAATATGGTTATTAAGATTGCCCTGTGTGGTATATGTTTTAAAAGTAGTGGACAGCACAGCATGTACTAGTTCTTTTGAAGTCGTTTTTCCATTACTTCCGGTGATTGCTAAAAAAGGAATTGAAAATTGCTCACGATGTTTTTTGGCTAATGCTTGAAGGGTGATTAAAACATTGTCCACCACAATAGTGCGATCGTCAATGTAATAAGCAGGGTCATCAATAATTGCTGCGGCTGCTCCGGCATCTAATGCTTGTTTGGCAAATTGATTGCCATTAAAGTTGTCTCCTTTCAATGCAAAAAAAAGTGAACCAGGAGTTAACTGCCGGGTATCCGTTTGTACGGAAGGGTATTGTTGAAAAAGTGAATACAATGAGTCAATAGACATGATGCAAATGTACTTGGCAACTCATAAAAAAACCCTCCGTGGGGAGGGTTTTCAATTTTGTTAGTTGATTATCTTTTTTGTCTTTTAGTAGGGAAGTACTGCCCTGTTTTGCGTTTGTTCCCCATTTCCGGACTACCTACACGATTCATTGCACAACGGAAACCGATAGTAGCAGAACCCAAATCGTCTTCTAAAAAGCGACGAGCACCAGGGCTGAGCCAATAAGCTCGATCATTCCAGCTTCCACCTTTATATACTTTGGAGCGCTGTGGATCTAATAATGTTGATACACCGTATCCGTATGAAGCGGCTGATAAAGAGTCGCCATCCAAAAAGTCAATTACATTACCACGTTGGTAGTTTCTTCTATTACGCGCATCTGCTTCTGTAACTTCTAACATTTTCACTCGTCCTAATGAGTCGCGCTCATAGCGGGCAGAAGGATCTAATGTAGTAGAGTCTGCAACGTATAATTTCATGAATTTGTTACCACGGAAAGGAGCTGGTTGGTCATCGTAATCTAATGTAGAAAGTGGACGATAGGTATCTTCTACCCACTCGCTCACATTACCTGCCATATTGTAAAGACCAAATGCATTAGGGTAGTAAGATTCTACAGGTGCTGTATAAAATGCACGGTCATTCAATCCTCCGGCTACCCCGGCATTGTCACCGTTTCCTCTCTTGAAGTTTGCATAAAACTGTCCTTGTAAACTACCTCTTCTGTTTTCACGAAGACCGTTTACATTTTGTCCCCAGGGATAAATTTGTTTATTAGACTGCAGTTCTTCTCCACGCTTTCCCTCTTTCAAACTGGTGCGGGGGTTTTGACCAATTAACCCATACGCGGCATATTCCCACTCAGCTTCAAAAGGAAGACGATATTCGGGACTAACAATGCCAGACTCTAAAGTTGGTTGCTGTGGAGCACGACCTTTGCTGGCACGCATAGCTTTACCGGGAGGAGCTGTGTAAAGTCCTAACAAATAAGAGCGGGTATTGAAGTTGTTGTCACCCTGCTGAGCACCGGGTTTCAAATTATTTTTATTGATGAATCCTTTCTCAACTAATGTGGATTCATTGTAGCGATCTGTTCTCCACAAACAGAAATCTTTAGCTTGTTTCCAACTAACTCCTACAACGGGATAGTAATTGAAAGCCGGGTGACGGAAGTATAGTTCTACAGAAGGTTCGTTATAACTCAATTCACTTCTCCAAACCAATGTGTCGGGTAAAGCACCTTCTACAATCTTTACGTTTTCAGGATCTGAAGGATCAAAAATTTTAGATAGCCAGAAAATATATTCCCTGTAATGCACATTGGCAACCTCCGTACGGTCCATATAAAAAGAGGGTACTGATACACGACGAGGAATATTGTTCCAATCGGCCATCACATCTTCTTCAGTCTGGCCCATTGTAAAAGTTCCGCCCTCAACAAACACAAGACCGGGTCCAGTAGCTTGATCCTTGGCCTTTGCCACCTGAAATCCGCCTTTTTCGTTATAATTCCATCCAGTTACGCTGGATTTGGGCGATTTTTTAGCAAAAAGGCCCTTCCCTTTACAGGAATTGAGCACAACAAGACTGGTCAAGGCCAGCAATAAAGCGAAAAAACGTCTCGAGTTTAGCATAATCCTTCGATTGGTAATGAGTAACGCGGGTTTAACTGTCGTTATTGCCCACTTTTATGCCCCTACAAGCAGGGTCTGCGAATTTAGGCAGTTTGCTTCACAATCGAATTCCACGTGCTTTAATTTTTTGCCTTCACAACCTCTTTTGAAACAGGGAATTAGGTTGATTGACAGCCTTTGGACGCTTTTTTAAAAAAAAAGGGATTTTTTAACAATATTATGGCACTGTTCGCGTTTTCCTCCCGAAGGGAGGACCCCCTAAGGGAGGTCGCCCGGGTCCAAGGCCCCCCAAAACCGACAAAAAATTTCAATATTGAAAAAAAATCTGTTTTCGGAAGGTTTTTGATCAAAAACGCTATATTTACACACTATTTAAAAAATTTCTAATGAGACTAACTGCACTTAAACTGACTGCCAGCATCCTGCTAGTTTGTGGCCTGACTGCCAACGTATCCGCGCAGACTGACCCCATCAATGTTGTAACTACAGCCGTTCCTTTCTTGCGTATTTCTCCTGACGCTCGTTCAGGTGGAATGGGTGAAATGGGAGTTGCTACTTCTCCTGATTCTTACTCTGGAATTTGGAACGTTGCGAAGGTTGCTTTCAACCAGTCTAACGCACGTATTTCAGCTACGTATACTCCGTGGATGAAAGACCTTGTAAACGATGTTTACTTGGCTTCTGTTACTGGTTTCAAGAAGTTGGATGACAATCAAGCTTTATCTGCTTCGGTTCGTTATTTCAGCCTTGGTAACATCCAGTTCACTGATTTCACTGGTGCTGCTTTGGGAACAGAGCACAGACCACGTGAGTTTGGTGTTGATCTTGGATATTCTCGTAAACTTTCTGACAAAAGTGGTGTAGGTATCACTTTGAAGTATATCAATTCTAACCTAACTGGTGGTTTGACCAACGGAAGCACAACGTATAAGACTGGTTCTTCAGTTGCTGCTGATTTGGGTTACTACCATGATGGTAAAAAGAATGGTACAGGCCTTGCTTGGGGAGCTGTTCTTTCTAACCTTGGTGCTAAAATTTCTTACACCAACAATGCAGATGCTAAAGACTTCATCCCTGCTAACCTAGGTTTGGGATTGAATTACACTAAAAAGTACAACAACACAAATAGCCTTTCTTTTGGTGCTGAGTTGAACAAGTTATTAGTTCCAACACCTCCAGGTGCTGGTGCTACAGCTGCTGATTTAGCTGCTTACAGAAGCAAGAGTGTGGTTGGAAGCTGGTTCAGCTCTTTAGGCGATGCTCCAGGTGGATTTGGTGAGGAAATGAAAGAAGTATCTGTAGGTGCTGGTGCTGAGTGGGCTTATAACAGCCAGTTCTATTTTCGCGCTGGTTACTTCTATGAGAACAAAACAAAAGGAGATCGTCGTTACTTCACAACTGGTTTAGGTGTGAAATACAATGTATTCCACTTCAACTTCGCTTACCTGATTCCTTCCGGAAGCGGTGTGAATCGTAACCCTCTTTCAAATACTCTTCGTTTCCAGGTTTCATTTGACTTGGGTGGTAAATAATTATAGCGTTTTCAATTTCAAAAAGGCCCTGGATTCCCGGGGCCTTTTTGTTTATTTGCACTAAATCGATTTTATGTCTTTACGAATAGGTTCTGGTATTGACTTTCATCAGTTGGCTGAGGGACGTGAGCTATGGATAGGAGGTATTCAAATTCCTCACCACAAAGGAGCGGTGGGCCACAGTGATGCAGATGTATTGCTACATGCTATATGTGATGCATTGTTAGGTGCTTTGGCTTTGGGTGATATTGGGCAGCATTTCCCAAACACTGACGAGGCCTATAAAAATATTGACAGTAAGATTTTACTTAAGAAATGTGTTGAGCTGATAAAATCCAAGGGTTATTCAGTGGTGAATGTAGATGCTACATTATGTTTGGAAGCTCCCAAGATCAGGCCTTATGTTACAAAGATGCAGGAGACAATAGCCCCGCTGCTTGGTGTTGAACTGGACGCTGTTTCGATCAAAGCAACTACAACCGAAAAAATGGGTTTTGCAGGGAGAGAAGAAGGTCTAATGGCGCAAGCCACTGTATTGCTTCAACAATCTTAAACTTCCACCGCTATCTTTGCGCGATGACGTCCCTGTCTGTTAAAATTGTCAATCGGTCAACCAATCCTTTGCCTGTATATGCAACAGAATTTTCATCAGGGATGGACTTACGTGCCAATTTGTTGGAGACGATTGTTCTTGCTGCAGGAGAAAGAAAATTAATTCCCACCGGACTTTTTATAGAGTTACCAAAAGGCTACGAAGCACAGGTGCGTCCACGCAGTGGTCTTGCCTTGAAACAGGGTATTACCTGTCTTAATTCTCCTGGCACAATTGATGCAGACTATCGAGGAGAAATTGGTGTTTTGCTGATTAATCTTTCAGGGCAGGAACAAGTCATTCAACATGGTGAGAGAATTGCGCAATTAGTGATTCAGCCAGTTGTTCAATGCACATGGGAGACAGTTACTGAATTATCGGATACGCAAAGAGGGGGTGGCGGTTTTGGTCATACCGGGGTCAAATAAATTAATTCATGAGAATCCTTCTATCTATATTTTTATTTGCAGTACTATTGGCGTCTTGCCGGAGTACTCGAAAAATTCAAACAGCAATAGTAAAAAAGGACAGCACACAGGCAAACATACTTTCAGACCTGGAAAGAGCTCGTTTGGATTCGATTGCATTTATCAAGGAAAACTACACGCAACTACAGGCCCATCGTATTAATTACACCACATTCAACGCAAAATTGGATGTTGATTATGATGATGCGGCTGGCACTAAATTGAATCTAAATGCACAAATTCGTTTGTATAAAGACAGCGTAATCTGGGCATCCATTACTGCTATATTAGGCATAGAGGGACTCCGGGTTTATATTACGCCTGACTCAGTCAAAATTCTCGATAAACAAAACAAAGTATATGTAGCACGCAGTGTCGCATACTTGACCGAAATCACTGCGCTTCCCCTTACACTTTCTTCCCTACAGGATTTATTAGTTGGAAATCCCGTTTTTTTGGATTCCACCCTTCATGCGTATAGCAAGGGCCCCTCTACCATTTCACTTCATGGGGTAACTACTTTTTTTAAAATACTATTTACTATCAGTGAACAGGAAAAGCAACTGCTCAGCACCAAATTGGACGATTTAGATGAAACCCGAAACCGAACCAGTTTTTTAGGCTATGCAGAGTATGATACCAAGACGGGTACGCCATTTTCCCAACGTCGAACGATTTCGGTTTCAGAAAAGAAAAAATTGAATGTGGAGCTTCGATTTAAGCAGTATGCATTTAATGAAACGTTAAGTTTTCCTTTTGCCATTCCAAAAAATTATCGTCGCGGTTGAGTAATAAAATTTATTTTGCGGAGAATCGTTATAACCGTTTCATGCGCTATAAACTAATCTTTCTTTTTTTATTGAGTTGTGCGGGTTTGACTGCTAGCTATGCGCAGCCCGGTAACGATAAGTCGCAATTAGAAAAGGAGCGACAAGAAATACAAAAAGAGCTAAAAGAGATTCAGAGTCTTTATGAGTCGGTTAAGGGCCAGACTAAACAGACGCTTAGTCAACTTAATGTGCTCAATAAAAAGATTTCTATTCAAGAACGTTATATCAATAGTATCAGCCGCGAAATTCGTTCGATTGATGACGATATTTATTTAAGTGAGTTAGAGATTTATCGGTTGAACAGGCAGTTGGACACGCTTAAAGTGCAATATGCTCGTTCGGTTGCGTATGCTTATAAAAATCGAAGTAATTACGATTATGTAAATTTTATTTTTTCAGCAAGCAGTTTTAATGATGCGGTAAAGCGTATTTCTTATTTAAAAAGCTATCGTGATTACCGTGAAAAGCAAGTGGGTACTATTTATAAAACCCAGGAGTTGATATTGGAGCGGCGCAAGCAACAATTAGTTCGAAAAGAGCAGAAGAATAGTGCGCTTGAAACACAGACGAAGCAAGTACAGGAACTAGCCGCTCAAAAGAAAGAAAAGAATGCTGTGGTGGCGAAATTGAAGAGTAGAGAGAAAGAACTGTCTCGACAAATTGCTGAAAAGAAAAAGAAGGACCGCGATCTACAAAATGCAGTATTAGCAATTGTTAGAAGGGAAATTGAGTTGGCTAAAAAGGAGGCAGAAGAGCGTAAACGAAAAGAGGAGGAAGAAAGAAAAAGAAATACAGCTGTTTCTACTTCTGGAGCTCCTTCTAAACCGGGTGTGACTACACCGGATAAACCTTCTGCGCCTTCCACTACACCTGTGTCTACCGATGCAACCGCTTCTTCTTCGCGCAGAAATGAATTAGCAAAGAGACCTGAGAGTTATCTGGATCTTAATGCCAAGGATATTGCATTAAATAGCAGCTTTGAAGCAAATCGTTATAAATTACCTTGGCCAGTTGACAATGGAATTGTGGTGCTAAAATTCGGCGATAATAAAATTGAAAACACCTTTTTGACCATTGATAATCCGGGTCTCACTATTGCAACTCCTAGTGCTGGAACCAATGTAAAAGCCGTTTTTGAAGGAGAAGTGCGTGGGGTCTATAATCTTGGAGATGGTATGGCTGTAACCATCCGACATGGAAAATATTTTACCACCTATAGTAATTTGTCTTCAGTTAGTATTGCAAAAGGTGCAATGGTTAAAACAGGGCAAATTATTGGAAAGACCGGAAAGGATGAGGAAGGGAATGGAGGTCAGATTGATTTTATCATGACCATGGAAACTAAAAAAATCGATCCTCAAGGTTGGCTTCGACGTTGATTACTCTTTTATAAACCGCGCGTATAGTTTTTCATACTGTGGTACGATATGATGAATATCGAATTTACACGCTTGCTTATATGCACTATTCCTAAACGCTTGCAAGGTTTGTTCGTCTTGTAACAACGAGAGTACTTGTTTACTCATCGAATCTGTGTCTCCCACTTTGCTGAGCATACCGGTTTCTCCATGAATATTGATCTCTCCTAATCCGCCGGCATCTGTGGAAACAACGGGAACTTTAGCGGCCATTGCTTCGAGTGCTGCTAATCCAAAACTTTCATATTCTGAAGTCAGTAGAAAAACATCTGCAATCGCAAGTATGTCTTCCATTTGCTCTTGCTTTCCTACAAACAGTACATCTTCGCTCACCCCTAATTCACGGCTTAGATCCTCTGCAGTGCTACGCTCCGGTCCGTCACCTACAAATAATAATTTGCTGGGTATTTTACTATGTACTGCAGCAAATATTTTTACTACGTCGGGGATACGCTTTATTTTTCTAAAGTTGGATGCATGTAATAAAATACGTTCGCCCGCGGGAGCAATTGCTTTTCGAAATGCATCGATAGGTTTACGATTAAAACGTGCGACATCCACAAAATTCATGATCACCTCAATCTCTTTTTCTATTTTGAAATGACGATAGGTCTCTTCACGTAAGTTGTGTGATACCGCTGTGATAGCATCACTCTCGTTTATAGAAAAGGTTACAACAGGAGCATAGGTTTTATCACGTCCTACCAGCGTGATGTCGGTTCCATGTAGTGTTGTGATAAAGGGAACCTGAATTCCTTCTTTCGCTAAAATTTGTTTTGCTAAATAGGCCGCTGATGCGTGAGGGATCGCATAGTGTACGTGTAATAAATCCAGTCGATGATTTTTGATCACATCTACAAGCGTACTGGCTAGGGCTGTTTCATAAGGTGGAAAATCGAATAACGGGTAAGTAGGCACCTGCACCTCATGATAAAAGATATTGGGAACAAATCGTTCTAGTCGAACAGGTTGTTGATAGGTTATAAAATGAACTTCGTGGTTTTTTTGTGCCAGCGCTTTGCCGAGTTCAGTAGCTAATACGCCTGAGCCGCCAAACGTGGGATAACATACAATGCCAATCTTCATACTATTCCGCTGGTTGAGTCTGTAAAGGTAGGCTATTTAAGAGAGGTGTTTTCATGACTGGGAATCATTAACTTCAGGATCAATAAACAACTAATTTATGTTTTCGTTCAGTCGTTTTACCCTGTTGCTAATGGTATTTGTGAGTCAGTACGCATGGTCTCAATCTGCTGACTCTTTGTTTATCAAGAATTTGTCTGATGAAATTTTACGGCATTCTAAGGCTTATGAACAATTAGCCTACTTAACTAAGCAAATTGGCCCTCGCTTAGCAGGTTCAGCAGGAATGGTAAAGGCAGAGCAGTGGGGTTTGAAGGAAATGCAAAAAGCAGGGGCGGATAAAGCATGGGGGCAGGAGTGTTTGGTTCCTCATTGGGTGAGAGGTGGGGTAGACAAGGCCACCGCTTTTTTTGTATCCAATGATAAAAAAGGAATACCGTTGGACGTAGTTGCTTTAGGTAATTCAATCGGAACTGGTTCAACCCCATTACGTGCAGAGGTAGTGGAGGTAAAATCCTTTGAGGATTTAGAAATGAAAAAGGAAGTAGTTAAGGGCAAGATTGTTTTTTATAATTATCCTTTCAACCCCACTTATGTTCGCACCTTTCAAGCGTATGGGGATGCCAGTAAATACAGGGGGCAAGGGCCTTCTCAAGCGGCTAAATTTGGAGCCGTTGGAATAATTGTTCGCAGTATGAGTCATGGGACTAATAATCATCCACACACGGGAGCAACACGTTATGACAGCATGTACACTAAAATTCCGGCGGTGGCTATTGGATTAGAAGATGCAGATCGATTAAGCAGATGGCTCACAAAGGAATCAGTGCAGGTGCAAATCAAAACAAATGGACATTTTTTGCCAGACACTATTGGTCATAATATTATTGGAGAATTGACTGGTACTGAATTTCCCGATGAAATTATTACAGTAGGTGGGCATCTGGATAGTTGGGATAATTGTGAAGGAGCGCATGATGATGGAGCGGGTTGTGTCCAAACGCTAGAAATTTTACGAGCCTTTAAAGCAATCGGATTTCGTCCGCGTCATACTATACGTTTTGTATTATTTGCCAATGAAGAAAATGGATTGAGGGGAGGTTCTAAATATGCAGAGGAGGCGAAACAAAAAAATGAAAAACACATTTTTGCACTGGAGAGTGATGCAGGAGGATTTACTCCGCGCGGTTTTGGATTTACGTTGAGTGATGCACAATATCAAAAAGTACTAGGTTGGCAATCACTGATTGCTCCCTATGGATGTAGTGAATTTAGTCGCGGAGGAGGTGGCGCAGATATTGGACCACTTAACCGAACATTTAATACGCCTGTTGCAGGTTTACAACCCGACTCGCAGCGTTATTTTGATTATCATCATGCTCGCAACGATGTCTTGGAAGCTGTCAATAAACGAGAACTTGAATTGGGCGCTGTAAATATGGCTGCCTTATTATATTTAGTAGACCGATATGGGTTAGGACAGTAGATTATTAGTAGCTGTAGCTACTTTATTAAAGGGAAAACGTTGCATTACCGCATTCATTTGTGCTGCAATGGCTGCATTACACAAATTCCCAATACTGCCTTCGTGTGTATGACTGAGTTGAGTGGGTGCTTGATAAGTTCCGTTTTCAATAGCAGCCCCCACCTGACGATAGGCATCTCTAAAAGGAACTCCTTGTAATACAAGTGCATTTACAGCTTCAACACTAAACAGGTGTTCGTATTTTTTATCTTGTAAAAGATTTTCGCTGATTTTAATCTGGCCAATCATTTGCTGAAGCAGCAAGATAATTTCTTGTAGTTGCTGAAAAGCCGGAAATAAATGTTCTTTTAATAATTGAAGATCACGGTGATAACCTGAGGGAAGGTTAGTGGTCATCAACATGATTTCATTGGGAAGTGCTTTGAGACGATTGCAGTGTGACCGAATCAATTCAAATACGTCGGGATTTTTTTTATGCGGCATGATGCTGCTCCCCGTGGTCAGTTCATCTGGAAAACTAATAAAGCCGAATTGTTGATTCATGTACAAGCAAACGTCCATGCTAAAACGAGATAGTGTTTCAGCAATGCCAGATAATGCTTGCGCAACTACTCTCTCGGTTTTTCCTCTTCCCATTTGTGCATACACTACATTGTAGTTGAGGTCATCAAATCCAAGAAGTTCTGTGGTATAGGTACGGTCAATTGGAAAGGAGGACCCATATCCTGCAGCCGATCCAAGAGGATTTTTATTGACAATGGAATAAGCTGCTTCTAATTGAATACAATCATCTACTAAACTTTCTGCATAAGCCCCAAACCAAAGTCCAAATGAAGAAGGCATAGCTAATTGCAAATGCGTATATCCGGGTAGCAAAGTCGCTTTATATTTTTCGCTCTGTGCTTGTAATAAAGTAAATAAGGGTTGAAGCGATTGCGCAACCTCTTGTAATTGCTGTCTTAGAAAAAGACGGATATCAACGAGCACTTGGTCATTTCTGCTTCGAGCCATGTGAACTTTCTTTCCTGCATCACCTAAACGTTGCGTTAATTCCCATTCTACTTGCGAATGAATATCCTCCATATCGGAGCGTAAGTCAAAATTTCCTTTGGTGATTTCTTGAAAAATTGATTTTAATTCTTTGCATAGTTTGGCAGATTCCTCAGAGGTGAGCAGGCCTACTTTTCCCAGCATCTTTACGTGTGCAATCGATCCTATTACATCATAACCTGCGAGATAGGCGTCCATTTCTCGGTCTTTGCCAACTGTAAATTTTGTAACAATTTCAGCTGCTTCTTTACCTTTTTGCCAAAGTTTCATAAGTCCTTATTTAGAGGCTAATTGATCAATGAGTGCGCAATAGCAATCAATTCCATTTTTTATTTCGTCCACTCCAATCCATTCATCTGCACTGTGACTTCTGGCTGAATTGCCTGGCCCCAATTTGAGAGCAGGAAAAGGAATCAATGCTTTATCCGAAGTGGTTGGCGATCCATAGTAAGCTAGTTTGTTCGCTAATCCGGCTTTTACTAGGGGATGCTCCAAATCGATCATGCTGGATCGTAATCGCGTACTACGGGGTTGAATGGTGACAGAAGTAGGTAGCTCTGATTGTATGGTTGTGATGATCTCTTCAAAAGTGTAGCGTTCATTTACGCGTACGTCTACTACAAAACGACAGGTAGCTGGAACTATATTGTGTGCCTTATTTTCGGTTTCAATTACCGTTACACTCATTTTAACCGGCCCCAGTAGTACAGATCTATTTTCAAATTCAAATTCTTGAATCCACTGTATTGCATTGAGTGCTTGATAGATTGCGTTATCTCCTTCTTCGCGTGCAGCGTGCCCGGCTTTTCCCGTGGCTATTGCATCTAAAACCAACAGTCCTCTTTCGGCAACAGCCATCGATAATAAAGTGGGTTCTCCAACAATAGCACAGGTGTTTGGATGTAAATGTTCTTTTGTAAAACAACCTTTTGTCTGCTGAATGAAAAGAGGATCTTTTAAAAGTGCTTCAATGCCGCCGCTTCCACTAATTTCCTCTTCAGCAGTGGCTGCCAATACCAGGTTCCATCCTGGAATATTGTTCGCATGAAAATGTAAAAAAGTGGCAATCAGTGCAACCAGTGGTCCCCCTGCATCATTGGCTCCTAGTCCATACAATTTTTCGTTTTCAATGATTGGCGTAAAAGGATCCTTTGTATACTGTGGATTGGGTTTTACGGTATCATGGTGCGAGTTGAGTAAAAGAGTAGGTTTTGTGAGATCAATATCACCCGCTACTGCATACACATTGTTGCCAGTTCTACAACTTGTTGCCCCTTTTTGCTGAAGATAATTTTCTATACAGGTTGCGGTTTGCTCTTCTTCTTTGCTAAAGGAGGGAATCGCGATGAGCGATTTTAATAACTCCAGAGCTTCCTGTTTTAGCAAATCGTTATTCATAGTTATAAACTAATAGTCGTTCCTGCGTTGCCTTGTACCAAGTCTTGTAATTTTTCCGCTTTCCCAATGATTACTTGCTGCACTCCTGCACGTAGAGCACTGAATGCATTATCTAATTTTGGAATCATTCCCGCATGAATCTGCCCCGTTTTTTTCAATTGTTCATATAATGAAGGATTGATCGATTGCAATACAGAATGCTCCTGCTCCGAATTTTCTAGTACTCCTTCTTTTTCAAAGGTAAAGAGTAGTCGAGTTTGAAAAGTGGTACTTAACCTAACTGCAATTTCTTGTGCAAGCGTATCGGCATTGGTATTTAGCAATTGACCCTTTTTGTCATGCGTGATGGGCGCCAGTACAGGAGTTGCTTCGCTAAGAAGTAGATCTTTTAAAAAAGTTGTATTGACTTGATCAATATCACCCACCCAACCGTAATCAATAGTGGGGTGATTGCGTTTATGGGCTTGCACCGTGTTACCATCTGCCCCGGTAAGGCCAACTGCATTACAGCCAAGAGCTTGTAGCTGTGCTACAATATTCTTATTGATATAGCCAGCATACACCATTGTAACAATCTTAAGTGTTTCCGCATCTGTAATTCGACGGCCTTCGATCATTTGTGGAACGATGCCCATTTTTTCACTTAGCTGACTAGCTAATTTGCCACCACCGTGTACTAATAAAGTATAGCAAGGTGTCAAATTGTTTTTGGTGATAGTGAACGTTGCAAAAAGGTGCAAAAATTCCTCCAATTTTTTGGGATTGTCAATCAGCTGACCGCCCACTTTAATGATATAGAGGGTGGGCTTACTCATTGTTGTTCCAAAAGATTTTTCAAAACGGCTTGTGCAGCCCATACTCGATTACCTGCTTGTTGGGTGACTAAGCTTTGTGCGCCATCCAAAATTTCATCACTTAGTTCAACATTTCTGCGAACAGGTAGGCAGTGCATTACTTTGGCTTGGTTGGTGTTAGCTAACGACTGGTTGGTTAACATCCAAGCATCGTTTTCTTCAATCAGTTTTCCATACTCCTGATAAGAACTCCAGTTTTTTACATAGATGAAGTCTGCTTTTTCAAGTGCCTCTTGTTGATTGTGCAAAACGGTTGCCCCTTCTGTAAATTGCTTGTCTAATTCCAGGCCTTTTGGATGTGTAATTACAAATTCTGCCTCTCCCCAGGCATTGACCCACTCGGCAAAACTATTTGCTACACATTGTGGCAATGGCTTAATGTGTGGGGCCCAGGTTAAAACAATTCGAGGTTTGCGATTGGCGTAGTTGGATGAATGATTTAGTATTTCTTCTTTGATGGTTATAAGATCTGCCAACGATTGAAGCGGATGACGGGTTGCTGATTCGAGGCTAAGTATTGGGATGCCGGCGTACTTTACAAATTGGGCAAGAATTTTTTCCTGATAATC
Organism: Bacteroidota bacterium; assembly: GCA_046048175.1. GTDB lineage: Bacteria > Bacteroidota > Bacteroidia > Chitinophagales > Chitinophagaceae > JJ008. The sequence continues at coordinate 16,243 of JBJOGP010000018.1, forward strand.
TTCTTCTCTGTTTTTTAGAGAAGGGAAAGTACGAATTGCAAGAATATCAAAATACTGTCCTAAAATTGGAGCGGCATCTTTTACATGTTCTACGGTTGTCCCATTCATGATCGCACCTTCTGCAAATTCTAGTGCCCAGCCCTCCGAACCAATATTAAATACAATGGCTTCCATTCCCAATTGTTGCGCAGCAACCTGTGTACTTAACCGCGTACGCATACTTGGATTCAAAAAAAGGCAACCAATACGCTTACCTTTTCCAAGTAATTGGTCTTGATATGGATTTTTTTTATAGAGTAGCCCTTGTTCAATAAGTGCTTCAATATTGCTGATGTCCTTAACTGATAAAAAATGCTTCATACAAATGTTCAATGATTATGCGAAGAGGAAATTTTTTTAACAGCGTCTATAAAACGAGTAGCATCAGCTTGCGTAAGTGCTAAAGAGGGAAGTAGGCGTATCACATTGGGTTTTGCTTCTCCGGTGAAAATATGTTCTTCCCATAAAAGCTTTTTTTTGAGTTCACTTAACTCAGCGGGTACATCAAAACCAATCATCAGTCCTCTGCCTCTAACATGTTGTATGCTTGGAATGGATTGCAATTCTTTTTGCAGGTATGTTCCAATTTTGGCTGCATTGGCCAAGAGATTCTCTTTTTCTATCACTTCTAAAACACCAAGGGCGGCCGCACAAGCCAAGTGATTACCACCAAAGGTGGTCCCTAGCTGAAAATGCTTGGGTTGAATATGAGGAGCAATCAAGATGCCTGCCACAGGAAATCCATTTCCCATCCCCTTCGCCATCGAATAGATATCGGCATTTACCCCTGCAAAATCATGACTAAAAAATTGGCCACTTCTTCCATAGCCGCATTGCACACTATCTGCAATATAAACGGCCCCATATTTAGTACAACTGGTACGTATTTGTCGTAAAAAATTATCTTCTGCAATATGAATACCTCCCACACCTTGTATGCCTTCAATAATTACTGCTGCAATTTCCTCTCCTTGTTTTTTGAAACAATCCTCTAAAGCTTGCTCATCGTTAAAGGGAAGAAAGATGACATTGTCTGTTTCATTTACTGGAGCTACATAATTTTTATTGTCTGTAACTGCAACAGCTAATGAAGTACGTCCATGAAATGCTTTTGAAAAGGCGACCACTTTTTTTCTACCGGTATGAAAACTGGCAAGCTTGAGCGCATTTTCATTTGCTTCTGCACCACTGTTGCACAAAAACAATTGATACTCTACTTTGCCGGATACTTGTCCAAGTTTGGTTGCTAATTCTTGTTGTATAGGTATACGAATAGAGTTGGAGTAAAAGGCAATCTGATGAAGCTGTGTTTCAATTCTATTTACCCAATGCGGATGTGTATGTCCAATGCTAATGACAGCATGTCCTCCATACAGGTCGAGATATTCTTGTCCCTTGTCATCCCAAACGGTAGAACCCAGTGCTTTTTGAATGGTGATATCTTGTATTGGATATACGTCAAACAGTCGCATGATCAGAAATAGTTTGCTTTTAATTGAAGGCCAGTCGTTTCATCCCAGCCAAATAATAAGTTCATATTTTGTACGGCTTGTCCTGCAGCTCCTTTTAGGAGATTGTCAATGGCAGTATGGATTACTAGTTTATTACCCAGCATCTCCAGTTGTACTACTGCTTTATTGGTCCCCACTACTTGTTTTAAGAAAATGGGTTCTTCTGTAAGATGAACAAAAGGGTGAGTGGCATAGTAATCTTGAAAAAGTGTCGTTATTTCATTCAGTGTTTTTTCTACTGAAACAGTTGAACTGATAAAAATACCTCTTGTAAAGTCTCCTCTCCAGGGAACAAAATGAATGGAAGCTGGATTTCCATTTGATTCCTGGCTAAGTGATTCACTTATTTCCGAAAGATGCTGATGCGTGAGGGTTTTATAAGCTTGTATATTGTTGGCACGCCAGCTAAAATGTGAAGTGGCGCTTAAAGATTGACCTGCACCCGTAGAACCTGTAATACCTGTTGTATATACCTCTTGCAATAAACCTGCTTTTGCCAGAGGAAGTAAGCCTAGTTGAATGGCCGTTGCAAAACAACCTGGATTAGCGATAGCAGTGGCAGTCTTTATTTGATCTCGGTTTAACTCGGGTAATCCATATATAAAGGAATGTGAAGCAGACTGACTTTCTTTTTTTAATCTGAAATCATTAGCCAGGTCTATGATTCGAACCGAAGCAGGTATCGTAGTTTCTTTCAAAAATTGGCGTGACTCGCCGTGTCCCAAGCAAAGGAACAAAACGTCAATCGAGGTATCAATCTTGTCAGTGTATTGTAGGGAAGTTTCTCCAATTAGATCGGCATGGAGTTGTGAAATATTTTTTCCCGCGTTACTTCTGCTATGAATAAATGCTATATCCACATGTGGGTGACGGAGCAGGAGTCGTATGGTTTCTCCGCCTGTGTAACCTGCACCTCCAATAATTCCGGCTTTAATCTTTTTCATGTGCGGATTGTTGAACACGGTGATAAATTCCTACTTGATTGCCAAAGATGCGTGTGAAGCCTCTCACATCCTCTCCGGTAAAGCCAGCATTCATTTCTCCATACTTTCCAAACTTACTGTTCATCAAATCGTGCGGACTATCGATTCCAATTAGTTGGAAACGATAGGGGAGAAGTTGAACAAATACTTTTCCACTCACTGTTTGCTGACTATTTTTTAAATAGGATTCAATATCTCGCATTACTGGGTCGAGTATCTGACCTTCGTGCAGCCAATTGCCGTAGAACTGTGCTAGTTGATCCTTCCACTGCAATTGCCATTTAGTCAATACATGTTTTTCAAGTGCATGATGCGCTTTTAAAATAATCATAGGCGCTGCGGCCTCAAAACCTACTCTTCCTTTAATACCAATGATCGTATCTCCAACATGGATATCTCTTCCAATAGCATATCCACCCGCAATCTGTTGTAATGCCTGAATAGCTTGAACGGGGTGTGAAAAGGTTTGATCGTTAATAGCAACAAGTTCTCCTTTTTCAAAGGTCAAACTAACTTCTTCTGTTCCATTTTTAGTTAGTTGTGTTGGCCATGCTTCTTCGGGAAGCAGTCCTTTAGAATGTAATGTTTCCTTTCCTCCCACACTTGTTCCCCACAATCCTTTATTGATAGAGTAGAGCGCTTTTTCAAAGTTCATTTCTACTCCCTTACTTTTTAAATAACTGATTTCTTCCTCGCGACTTAATTTCAATTCTCTGATTGGTGTAATGATCTCAATTCCTGGAATCATGATTTGTAAAATCATATCAAAGCGAACCTGGTCATTTCCTGCACCGGTGCTTCCGTGTGCGACAGCGTCTGCTTTTAGTTTTACGGCATGTTCCGCCATATGAAGCGCTTGACTCAAACGTTCTGCTGATACAGATAAAGGGTAGGTGTTATTTTTTAAAATATTTCCATAAATCAAATAGCGCACAATGCGGTCATAATAATCTTTGGTAGCATCAATTGTCGTGTGCGAGTGTACGCCCAACTTGTGTGCGTGCTCTTCAATTTTAGCTAATTCCTCCTTGTAGAATCCACCCGTATTAACCAGTATGCTATGTACTTCATACCCCTTTTCATCTTTAAGATATTTGACGCAGTAACTGGTATCGAGGCCACCACTAAAACCCAATACAACTTTTTTTGCCATGGCTGCTAGTATAAATTATCGGTTGAATAAATGATGTAAAAAGCCAATGCTCTTTCCGCCACTGCTTTTTTTCATAAATGGACGCAGTAGTTTCCATTCCTTGAACCGTACCAAACGTTCTAATCCTTTTTTGTTTTCTTCAAAAAAGCGTTTGGTTTCCTCAGGCTCATAATGATCGGCAGGATCGTAAAGCATTGCGGTACACATACAATTTTTGCGGTCCTTGCTCATCAAAATTTCGTAATTGACACAGCTTTTACATCCTGCCCAAAATGCTTCGTCTTGTGTTAGTTCAGAGTACGTCACGGGTTCATATCCCAACTCACTATTTATTTTCATTACCGCTAATCCTGTGGTCAGTCCAAATATTTTTGCCTGTGGGTATTTTTCGCGAGAGAGTTCAAAAATTTTTCTTTTGATGGCACGGGCCACACCGCTTTTTCGGTAGGGTTGTGCTACAATCAAACCACTATTTGCCACATAGTCGCCATGACTCCAGGTTTCGATATAACAAAATCCTACCCAGTCGTTTTGCGGGGTGAGTGCAATTACGGCTTTCCCTTCTTCCATTTTTTTTGCTACGTATTCAGGCGATCGGCGGGCAATCCCTGTGCCACGCGCTGCGGCAGAAGTTGCCATTTCTTCTGTAATGATCTCGGCGTAAACGGAGTCGGCGGAGGTGGCCACTCTAACTAAGAATGGAGCATTCAATGTAGTTTCGAAATTGAGGGTTGGATCACCAGTCCAAATTAGGTTGTCGGGGGTAGTTCACTGACAGGGACCGGGGTGAAGGGTTCGTCCTGTCAGCAAAGACGGAGGCGTCTGGTTAAAAAGAAAATCGTTGTTCTTTTCATTTTTTAAAACCGCTCAATGGTTAAGGGGGCAAAGCTAATTGATTAATTGAAAACGAGCCTCTTTTTTTCAAAGAGTTTTGAAAGCAAAAATGACTTGTCGTTTGTGTAGTTCAGGAGTGGTCTGCTTCCATTGGGAAACCGCCTTTGTCGCAATCCATTCTTTGGGTCCTGTAATGTCTGCAGCAATACACAAACGAGTGTTAGCAGAAAGATATTTTAAAAGTGCAGATAGCAGAGCATTGTTTCTATAGGGAGTTTCAATAAAGAGCTGTGTACAATTATCTTTTCGGGATGCTTGCTCCAGGTCAATTATAGCTTTTTGTCTTGCTTTTTCTTCGATGGGCAAATATCCATTAAAACGAAACTGTTGACCATTTAGACCACTTGCCATCAAAGCAAGCAAGATGGAGCTGGGCCCCACTAATGGATGGACATTGCAGCCCATTTCATGTGCCAGTGCAATTAATTCTTGGCCTGGGTCTGCTACTCCTGGACAACCTGCTTCACTAACAATACCAATTGTTAGTCCTTCCTTGACTAATTTTTTGAAAAGAGCGACTGATTCTTCAGTACCCATTGTAGACCACGTATAGTCATCAATTACAATTGACTTGTCTAGTTGCTTAAAATAACGGCGTGTTGTTCGTTCATTCTCTACAAAAAAGGCTTGACACGATTTAATTTGATTTAATAAATAAGAGGGTAGCGAAGTGAGACCTTCTTCATGCAGAGGAGCAGGTATTAATAAAATTGTACTCATGCTTGTTTTACCTGGCGTACACTAAGTGTTGCAGCGATAATTGCATAGGCAGGAGCCAGCAGCACAATCACATGCATTACAAAAAATAAAATCCCATTGCCAATTGCTAGTCCTTTATGGTGGCTTGAAAAACGAAGACTTTGTTCCAGTGTCAATTTATGTCGAGCAAAAGAATAGTCTAACATGGAAACTCCAAAGTAATAGCCTTGCATCAAAATGGCAATCAGGGGTGTAATCCATCCTGCTAGCGGCACAATTGCTAACAAGATAAGTCCTGCGAAATTGAGCAATTCCTTACCTGAGTTTTGTAAGGCTAATCTTATACCTCTTTTTGCATCAACTCCTACTTCCTCCCAATTAAAATGATGCTCCTTTCCTTCTAATAACGCTTCTGTTTTTTCACTTAAAAAAGCAAAAGCAGGAGATCCTATAATTAGAATTAAATTTTTAAATAATGAGAAATAGAAAAGCAGTAAAACCAAGCGTAACATCACACCGTTCATCACAAAGATAAAACTGAGCCACTCGCTTCGTTCCCGTTGAAGCCATTGTTCAATTCCGATTTTTTCACTCATCCAACTGACAGCGTCATTGGAAGAAACGAAAAATAGAATCAAAAAGAGAATTGAAAAAAGTGTGTAGATTATCCCAGGCCACAGAATCCCTTTCAGCAGGTGATGTCGCTGAATGAAATGACGGGCTTCTTGCCAGGATCGAAATGCGATTACTATTTCCTTCAATGCTTGGTATTAATCAACAACTACCTCAGAATTTGGGGCAGTTGAGTCGTTTCAAACTTGGATCAGAAGGTTGTTTGATATAGATTAATGAAATTTCCAATCCTCCTCTTGAGTTTGATGCAGGCTTTAGGAGAGATGTATTAGCGTCATAGCTTGCTCCCAATCTAAACCCACTAAACTCTAAGCCCACATAAGGTATCACTGCATCATTCAATCGGTACCAACTTCCCAAATAAACATTCACTGGATTTTCTTCACTTCCATTCACATTATAGGAAAAGGCTGCTCCCATAATAGTATTGGTAGCTTTTGCCTGCATACTATGTACTGCAGCTAAATGAATGTAATGATAGCCTCCAACGGGAATACGTCCACCAGCCTGCAAGGTGGTTCTGGTATTTAAAATATATTGTCCACCCTGAAAACTTTCTTTGGGTCTGTTCAAATGATACATGGAGGCTCCGAGATAAAAATTATTATAGCCATTCGTAGTTCCGCTGTAAAGAAGTCCTGCATTTAAATCAAAATAACCCAGGCTCAATTGACGACTATCAAAAATTTCACTGGTGACGCCAGTAAAACCAAGCGGAGTTAATTGGTCTGCAAAAATAACTTTAGTGATATCTAATCTTTTGTTGACGAAAGCTCCCTGAAATCCAACCCCTAATTGATGAAAGCCATCTTCATCAAGTCCTTTGTGGTAGGAAAAGGAAGCTCCGGCATAGTTTGTAACCAAAATACCATCTCCAGCCACATCGGTCATTCCTAATACACCGACTCCCATATTATCAGATGAAATCAGTTTGTTTTTTAACAAACCAAAATCAACTGAAACAGTCTTGGTAACATATGCATTTTCAATGGTTGGCCACTGGTTTCTGTAGTTACCGGCTACACGAACGGCTCCATCAAATTTTCCAGTTAGTGCAGGGTTCAAGGTGAGTGGGGATGCGAAAAACTGTGAGAAATTAGGGTCCTGAGCCTTGATAATCAAGACTTCAGTGAGTATAACAACCAGGGTAAGTAGTACTTTTCTCATCGGTTCTTAAAACGAAAAATAAAGCCAAAGATTGTGCCAATTGAGTTGGTCAATCCAGGCGAATAGGCAAGTTACGATTTTTCAGAGGAAATCAGCTCTGCATTTTAGTGCCAAAAGCCAGGTCCCCGGCGTCTCCCAGACCTGGTACGATATAACTTTTAGCTGTTAACTCCTCATCAATATCTCCGCACCAGATATGCGCGTGAGGGGCCAGTCTTTGTACATATTCAATACCTGCGGTACAAGCTATTGCAACTACTAGATGTACGGCGGCCGGTTTCCCTTGTGCTTCTAATTGTTGAATGGTTTTAACCAAGGAGGCGCCAGTAGCCAACATAGGGTCTGCAATAATGAGCACCCGATTAGTTAGATCCGGGCAAGAAACATATTCCAAACTAATTTCAAAACTCCCGTCTTTATGGTGCTTTCGATAGGCACTAATAAAAGCATTATCGGCTTTGTCAAAATAATTAAGCAGTCCTTGGTGAAGTGGAAGTCCTGCGCGAAGAATAGTTGCGAGAACAGGCTGTGATTGCAATACCAAATGATTGGCAACACCTAATGGTGTTTGTACCTCCTTAGATTCGTGAGGTAGAATTTTACTGATCTCATAGGCTGCTACTTCTCCAATACGTTCCAGGTTTCTTCGAAAGCGCATTCTGTCATTTTGAATGGAAACGTCACGGATTTCACTGATCCAATTACTGATTAATGAATGTTCTTTACAAAGATTAATTACCATGTGGTCTATTTCAGGTGAACGCTTACTTTTACCCGTCGAATTTAATTTGTTTTTATGGTTTATCATGCATTGGGTTTAATGAGTGGAAGTTCCCTGGATGGGCTTGACCTGGTTTTTGCGCATTTTCATGAGCAAGGAGGACAGTGGACCTATGAAATCGAGAAAGCAGCGTGTTATCTCTATTCTGCTAGCTGGGAGAATAGATTGAAAGCTGCACCTGGGCTACCTGCACGTGATTATTGTCAATTGCATGTTGATTATGGTCATTATTTAGGACAAGAGATCAACAGATTTATCGACGAAAATAATTTGCATTATAAAATTGGATTAATCGGTAGTCATGGTCATACTGTTTTTCATTCACCCGCAAGTGGAATGACAGCACAGATTGGAGAAGGTGCCGCCCTTGCTGCCGAAACCGGACTGCCTGTGATTAGTGATCTGCGTTCGATGGATCTGGCCTATGGGGGACAAGGGGCTCCACTTGTGCCAATGGGAGAGCGTTCTCTTTTTTCAGATTATTCGCTTTTTTTAAATATTGGTGGAATTGCAAACATCACGAAAGGGGGAGATCAGTATATAGCTTTTGATATTTGTCCGGCTAACCGAGTTTTGAACTTGCTCGCTAATAAACTAGGAAAATCGTTTGATGAAAATGGTGCAATGGCTGCAAAGGGCATCGTGATTGCTGACTTGCTTTCTCAATTAAATGCACATCCTTATTATAAGCAACAGTTTCCAAAGTCTCTTGCCAATGAGTTGGGGACTGATGAGCATTTTCCACTTCTACTTAATAGTGGATATGCTATAGAAGATTTATTAGCTACCTATACACAACATGTAGCAGAACAAATCGCTGCTAGTGCCCGATCAATGGTGAATAGTCAACCCGAAGGACAACAAAAAATGTTAGTCACTGGAGGAGGCGCGCTTAATAAACACTTGATTGAATCTCTTGTTCAACAATTGCAATCAAGCAACATCGAAGTGGTGATTCCTGATGAACAATTAGTTCAATACAAAGAGGCATTAATCATGGCCTTTTTGGCTGTTTTACGCTGGCGACAAGAATATACAGTGTTACCAACTGTAACGGGTGCAAGAAGAGCAAGTATTGGAGGTGCTTTTTGGAATGGACAGGAGGCCTAAGCGCTAAACTGTTTTGTTCTTTGCTTCAATAATTGAATCGCTTCTTCTTCTGAACTAAACATATCGTCAATGTTAACCAGGCGAGCGGCAAGTTTATCATAACGTTTAGTCATTAGCCAGATAAAAATGTGCAAGTAGTGAATACCTTCAAAGGTGAAAATTTTTTGTGCAGCTAATTTTCCTTTGGTTCGTAAAAATTCGCCCGGTAAATCTGTGTAGTGTAAGGCAGGTCGTGCGTGGTGAATGGCATGGTATCCGTCATTCCAACATATATGGTTGTAAGGAGTGTTAATGCAGTTGATCGTATTCTCTTCAGGATCATGTGGGTCAACAAATGCATGTTGGGCCCAATTGCCTAGCATCATCACAATGCGCGCAAATAAAAAAGGAATAATAAAAATAAATAAGGCAGCTTTGAGGTTAATGAAGCAAAGTGCTACACAAACAGCGTAAAAAGAGAGTTCACCGGCGGTGAGACGCATGTAAAATTTTTTTCTTTTTCTCGAGAAAAAATAAGAAAACGTATCTCTAAAGCCCAGTACTAAAAAACGGCCTACGTATTGAAAAAAATGCCACAATGAATCTCGTTGATAACGTAAGGTACTGCTTGCATCCTCTTCCATATTGTTTTCAACATGGTGCATTCCCATGTGATGGGCAAAATAAGTTTCAGGGGTATGACCAAAAAAAGGACAGACAAACCAAATGATCCAGTGTTGTAAAAACTCAAATCTCTTTTTAAAAAGCCGTCTGTGAACTATACAATGCAACATGAGTCCAAATCGGCCCTTGAAATAGAGTTGTGAAACATAGAAATAAGGGATGTACAGTAACCACCAGTATATTCCAGTCAACAATGGGGAGAATAAAAGAATGGCAGTGGGAACTACTAAAAGATGAATCCCTGTTAATAGATGGATAAAGGGTAAGTCTCTTTTGTCATTGATAAATCGTAACCAAAATCTTTCATATGCAGAATAGCGAGATGGTTCTACAAATACAGGATCATTGATGATGGTCAGTTCTCTCATGACAAAGCTCATCAAAGTTAGCTCCTTCCTCTTACATCTTGAGCGCAGGCTTATTGGAACGGACTCCGGTGGTTCCGCCGCCTTCAAGTGTGAGGCTGACGGGATTATTTTGTTTCCAATTTCCACGGGTAAAGTCAGGAATATCAATGGTTCTTGATCTTTTTTCAGTTGACTGAATGCTCAAGGGAACAATACTACTCCAGGAGGCTGCATCGTAAACATCCTGATCCAGCGGAAGGCCATTGCGAAGGCAGTCAATTAATCTCCAGTCCATGATAAAATCCATTCCCCCATGTCCACCCACTTCTTTGGCGATGGAACCAATGTGTTTAACAATTGGTAAGGTATATTTTTCTTCCAGTGTTTTTAGTTGATCTTCTTTGATCCAGCTGTGACCAAATGCTACTCGTGCTGGACTGGGCCACTTTTGTGCCATTCCCTTTGTGCCACTTACAATATGAATACGTGAGTAGGGGCGAGGGGTTGATACATCGTGCTGGATTAAAATCGTTTTACCCTTTACTGTACGAATAATTGTGTTATTCATATTCCCCCGATATGATTTACCTACATAAGGTTCAAAGAAGGGATCCTTTTGTGCCATCTCTTTAGCAAGAGGTGCCAAACTAAAGTCAGCAGTACTCATGCTTACGAGATGCTCCATCAAATCACCTCTATTAATATTCATGCACTGTGCAACGGGTCCAAGTCCATGCGTGGGATAGAGACTTCCATTTTTGCCAATATTTTCTTTTATGCGCCACATGTCCGCATAGGCTCTTTTGTTAAAGAGCCACCCCGTTGAAAGATCATGGTTGTAGGCACCTTCTGCATGAACAATTTCACCAAATAATCCCTGTCTGGCCATGTTAAGTGTCAGCAGTTCAAAAAAATCATAACAACAATTTTCAAGCATCATACAATGCTTGCGTGTTCGCTCTGAAGTTTCAACGAGTTGCCAGCATTGATCTAGAGTAAGAGCTGCTGGCACTTCAGTGGCTGCATGTTTACCATGATTCATTGCATGTACAGCGATTGGAGTATGCAATGACCAGGGGGTGCAGGTATAAATAAGGTCTACATCATTTGATTCACACAGTGCCTTCCATCCTTCTTCGCCAGAATACTCCTTGGCTTTGGGTCGGTTAAGGGAGGCCAGGGTTTTTTGTGCACCAGCTAATCGCTCCGGATACTTATCACAGATAGCAACAATCTCAACTCCGTCAATGTAGGAGAGTCGACCCACAGCATCACTGCCTCTCATTCCTATTCCAATAATACCAATACGAACCACTTCTAATTTTGGTGCGGCGTATCCGCACATATTGAATACTGGCTTTTGCGCAGCGTACTGATTGGAACGTTCTATCTCCTCTTCAGTAGGTGCTTGTGCAAATAATGGCAGACCTGAGGCAAGTACGGAACTTCCTACGGCCATAGTACGGATAAAATTTCTGCGTGGGGTTGACATACAATGAAGTTAATCTTTTAATAAATCCGGACGTCTCTCTTGCGTACGCTGCATGGCTTGGTCATGCCGCCATTCGTCTATCAATTTATGATTGCCGCTTAACAAAATGTCTGGTACTTTCCATCCTCTAAAATCTTCGGGCCTTGTGTAGACAGGAGGGGATAGTAAATTGTCCTGAAATGAATCGGTAAGGGCAGATGTTTCATCATTCAATACACCTGGAATTAGCCTGCCGATGGCGTCTACCAAGATTGCCGCAGGTAACTCGCCGCCACTTAATACATAATCGCCGATTGAAATTTCATGCGTTACGTAATTAGCCCTGATACGCTCATCTATTCCCTTATAATGTCCACAAATGAGCAATAGATTCTGCAAAAGTGATAATTGGTTAACGCGAGATTGTTTTAATGTTTCTCCATCGGGTGTTAGATAAATGATCGCGTCATATTTTCTTTGCTTGGAGAGAGTGTCGATGGCATTGGCAAGTGGTTCACACATCATGACCATCCCTGCGCCACCACCATATTGGTAATCGTCTACCTGTCCGTACTCATTAACGGCCCATTGACGAAGGGGGTGTACTTCAATAGTAAGTAATCCTTTTTCTTGCGCTCTCTTCATCATACTGTGCTGAAAAGGGCTCTCTAGTAATGCAGGTAAAACGGTTAGAATATCGATGTGCATGTTACAAATATAGCCTACTGCTATATTGTAAATAAAAAACCCCTGCTCACCAGAGCAGGGGCACCCCCTTTAGGGCCTTCCCGTTGCTGCTTTAGCTGACGGAAATCTTTTGAACATTTTTCGGCTTTTTTACTTCGAGTTTAGGGATGAATATTCGCAACTCCCCATTCTTATATTCAGCATCAATCATATCGCGATTGCAGTTTTCAGGCAAACTGAAACTTCTTGACCAACTCGTATAGTTATATTCTCTACGATTGTAATGTTCGTCTTCTTCTCTCTCTTCTTTTTCCTTTTCTGCACTAACAGTTAGCGAATCTTCTGTACTTTCTACTTTAAAATCTTTTCGTTCCATGCCTGGAGTAGCTAAACAAACGATAAATTCTTTATCAGTTTCACTGATGTTGACAGAAGGAACATTTACCACCCTGCTTAAACTGAAATACTCATCAAGCGGGGTATTAAAAAAACGGTCTAGCCAGCCATCTCCTAATAAAGAAGGTAAGGCGCGAGTGGAGGAGGGTCTTTCGATTGCTTTTGTTTCCATACGGTTATGTTTTTAATGATGAATTAAAAATAAACCGACGCTACAGGGTTTCCCTATGATGGAATCACAATAAGAACTGATATTGATTAGCTCTGTTGTGCAAAGTAGTGGTGGAAATAAGGAATTGTTTCAATCCCTTTGAAAAAGTTTTCGATATTGTATTTTTCATTGGGGCTATGAAGGTTGTCATTATCTAGGCCAAATCCCATGAAAACGATTTTAATGCCCAATTCTCTTTCTAGGATGGAACAAATGGGAATACTGCCTCCTCCGCGAACGGGAATGGGTGTTTTCCCAAACGTTTTTTCAATGGCCTTTGCAGC
>JBJOGP010000019.1:0-25822 GCA_046048175.1 Bacteroidota bacterium
ATGGGAAAAAGACTACTCAGTATGATGGACCGGAATTAGCCGCTCAGCATGAGCTTGAAATGACCCGCGATCCTCGCACGGGTCAGGTTCCTTGGCATAAATTATTAGAAGCAAAATTGGCTACTGAAGTAGCAAAAGAAGCAGCACGACAAAATCGTATCAATGCATTGGCATGGGAAGAGCGTGGACCGAATTCTGATGTGGTAGGACCCAGTAACGGAAACTCGCGTGCAAACAGTGGAATCACAGCCGGTCGTGTTCGCGCATTAATGATTGACTCACTCGATCCGAATAAAAAAACTGTTTTTGCAGGAAGTGTAGCGGGTGGACTTTGGAAGACAACTGATATTACGGCTTCGCCTGCTATTTGGGTTCCTGTCAATGATTTTTTGTCAAACCTGGCTATTGCAGCCATTTGTCAGGATCCTCGTCCTGGATTTCAGAACATCATGTATCTCTGTACCGGTGAATCTTACTACAATGCAGACGCCGTACAAGGTGTAGGTGTTTTCAAAAGTACAGATGGTGGTGCAACCTGGTCATTTTTAAATAGTTCATCAGCCTATACATTTTGTACACGAATTCTTTGCGACTATCAAGGAAATGTTTACCTCGGTACACGCAGTGGATTGTTTCGTTCCAATGATGGGGGAAGTTCATGGACAAACATTACTCCATCAGGCGCTTCGTCCACTCGTATTTGCGATATGGAAATTTCTTCCACTGCTGCACAAGCTCGCTTACATATTGTAACAGGAATCAGTTCTGCACAGAGTTATCGTTATACAGATATCCCAGCAACTGCCACTACTACTAGTGGTTGGAATAGCCCTACCGCTCCGTTTCCTTCATTTAACAATCGTGCAGAGATTGCAGTTTTAGGTAGTACGCTCTATGCCATTCCTGCTAATAATTCAGGACAGGTTACCAATGTTTACAAATCAGTTGATGGGGGAGACAACTGGGCTACTTGTCCAGGAACACCTCCTAATACAGCTTCAGGTTCTGCCTTTGCCAATACACAAGGGTGGTATGATCTTTCTATTCGTATCAATCCGGCTAACCCAGAAGAATGTATTATTGGAGCAATTGACAACGCGCGCACCTTAGATGGTGGAACTACCTGGACTCGTATTTCTGCATGGGTAGGAACGGGTGGGCAGTATGTACACGCCGATCAGCATGATATTCAATGGTGGGACGGAGGAAATAAATTAATTTTTGCCTGCGATGGTGGCGTGCATTATTCTGCTGATAAAGGAACTACGATTCGTGATCGTAATACAGGACTTCGTATCAAGCAGTTTTATGCGGTGGCTGTTCACCCCACACAAACCAATTATTTTTTAGCAGGTGCACAGGATAACGGTGTGCATCAATTGAGCAATGCAGGTCTTAGTTCTTCTGTGGAAGTAACCGGTGGAGATGGCGCCTATGTTGCCATCGATCAAAATGAAGGCAACTACCAGTTTGGTTCTTATGTATACAACGTTTATAGACGGAGTACAAATAATGGAGCTAACTGGTCATCCTTTACTATTAATAGCAGTAGTGGGCGATTTATCAATCCATGGGATTATGACAATCAAGCCAATATTATTTACGCATGTAATGCACCTGGTAGTTATTTGCGTTGGGATAATCCTCAAACAGCAGCTAACGTAGCGGGAGCTATCACATCAATTGTTCCCATTGCTGAATTTGCAGGACAGAATGTTTCTGCGGTACATACATCTCCTTTTACTGCTAACCGCGTTTTCTTTGGATTAGGTTCTGGAAAAGTGGTTCGTGTTTCAAACGCAAATGATGTTACACCTACTGCTGTTGATATCTCACCCAGTGGAGCTGCAGGATATGTAAACTGTGTTAACACAGGTTCTACCGAGGATAATTTAATTGCAGTTTATTCTAGTTACAATGTCAATAATGTTTGGGTAAGTACCAACGGAGGAACAACTTGGTCACAGTGTGATGGTAACTTGCCAAATATGCCTGTACGTTGGGCAGTGTTTCATCCCGATACAGATAGCAAAGTAATTATTGCCACTGAAACAGGTGTGTGGGAGACAGATCTTTTAAATGGGAGTAGTACGGTATGGGAAGCGAATCCAAGTTTTCCAAACGTAAAGGTGAGTATGTTAAAGTATCGAGCATCTGATCGTACGTTAGTTGCTGCCACCCATGGACGTGGTGTTTGGTCTACAACCATTCCTGCTCCCTCTGGTTTTTCATTTAACTCTCCTGCTGCTGTAACGGCTGCTTGTCCTGCTCCACAAAATATGAGTGTGTCGTTGAATACTATTTCTAATGGTGGATTTACAGGAGCAATATCACTAACTGCAACAGGAAACCCTGCAGGAACAAACGTATCATTTACAACTAATCCTGTCACTGCAGGCAATGGTACTATTGTGATATTGAATGGAACCAATACACTCTTACCCGGAAACTACACTGTTACTGTCAATGGTACTGCAACGGGTGCAGTGGCGCAATCACGCACTTTAACTTTTACAATTACGGCAGGAACGGCCCCAGTGATTTCATCGCAACCCTCCGACATAACTGTTTGTACAGGTAGCAATGCAACGTTTAGTATCACCGCTAATGAAGGAACCTATCAATGGCAAGTGAGTACCAATGGTGGAACTAGTTGGTCTGCTATAACAGGTGCAACGGGAGCAACCTATACAGTAACCAATGCAGGGTCTGCAGAGTCAGGAAATTTATATCGTTGCATAGTTTCTAATACTTGTGGTAATTCCACTACGTCAACTACAGCTTTGTTAACAGTTGCAAGTGGAACAACCATTACTACGCAACCAGCCAACGCATCACTCTGCGTAGGTTCTTCCAATATTTTCAGAGTGGTTGCCTCTGGTGCTAACCTAACTTATCAATGGCAACGCAGTACGGATGGCGGAAATACTTGGTCTACTGTTACTGGTGCTACCAGTTCTCAATACACATTGTCCAATATCACATTAGCAATGGATGGTGATCAATACCGTTGTATTGTCAGCGGAACCTGTACGCCTAGCACAGCAACTTCTAATGCAGCTACTTTGTCTGTGGTGAGTGCGTTAAGCATTACGCAGCAACCTCAATCACAAACAGTGTGTAATGGAACCAACGCCAGCTTCTCTATCACGGCCTTAGGGGTGAGTACGTATCAGTGGCAAGTGAGTACTGATGGCGGAACCAGTTGGTCCAACATTACCGGAGCAACTAACACTACGTATACTGTTACTGCACCAGGTTTAGCATTATCTGGAAATTTATATCGATGTGTGGTGAGTGGATCGTGTGGAACGGCTAACTCTTCAAGTGCTACGCTTACTGTCAACCCAATTACTGCTATTACGCAACAGCCCAATGCTCAAACCATTTGCGCAGGATCAGCGGTTAGTTTCTCTGTGACGGTAACGGGTGCAAGCATTACGTATCAATGGCAACAGAGTCTAAATGGATGTAATGGTCCTTGGACTAATATCAGTGGCGCAACATCTGCTACATATACCATCGCTAACGCACCGGTCTCCTTAGATAACACGGCTTATCGCTGTATTGTCAATGGAACTTGTACAGCCGCACTTACTTCTGGTTGCGGATTACTTACCGTTGTTGCACCTACTACTGTTACTACGCAGCCTATCTCACAAACGGTGTGTGATGGAGCAGGTGTCACCTTTACAACAGCAGGTAGCGGTGCCGGTGTCATTTATCAATGGCAAGTAAATACCGGAAGTGGATTTACTAACCTTGCAAACGGCGGAATCTATAGTGGCGTCACTACTGCATCACTTGCTATCAGCGCGACTAATCCAACCATGAGTGGTTATCAGTATCGTTGTGTACTTTCTAATGCAGTATGTACTTCGCCAGTTAATACGAATACCGTTACCCTCACTGTTAATACACTCCCTGCCATTTCTTCCCAACCACAAGCACAAACTACTTGTTCGGGCACTACTGTTTCCTTTACAGTAGGAGCAACCGGAACAGGAGTGCAGTATCAGTGGCAGGTAAACACAGGAACTGGATTTGTGAACCTCACAAACACAGGTAACTACACAGGTGCTACTGCCTCTACTTTAGTTGTGAGCAATACTTCAGTCGCGATGAGCGGTTATCAATACCGCTGCGTCGTGAGTGGAACTTGTACTCCAGCTGTGAACTCTGCAGCTGTAGCACTAACAGTATATGCACCAGTTGTAGTGAACCGTTCTCCTGCTAATGCAGAAGTGTGTGCTGGTACAACTGCTAGTTTCTTGGTAGCTGCTTCCAGTGTTCCTGCTATTAATTATCAGTGGCAGGTAAGCACCAATGGTGGAACTACCTGGACTGATATCGCGGGTGCAACGACCACTAGCTTGTCATTACCCTCTGTGATCATTGCGATGAATGGCAATCGTTACCGCTGCCTCGTATCCAGCAATACTTGTTCAACACCAGTAGCTTCAGCTGCTGCATTATTGACCGTACGCGTAGTGCCCACTGTTACACTCACTGCTGCGCCGTCTACTTCATTACTGCCTGGTCAAAGCACTACGCTGACTGCGCAGCCAAGTAGTAGCACTGGTGGTGTGATTGCAACAAATTGGACACTCGATAATCAGGCGTTCACCACTTTAACTCCAAATAGTTATACAGCAACTATCACTGATCTTGGAACCTATCAGGTGGGAATCAGAGAAACCTGGCCGAGCGGTTTATTCTGCTCTGCGCTATCGCAGACCGTTACGATTACGGCAAACGTTAGCAACCGCTTGTTCATCTTCCCTTCTCCAAATGATGGAAACTTCACGGTGTCGTATTACTACAGTGGAAGTAGCGCTTCTACTCGCGTACTCAATATCTACGATGGAAAAGGAGCGAAAGTGTACCAGAAAGCATTTTCGATTGCCGGTCCGTATACCTTATTACCTGTAGACCTTCGCACTGCTGCTCGTGGTATTTACTACGTAGTAGTGGGTGATGCCAGTGGTAATAAACTCATTGAAGGAAAAGTACACGTGCGGTAATCATCGCTGTACAGGAATTGAAAGCCGTCTCTATGAGGCGGCTTTTTTTGTTGCCTTGTTTTGCGTCGCAATGCATTTTTTATTTTTATACTATATACTTATCAGAGTATTTCATTTATAATTATCTTTGGCGTTAGTAACGCCATGCGTTACTATGATAAGCAGTTTTGGGAATAAGGATACGGAACAGATATGGTTGGGTGAATGGGTGAAAAAAATCCCACCTGAAATTCAGTCAATCGCAAGAAGAAAGTTAAGGATGATACATGCTTCGATTAATTTAATGGACTTAAGTCTGCCGCCCTCAAATAGGCTAGAGCGGCTACAAGGTGGCCTAAAGAACTTTTATTCTATTCGAATAAATCGGCAATGGCGAATTATCTTTAAATGGGAAGATGGATTCGCTGAAAAGGTTGAGATTATTGACTACCACTGATCAATGAAAAATAGAATTAGAAATATACATCCAGGTGAAGTGTTGCAAGAGGAATTTCTTTTGCCAATGGGCCTTTCTGCTTATCGTTTATCAAAAGATATTGGAATACCGCAGACTCGAATTTCTGAAATATTGAAAGGAAGGCGAAGGCTTACTGCTGATACTTGCCTTCGTCTGTCTAAGTATTTCGGAAATTCTGCCCAGTTTTGGATGAGTTTACAGAATGAATTTGATTTAGCAGAGGCGCATCTACAATTGCGAAGCGTATTAAAGCAAATCCATTCTTATCGCAAAACTGCTGTGATAAAATATTAATTCCCCTTCTTCCACGTATTATTACTGCGGTCCCAGTCGGGGAGTTTTTTATCGGGGTCGACAACTACTTGTTTGATTTCACTGGTGGTGGGAACACTGAATGTCCATTGTGCGCCACGTTGCCATACTTCAACCGGTAGTTGAATCGTTTGCTCGTTGCCATTTACTTCGGTAATACGAATACTCAACGGCATCACCATCTTCTCTAAATTTTCAACAGTGATTTCTGCGCCTTTTGTAGCGTCACCTTTTTTATAGCGAACGTCTTTCACTGATACGTCCAATTTCCAGCTGTTTAATACCCATGCTCTCCAAAACCAACTCAGGTCTTCGCCACTCACATTTTCCATAGTATGAAAAAAGTCCCAGGGGGTAGGGTGCTTAAAGGCCCAGCGACGAACATATTCTTGAAGTGCTCTGTCAAATCTTTCTTCACCCAACACTTGCTCGCGCAATGCGTGTAACATTTGTGCAGGTTTGAGATAAGCTGTAATCGCGAGATTATTTTGTTGAATGACATCTGGCGTATTATATAGGCCATCCATTTTTTCACCAAAGGTCATTCGTACCATAAAGGGTGCAGAAGGCTCTGGGAAAAAACTGGGTTTGAATTCTCCTTTATTAAAGGCAGCGGTCGACAAATCATTAATGAACGTATTGAACCCTTCGTCCATCCATGCGTATTTGCGCTCATTACTTCCCACAATCATGGGGAACCACGTATGACCAAATTCGTGATCGGTTACACCCCACAACTCTTCGCCCATACTTTTAGAAGAACAAAATACGATGCCGGGGTATTCCATTCCACCCACAATCCCCGCAACATTGGTTGCAGCCGGGTAAGGGAACTCAAACCATTTTTTTGAATAATGTTCAATCGAACCTTTGACCATTTCAGTGGAACGCTGCCATCCATTTTTTCCAACGCTCTCTTGCGGATACGCACTGATGGCCATACATTTTTTACCACTCGGCAAATCAATTTTTGCTGCATCGATTATAAATGCTTTTGACGCTGCCCAGGCTGCATCTCTGGTGTTGGTAATTTTGAAACGCCAGGTTAATTCTGCTACTGCTGGACGAGAGGAAGCTTGTCCCACTTCATTGGCTGCACGTATTGCAACGGTTGTATTACTTTTTGCAGCTGCTTCCCAACGCTTTTGTTGCTCCGCTGTATAACAATCTTTCGTGTTTAACAACTCTCCGGATCCTACCACAATCAAATTAGCAGGTGCAGTGACACTAAATTCAATATCACCGTACTCTAGATAAAATTCGCCCGCTCCCAAATACGGTAAGGTATTCCAACCCTGTACATCATCATACACGGCCACACGTGGAAACCACTGCGCCACTTCGTAGATCATTCCTTTCTCTGTGTTAAGTCTGCCCATGCGGTCTGTTCCGTATTCAGGAATGATAAATTTGTAATTCATTTTTAACCGAACACTTGCACCTTTTGCCAATGGATTTTTCAACCACACTTGCATGCGTGTGTCATTTGTCACGGTATTGGTTGCAGGGGCATAGACGCCAGCAGATTCTATTTGAAGATTACTGATTTCATAGCCATTGGTAAAACCACCATTGGCCCAGCGACCTCCAGTTTCGGTAGTGGTTGCAGAGGCACGTGAATCTTTTTTGTAAATGTTTTGATCCAGTTGCAACCAAATAAAACGAAGTGCATCCGGACTGTTATTCGTATACGTAATCACCACGTCGCCAGTAAGAGTGTACGTTGCTGTATCCAATTTGCATTGAATTGCATAATCCGCACGGTTTTGCCAGTAACGCGGACCCGGCTCTCCACTTGCACTACGAAAATCATTGCCGGGGTAAGGGTAGAATTGGGGATGAAAGGTTTCGCGGTGGTCGTAGTTGGACTGCGCAAACAACGTAAAGGACTGCGTCAATACTAAAAGGGCGACAATGATTCTTTTCATAAATGTGGTTTGGGATAAAACGGAAATATCCGACTAAAATAACTTGAAATACAATGTCAGAGCTTATAGGTTAGTTAAAATTTATTTGGAAATAAATTAACCTATAGCTTAATTTCACTTTAATGACAAAAGCCCGCCAAATACAGGCCACTTATAGAAAAATCATGGATAGTCGCCCTGAGGCGGAAAAGTTAGAAGTTGACAGCCTGCTACTCATGTCAGGGTTTTTATCAGAAATTGAGGCTGCTATGGTCAAAAAGAAAATGACTAGGAAACTGTTGGCACAATTGATAGGCACTTCACCCAGTTATTTAACACAAGTTTTTAGGGGAGATAAGCCACTTAATTTTATGACTTTGGCGAAAATGCAAAAGGCACTTAATGTCGGATTTGTAACAAGGCTCTATTATAAAGACAAAGCAGTTTCAGATAAAAAGATTTTAAAGTCTAATTCTAACGGCAAATCCATCGAAATCGCCAAATTCATATAATAGTTGGGGATTATAATCTCCAAAAACTATACATAATTGGCGATTAGCCTATTATTAGAAATTTTCGCCACTACAAAAACAACCCCTCAGCAATAGCAACGCTTTCGGGTTTGCCAACATCAACAAAGCGGTCGCCGGAGTGGTCATAGCCGAGAATTAAATGATCGGGAGCAAGCCGTAAGTATACATCTGTGAGAGAGAATTTTCCCTGAAAGCCATAACCGGGCATGAGTTGAAATATCGAAGGTTCAAAAATCGCCACGCAACTATAGGCTTTTGGAGTCAGAGCAGTGCCTCCAGCAGTTGCGCCAACGTGAGCACCCATTGCCATCTTCTCCTCACCCGTACTCACGTTTCTCCAGCCGCATAAACGATCCGAATGATCAAACAACAACACGCGTGAACTAGAACGGTTGGTGACACCAAAAGAAATCAACGGCTGACGACGTTCATGAAACTCAATCAATTTTCCAATATGTAGATCGGTTAAAATATCTGCATTGAGTGTTATAAAACGTTCGGTCCCGGCAAAAAAACCAGCTGCTTTGAGCAAACCACCACCGGTATCAAGTAAAACGTCTCTTTCATCACTGATAAAAATTTCAGAACCCCATCCGCGGTTACGCGACACCGCTTCTTCAATTTGATCCGCAAAGTGATGCACATTGATCACCACTTCAAAAATGCCGTATTGTTGTAAGTATTCAATATTGCGCTGCAGTAACGATTTTCCATTGACAATCGCCAGCGCCTTGGGGTGTTGATCGGTCCAAGGTTTAAAACGTGTGCCGAGACCCGCACAAAATATCATTGCACGCGTAATCACGAAGGCAAATTGATCCAGTTTTTGGCATCCTGCACCGTGTGACTCAACTCCACTTTTACTTTGAATTTATTCCGAAGATGACGCGCCATTTCATCGGCGGCATATACACTACGGTGTTGACCACCCGTACAACCAAAGCCCACCATCAAACTTCCAAAACCGCGTTTGATATAATCTTCTACCGTCATGTCCACAATATCAAAAACAGAATTGAGGAACTCCGGCATTGTCGTACGTTGTTCTAAAAAATCGCGCACGGGTTTATCGCGACCCGTCTGCGTTTTCATTTCTTCTACGCGCCCAGGATTGAGAATTCCTCGACAATCAAAAGTGAAACCACCGCCATTGCCACTTTCGTCCGGTAAATGTCCATTGCGATAAGAAAAGCTATACACTTTCACTACTAAAGGTGTTTCTGCAGTAGCCTGTGTTGGTGTAAACTGTGCAATCACTTCGTCACTCACACACAAATCCAGTACTTTTCTAAATTCTGGTACGGCAATTCCCACGCTGTGTTGATTAAAAAACTCGCGCAGGTTAGAAAGAGCCAGTGGAATGCTGGTTAAAAACTGCGCCTTGCGTTCAAAAAGCCCGCGGAATCCATACGCACCTAACACTTGCAACAAACGAATGAGCACATAGCCGTTATACTGACTGCGAAATAATTTTCTGTCAATAGAAGCATCGATTGTTTTTTCAAATGCGTCCATGTAATCATCGAGTAAACGTTGCTTCCAGTCCTCAGGGAGTTTAGCGCGCGCTTGCCACAAAAGTGAAGCCACATCATACTGCGGTGCCCCTTTCATGCCGCCTTGGTAGTCGATAAAATGAACCGAACCCTCGGGACGCACCATAATATTGCGGCTCTGAAAATCACGGAACAAAAAATATTTATACTCGGTATGTGTGAGGTAATTACTAAGCGCCTCAAAGTCGTCAATCAGTTGCTGTTTATCATAGGGACGACGCAAGGCATCCAAAAAATAATATTTGAAATAGAGTAAATCCGCAAGTATCGCTTGCTTACCAAATTCTTTATTGGTGAGACAGCGGTTATAATCCAATCCCTGATCGCCACGCACTTGCAAAGACGCGAGCGCCTGCGTTGTTTTTTTAAAAAGTTCATACACTTCTGGCGTGAGTCCCTTGGACTCTAAATGCCAAAGCAAGGATTCATCGCCAAAATCTTCTTGCAAATAATATTGACGGTCTTCACTGACCGCAAAAATTTGCGGCACGGCGAGTCCTTTTTCACAAAAATGATTGGAGAAATAAAAGAAGGTTTCGTTTTCGCGGATATTATTTCCGTAGGTGCCAATCACTGAAATCCCTTCACCATGCAAACGAAAATACCGGCGCTCGCTACCACTCTGGGGCAACACATCGAGGGAAACAGGCGGAACGCCTTTCCATTTTACGTAGAGGTTGGTTACTGCATCAATCCATTGCTGCATGGAACAAAAGTAGGTAACCCCCTGCAAATCCGTCCCTTTTGAATACTAACACTCATTCGTTTTTTGTTAATTTTGCAAACCACAATAGCACATGGCCTCACCCGCAACCACCAAAGTCAGAATTGTAACCGCCGCCAGTTTATTTGACGGACATGACGCCGCTATTAATATTATGCGTCGTATTCTGCAACAACAAGGCGCGGAAATCATTCACCTGGGGCATAACCGGTCCGTGCAAGAAATTGTAGAAACCGCTATTGAAGAAGACGCGCAGGGCATTGCGATTACCAGTTACCAGGGCGGGCACGTGGAGTTTTTCAAATACATGAAAGACCTGCTGACACAAAACGGCTGTGGTCATATTAAAATAGTAGGGGGCGGGGGCGGAACGATTTTACCCGAAGAGATTCAGGAATTACACGAGTACGGCATTGACCGCATCTATTCGCCCGATGATGGAAGACAATTGGGCCTCGAAGGAATGATTGCCGATGTAGTGCGCATTTGCGGCACGGCAACCTGGCAAACGACACATAAACCAGGCCAACAACCTAACGCGCTTGGAGAATCCAAAGATATCATTGGCATTGCACGAGCCATTTCTTTAGCAGAGAAAGGCGAGCCCTACACCGATCTTTTACCCGCGAAAAAAGAAAAACCCAATGCACCGGTATTTGGGATTACCGGAACCGGAGGCGCTGGAAAAAGTAGTGTAACCGACGAATTAGTTCGTCGCTTTTTACACCAGTTTACAGATAAAACGATTGCTGTTATTTCGGTGGATCCTTCGCGCAAAAAAACAGGTGGCGCTCTACTCGGAGACCGCATTCGCATGAATGCAATTAGTCATCCCCGGGCCTACATGCGTTCGTTGGCTACTCGTGATGATAATACGGCACTAAGTGCAGCGCTACGTGACGCCATCGCCATTTGTCAGCAATCTGATTTTGACTTTATCATTTTAGAGACGGCCGGTGTAGGACAAAGTGATGCGAGTATTTTGGATCACTGCGATGTGAGTATGTATGTGATGACACCGGAGTATGGAGCGGCTACGCAGCTAGAGAAAATCAACATGCTCGATTACGCCGATCTTATTTGCCTTAACAAATTTGACAAGGCCGGCGCCAAAGATGCACTGAATGATGTGTGCAAGCAATACAAACGAAATCATCAGTTATTTACGGCCACTAACGAAGAACTGCCCATTGTGGGAACCATGGCCAGTAAGTTTAATGATGAAGGCGTGAATCGTCTTTTTCAATTACTGCTTCAAAAAATTGAATCCAAAACAGATGTAAATTTTGGTGCACCTGCGTTTGCAAAAACAGCAGAACTTTCTCAAGCTATTATCCCTTCCGGGCGCGTTCGTTATTTAGCAGAGATCGCTTCTAATAACCGCGAGTACGATCAACTGGTCAACACACAAAGTGAATTAGCTTCTAAATGGTATCAGTTACAGGGCGCGCTCAAAAATGAATCAATCAAAAACAACGCGATAGTAACCGCTGCGCTCCAACAAGAAATTGATAAGATTATTGAACAACTCACGCCGGTAAGCAGAAAGCTAATTACTAACTGGCCTTCCAAAGTAAAAGCCTATCAGGAAGATTTTTATGAATACACCGTTCGCGATAAGACTATTCGTCAGCCGATGACCACAACGAGTCTGAGTGGTACGCGGATTCCAAAAGTGGTGCTGCCTAAGTTTAATGACTGGGGTGATCTCCTTCGCTGGCAGGCACAAGAAAATGTGCCGGGTCATTTTCCGTACACCGCGGGTGTATTTCCGCTGAAGCGGGAAGGGGAAGATCCGACGCGCATGTTTGCAGGAGAAGGTGGTCCGGAAAGAACTAATAAACGTTTTCACTATGTGAGCGTGGATCAACCGGCCAAACGACTTTCTACCGCCTTTGATTCGGTGACGCTTTACGGAGAGGATCCTGCGCATCGTCCGGATATCTATGGAAAAGTAGGGAACAGTGGGGTGAGTATTGCAACGGTAGACGACGCTAAAAAACTCTATAGTGGTTTTGATCTCTGCGATCCCAAGACCTCGGTGTCCATGACCATCAATGGTCCGGCTCCGATCATCTTGGCCTTTTTTATGAATGCAGCGATTGATCAGGAGTGTGAAAAGCGCATTAAAGAGCTAGGCCTTGAATCGCGCGTGCAAGAGGTCTTACAAAAAAAATATTCAAACAAAAGTGGTGCTAGTGGAAATGCGCCGCGTTATCATAACCCTTCTTTTCCGGGTCAACTCCCCGAGGGAAATAACGGATTGGGTCTTCAATTATTAGGATTAAGTGGTGAAGATATTTTACCAGCCGACGAATATGCTGCTTGTAAGGCCCGCGCTCTCCAACAAGTGCGCGGTACCGTGCAGGCTGATATTTTAAAAGAGGATCAGGCGCAGAATACTTGTATTTTCTCCACTGAGTTTGCGCTCAAATTAATGGGAGATGTGCAGGAATATTTTATCAAACAACAGGTGCGCAATTTTTATTCCGTATCGATTAGTGGGTATCATATTGCAGAAGCGGGTGCTAATCCCATTACGCAATTAGCCTTTACGCTTGCCAATGGTTTCACCTTTGTAGAGTATTACCTCAGCCGCGGAATGAATGTTGACGATTTTGCACCCAACCTTTCTTTCTTTTTCAGCAATGGGATGGATCCGGAGTATAGTGTGATTGGACGCGTGGCAAGACGTATTTGGGCCAAGGCCATGAAGTATAAATACAAGGCCAATAAGCGCAGTCAGATGCTGAAATATCATATTCAGACATCGGGCCGCTCCCTGCATGCGCAGGAGATTGACTTTAATGATATCCGCACCACGCTACAGGCGCTTTATGCGATATATGATAATTGTAATTCGCTTCACACCAATGCCTATGATGAAGCGATTACGACACCTACCGAGGAAAGTGTGCGCCGCGCGATGGCGATTCAGTTAATCATTAACCGTGAGCTCGGTTCTGCCAAGACGGAGAATATGATCCAAGGATCTTTTGCGGTGGAGGAATTAACTGATCTAGTAGAAGAAGCGGTGCTTGCTGAGTTTGATCGTCTCACAGAGCGTGGAGGTGTATTAGGAGCCATGGAAAGAATGTACCAGCGTAATAAGATTCAGGAAGAGAGTTTATACTACGAACATCAAAAACATACGGGTGAACTGCCGATTGTTGGGGTGAATACCTTCCTCAATAAAAACGGATCTCCAACCGTTATCCCGGGTGAAGTAATCCGCAGTACCACCGAAGAGAAGGAACAACAAATCGATAACCTCCGTGCGTTCCACCAGCGCAACAAAGCGGTGGCTATAGAGAAGCTGCGCCGATTGCAGGAAGTAGCAGTGCAAAATGGTAATCTTTTTGAAGAACTCATGGAATCGGTTAAATACTGCTCTCTCGGACAGATCACCCATGCACTATATGAAGTGGGCGGGCAGTATAGAAGGAACATGTAGAACAATTAATCGGTATCTTCACCGAGAACTATTTCAAACGAACTAATTATTTTTCTTGCGCTTTACTGAATTTAACTTTTTACCCGCTCTTTTAGAAGGCATCGAAGCTTCCAATTATGAAAACGCCACTCCGGTACAGGAGCAGGTGATCCCGCCCATTTTACAAGGACGCGATGTGATTGCGTCGGCGCAAACCGGTACGGGTAAGACCGCCGCTTTTTTGCTGCCGGTGATGAATCAATTATTAAAAAACTACAAAGACGGAACAGTGGGTGCACTCATTGTGGTACCCACGCGTGAACTAGCCATTCAAATTGCGCAGCATATTGAGGGGCTTTCTTATTTTACCAATCTTAGTTCGATTGCAATTTATGGAGGCAGTGATGCACAAAACTTTGTTGCAGAAAAGAAGGCCTTACAAATGGGTGCTGACATAGTAGTGTGTACACCTGGTCGCTTGATTGCGCATCTTAATATGGGCTATGTTAATTTTAAACAGCTCCAATTTTTAGTACTAGATGAAGCAGATCGGATGCTGGATATGGGATTTCAGGAGGATTTGAATAAAATCTTAACGCATATCCCAGCTACACGACAAACCTTACTTTTTTCTGCCACGATGCCAGAAAAAATCCGTGCACTGGCCCGAAAAATTTTACGTGATCCTGCTGAGATTAATATTGCGATATCCAAACCGCCGGAGAAAATTGTACAAAAGGCATTTGTGGTGTATGAGTCACAAAAGATGCCACTCATCAGCCACCTCCTGCGAACTACTCCCTATAAAAATGCGGTGGTGTTTTGTAGTCGTAAGCAAACGGTAAAGGAACTCACGAGAAACTTAAAACGCGCGGGTTTTACTGTAGAAGAGATTCACTCTGATTTGGAACAAGCGGTCCGTGAAAATGTACTGGGTGCTTTTGCTAGTGGACGCGTGCCCTTACTCGTAGCAACTGATATCATAAGCCGCGGCATTGATATAGACACCATCGATTTAGTTATTAACTGGGATGTACCAGGTGATGGAGAAGATTATGTACACCGTATTGGAAGAACGGCTCGTGCAGAAGCGGATGGCACAGCCTATACACTCGTAAGTGAAGAAGATCAGCGTAAGTTTGGAGAAATAGAAACGCTTCTGGAAAAAGAAATTGAAAAAGCCCCTGTCCCTGCTGAACTAGGTGCTACACCGTCTTATGAACCTAAAAAGAAAACATGTGGTGGCAAACCCAAGCGGGGAGGATTTCAACAACGAAAATTTAGATGATGAAAAAGATACTTTTTGTCAGCACGGCACTTGTATTTTGGATGGCTAGTTGTACCACTAATAAGTATGCGGCCACCAATAAGGTGTACAAAAAGCAAGTAAAGTCGTTTGCTAAACTACTTCGGGAATATCCGGTAAAAGATTCTTTTGTTACGGCGAGTCCTTGGGTAGGGACTACGAACTTTTCAATGCGTAAACCGAGTTTAGTAGTAATCCATCACACGGCACAAACAAGTTGCGACCAAACATTACGTACGTTTACCTTACCTCGTACGGCAGTAAGTTCTCATTATGTGATTTGTAAAGATGGTACGGTGCATCATATGCTCAATGATTTACTACGCGGACATCACGCCGGAGTCAGTAAGTGGGGCGGGGCTACTGATTTGAATTCATCCAGCATCGGTATTGAAATTGATAATGATGGGTATGAAAAATTTACGCCTGATCAGATTAATAGTTTACTGAACGTGTTAGGACATTTAAAGAGAGCTTATAATATTCCACAAGCGAATTTTGTAGGCCATGCGGATATTGCGCCCGGACGAAAAGTAGATCCGAATAGAAATTTCCCTTGGGAAGAGTTAGCCCGCAATGGTTATGGCTTTTGGTACGATACCACGAACGTGCAAGTGCCAACTAATTTTAATGCATTACAAGCCTTGCGTATCATAGGTTATAATATTGCTAATGAGAAAAATGCGATTCAGTCTTTTAAGATCCATTTTGTGCAGCAGGATACGACGAAGGTGATTACGGATGCGGATAGGAAGATTCTTTCTGATCTAGTGAAGAAGTATCAGTAATCATCTCACTATTGGCATCTCATTCCATTTAGTTGTATAACGCGGTGAGCGATACTCTTGTTTCATTTTCCATCCTCGATTGGTGCCTGCAGCAGCGAAACGTAAAATGCTGTCATGCTGTGGTTCGTGCGCTGGAGGTAAGCTGAAGTTGATATTATCAATCGCAAGCATTAACGTCAACCGATCATCGTCGGCAGAAGCGCTGTCTACAAATAATGAACCTTGTCTCGCTGCTTCAGGAACAATGTCGCTGAGGATAACGCCTGCTTTTTTGTAAGCGGGGCCTTTTTTATAAATGCTTGTTACCAATTCGATAGCTATCCGAATTAGTACACTAGAGTCTGAACTGGGTTTGTCTAAATGACGATGATTGTCATAGGCCATGCCGTGTCTTTCTCCCTCGCGGTGTTCAATAATAAATACATGAATATGACCTGTGGCACTAAATTGGCGACGTAGTTTTTCTGCGGCACGCGCAGTGTACGTAGCAATCGCTTCTTTGATTTCGTTTAACTCATAAACCCGACGACCAAACATCCGTGTAGTCGCAATCATTTTTTTTTGCACGCGTTCTTGTTCCATCACACGAGAAGGAATACCACGTAGCTCACGCACGAGTCTTGTACCTACTACACCGCCCAGATATTTATTAGCAAAAGATTCGCTGACCTGTGCGAGTTGCCAGCCGTCATAGATGCTCCATTTTTCGTGGAGTTGTTTGGCGTAACGGCGACCAATGCCCCAGAGATCAGACACAGCTGTGCGACGCAGGGCTTTTTCAATAGTGGGTGGTTCGGAGAGCACCATTACACAATTAGTTGCTACTTTATTTTTTTTAGCAAGACGATTGGCCAGTTTAGCAAGGGTGCGTGTAGGAGCTACGCCAATGGAAACGCGAATGCCCGTCCAATCTTCTACTGTTTTGCGAATGGATAATGCTAGTGCGTCTAATTCTTTTTGACCCAGTGCATCGAGTTCTAAAAAGGCTTCATCTACCGAATAGACTTCTACCCGTTCTTTCCCTAGCAGAATGCGAAGTGTTTCCATAACGCGCCAACTTAAATCACCATAGAGGGCGTAGTTAGAAGAAAAAACCGCAATGCCTTTTTCTCGAATCAACGAGCGTACTTCAAAAAGTGGTACACCCATAGCAACACCTAATTGCTTAGCTTCATCACTGCGGGAAATAACGCAGCCATCATTATTACTGAGCACGACCACTGGTCTCTTTTCAAACTTGGGTTGAAAGAGTCGTTCGCAGGAGCAGTAAAAATTATTGCAATCGACAATGGCTTTCATAGTCACTATTATCCTTGCGGATGAATTGTGTATGTCACTACACCCCACACGGTAAAATCATTAAACTCTGCGAGGTTGATCGCTTTGTATCGACTGTTCTCCGGAATTAAAAAAGCGGAAGAAAAATTTTTATGAAAGCGTCGCACGAGTAATTCACCATTGAGCACCGCCACAATTACTCTTCCATTCGCTAAAGGCACTGAGCGATCTACAATTAATACATCGCCATCAAAGATGCCAGCTTCTTTCATCGCATCTCCTTTCATGCGAAAAAAATAGGTAGCCGGTTTGTTGCGAATCAACTCTTCGTTGAGATCGATACCTCGTTCCATGTAATCATCCGCTGCTGCTCCAAAGCCTGTGGCATTGGCACTGCGTACTTGTTGTTGGGTGAAGTTCTTGCTTCCCCGATAGGCCGCTTGGCCTGTGCCATTCTTAGTATCCATTGTGAAGTGATTTGAACCATAAAGCTAAAATATTTAGTCATAAAATGCTAAAAATATTGGCTTTTATACAAACTTGTCAATAGCTATCTTAGCGAAAATCACCCCTATGTCAACCGCCATTCCTTGCAAATTGCCCCGGAAACTGGAGCCAGTTCATGGACCCAGACAACCTAGTGGCTTTATCCGGCTGGGCAAAGACTGGGACGGGGGGTATCTGGTAGACCAGGCAGCTGTGCAAGCAGCGCAAAAACTGGTCAGTTTTGGAATTAATAATGAATGGAGTTTTGAATCTGCCTTTTGCAACCAAAACCCAGTGCCGGTAATTGCTTTTGACCACAGCGTGAGTAAGCGTGTATTTCTACGCAACTTTTTAGTACACTCTACTTTTGACTTTTCTCCCGTAGAGGCCTATCGCGATCTATCAGCTTTACTCCGTTATCCGTTTTTTTTCTCCGGAAAAAATAAACACGTGCGTGCGCATGTTGGATATGGATCAGTACCCCGAATGTTGAGATTGACAAAAGCACTCGAATTAGCCACTACTCCCGACGAAAAGATTTTTTTAAAAATTGACGTAGAACAGTGGGAGTATAGAATACTAGAAGAGTTGGTCAGTCAGGCACATCGGATAACCGGATTGGTGATTGAATTTCATCATGTAGATCTGAACCTGGAGCGAATAAAGGAATTCATTGACAAATTTCCCCTTCCATTGATTTATACAAGAGCCAATAATTACGGGCATTATACTCCCCATCAATTACCTCTTTTAATCGAGTGCACGTTTAGTACCTATGCAGAAAAATTGGAAGGCCCTTTTGAGTTTGCGAGTATGGATATGCAAAACGCGCGCAAACTTCCGCCTTATCAATTGAGTTTCGAGTGAGAGCTTTCTGTAACTTCCCTTAAAATTGCTCGCCTTGAACCAACGCTTTTACTCCCTCGATGTTTTCCGTGGGGCTACTGTTTGTTTGATGATTTTAGTGAATAATCCCGGCTCCTGGTCTCATATATATGCGCCGTTGAAACATGCCCCCTGGCATGGTCTTACTCCCACCGATTTGGTATTTCCGTTTTTCTTGTTTGCCGTGGGTAACGCGCTATCTTTTGTGATGCCAAAGTTAGAAACAGCGGGACCTGCCACTTTTTGGAAAAAAGTCTTGAAACGTACTGCCCTTATTTTTTTAATTGGACTTTTTCTCAACTGGTGGCCTTTTGTGAAGGCAGACGATTACAGTTTCAAGGTTTTTGAAAATGTTCGCATCATGGGGGTGTTGCAACGCATTGCCCTGGCCTATTTTTTTGCGGCCGTGATTGCCTACTATTTTAAAGGAGTTAAGTCCTTTTATGTGGCCATGCTTCTATTGTTAGGATACTGGGCGCTATGTTTAGTTGGCAATCCTGTTGATCCCTATAGCTTAGAAGGATGGTTTGGAACAGCGATTGATAAGGCAATTTTAGGGGTGACTCATCTCTACAAAGGAGAGGGTACACCCTTTGATCCTGAAGGACTTATGAGTACAATACCTGCTATAGCACAAGTACTATTGGGCTATTTGGTGGGTAATCATATTAAAGAAAAAGGGTCAACAAAGGAAAGTATTCCAGTTATGCTAAACGGCTTGTTTATCGCCGCCGTTGCCCTACTAGTAACCGGATTTTGTTGGGATATGGTCATGCCCATTAATAAAAAGATTTGGACTAGCTCTTATGTGGTTTATACAACGGGGCTGGCTATACTTACCCTAGCCACCATGATCTATTTTATTGAAATAAAAGGAGTTCAATCAAAAATCAGTTCCTTTTTTGATGTTTTTGGAAAAAACGCTCTTTTTGTTTTTGCCCTGAGTGCGTTCTTACCCAAGGGGTTGGCCCTACTCAAAATTGAAAAGGGTGTCACACCATGGAACTGGCTTTATAAGAAAGTACTGATCCACGTACCCGGTCTTCCCGAAAACGGGTCATTGCTTTTTGCAATCTGCGTTATCACCTTTATGTGGTTTATTTGCTGGGTGCTGGATCGTAAGAGAATCTATATCAAAGTTTAAGAGTAATTAGCTAGTTAAATACTTAGCTACAATTACTTATTAACTTTTTTTACCTATAAAAAGGTAACTGATTCATTTTCTTCAATTTTCGTCTCCTTTTGAGTCACATCAAACAGGTAATTACCTATTTTTGAGAAGTACTATTAAGTATCAGCAACCGCTGCTTGCCAGTCTGCAAAAAAAATGTTTGTGACTGAGGTGGCGAAGCTTTGCAAACAATAGTAACAAATAGCAAATGGCAAAATGGTTCGCCATATATACCAAGCCCCGATGGGAAAAAAAAGTCAACCAATTATTGACTGATAAAGGGGTAGAATGCTATTGCCCACTTAACAAAGTCAAACGCAAGTGGAGTGATCGTACTAAAACAGTTGAAGAGCCTCTATTTAAGTCCTATGTGTTTGTTAAAGTATCAGAAGAGGAACGAACGAAAGTGCGTTTAACAAACGGAGTGGTGAACTTTGTATATTGGAATGGTAAACCAGCCGTTGTTCGTGAAAAAGAGATACAGGTCATCAAGCTTTTTTTGGATGAACATGAAAATGTACAAGTAAGACCGATGGATTTAACAGTACAACAGCGTGTTTTAATTACCAGCGGAACTTTTATGGATCGAACTGCAACGGTGTTAGATGTAAGAAAGAAAGAGGTAAAAGTTTCCATAGATAGTTTAGGTTACGAGCTTGTTGCGCTCATTGATAAAAACAAAATCGCACTTTTAGACGATGTCTTTTAAATCAACGATACTTATTACCGGTGGTGCGGGCTTTATTGGCTCGCATGTGGTAAGACGTTTTGTAAATAACTATCCAGATTATCGAATCGTGAATTTGGATGCACTCACCTATGCGGGTAATCTCGAGAACTTAATAGATATAGAAGCAAAGCCTAATACTATTTTTGAAAAGGTGAATATTCTTGATACCGCTGAGTTAGAAAGGGTTTTCACCACCTATCAACCTGAAGGTGTTATTCACTTAGCGGCAGAAAGCCATGTCGACCGCTCCATTGATTCTCCCTTAGACTTTGTCTACACCAATGTAATCGGCACGGTGAATCTACTCAATGCCGCCAAAAAACATTGGGCCGGGCAGTACGAGGGCAAGCGATTCTATCATGTGTCTACCGATGAGGTATATGGTGCTTTAGGGGAGACCGGTTTCTTTACCGAACAAACTAAATACGATCCGCACTCTCCCTATAGTGCTTCCAAGGCTTCGAGTGATCATTTTGTAAGGGCTTATCATGATACCTATGGTTTACCCATTGTGGTAAGCAATTGCTCCAATAACTATGGTCCTAATCATTTTCCGGAAAAATTAATTCCACTTTTTATCAATAACATCATCAACAAAAAACCACTACCTGTTTACGGAGACGGACAATACACCCGCGACTGGTTGTTTGTAAAAGATCATGCCAGTGCGATTGATCTGGTTTATCATGAAGGGAAGAATGGTGACACGTACAACATCGGTGGCTTTAACGAATGGAAAAATATTGACTTAGTGAAGCTGCTTTGCCAGCAAATGGATCAAAAGCTCGGTAATGCACTGGGTACTAGTGAACAATTGATCACCTATGTGAAAGACCGCCCCGGACATGACCGCCGCTATGCGATTGATGCTACTAAGATTAATAAAGAACTAGGCTGGAAACCTTCCGTTACTTTTGAAGAAGGACTCCAGCAAACTATTGATTGGTATTTTGACAATGAAGAATGGCTCAAGCATGTAACTTCTGGTGCCTATCAGCATTATTATGAGAACATGTATGCAGATCGTTAATTCAAGCAATACAAAATGAAAGGAATTATACTAGCCGGCGGATCTGGCACACGACTTTATCCTATCACCAAGGCTATCAGTAAACAATTAATGCCCATCTATGATAAGCCGATGATCTATTATCCGCTCAGCACGTTGATGTTGGCGGGGATCAAAGAGATTTTGATTATTACGACGCCTGAGGATAATGCTCAGTTCAAGCGTTTATTAGGCGATGGTTCACAAGTGGGTTGTCGTTTTGAATATGCGATACAAGAAGTTCCTAATGGATTAGCCCAGGCTTTTGTGATTGGAGAAAAATTTATAGGGAATGACAAAGTAGCGCTGGTGCTCGGCGATAATATTTTCTATGGCTACGGTTTAGGCAGACAACTGAAAACATTGAATGATGTGGAAGGTGGTTATGTGTTTGCTTATCAGGTATCGGATCCGGAGCGTTATGGGGTGGTGGAGTTTGATGCTTACAATACGGCTATTAGTATTGAAGAAAAGCCGGCGAACCCCAAATCTAATTACGCGGTTCCCGGTCTTTATTTCTACGATAATGAGGTAGTGAAAATTGCCAAGGAATTGAAACCTTCGGCAAGAGGAGAATATGAGATCACGGATGTAAACAAAGTGTATCTAGCAAAAAAGAAATTGCAGGTAGCGGTATTAGACAATGGCACCGCTTGGCTAGACACTGGAACTTTTGATTCCTTAAGTGATGCCTCTGAGTTTGTGCGGGTGATTGAGAAAAGGCAGGGCACTAAGATTGGATGTATTGAAGAGATTGCTTATCGCAACGGGTTCATCACCAAAGAGCAATTATTGAAACAGGCTGAAGAACTAAAGAAAAGTGGGTATGGCAATTATTTAAAAAGAGTAGCGGAAGAAAAAAGATAAATGAAAATTGCAGTTATTGGTACGGGGTATGTAGGGTTAGTAACAGGTACCTGTTTTGCGGAAACTGGTAATAAGGTGGTATGTGTTGATATTGACCAAGCGAAGGTTGATAAACTTGCTGCAGGTCAGATTACTATTTACGAACCAGGGTTA
Source organism: Bacteroidota bacterium (assembly GCA_046048175.1). Taxonomy (GTDB): domain Bacteria; phylum Bacteroidota; class Bacteroidia; order Chitinophagales; family Chitinophagaceae; genus JJ008. Next base: position 22,656 of record JBJOGP010000019.1, read on the forward strand.
GAAAAACTATTCTTACGTAACATCAAAGAAGAGCGACTTCGTTTTACTACGGATCTTGCTTCTGTAGTGGATGAAGTAGAAATGATTTTTTTAGCACTGCCTACACCACCGGGTGCAGATGGCGCTGCGGATCTCAAATATGTATTAGGAGTGGCTGATGAATTGGGCAAATTGCTTACTTCTTATAAAGTAATCGTTAATAAAAGTACCGTACCAGTCGGTACGGCTGATAAAGTAAGAGCTATAATCGCTAAAAACTACCAAGGAGATTTTGATGTAGTGAGTAATCCTGAGTTTTTACGCGAAGGAGTAGCAGTGGATGATTTCATGAAACCCGATCGCGTGGTAATCGGTACTAACTCAGAACGTGCGCGTAATTTGATGAGTGAGCTCTATGCACCTTTTGTACGCCAGGGTAACCCGATTCTTTTTATGGATGAACGCTCTTCGGAGTTGACTAAATACGCGGCGAATAGTTTTTTAGCGATGAAGATTTCGTTTATGAATGAGATCGCTCAGCTTTGCGAGCGAATAGGAGCGGATGTGGATATGGTGCGCCGAGGAATCGGCTCTGATGAAAGAATCGGTAAACGATTTTTGTTTTCGGGTATCGGCTATGGAGGGTCCTGCTTTCCGAAAGATGTACAAGCCTTGGTACAATCGGCGGATGCTATTGATTATGATTTTAAGATCTTAAAAGCCGTTGAAAAAGTAAATGCGAGTCAAAAGATTCACTTAGTACAAAAAATAAAAGAGTATTACAAAGGGAATTTAAAAAGTAAACGATTTGCGTTGTGGGGATTGGCCTTTAAACCCAATACCGATGACATACGTGAGGCGCCGGCTCTTTCCATCATTAATGTCTTACTAAAAGAAGGTGCTAGCGTTTGTGCTTATGACCCGGAAGCCATGCCCAACGTGAAAAATCAATTAGGTAATAGCATTGATTTTGCAACTAGTCAATACAGTGTTTTAGAAGGAGCTGATGCTTTACTAATTGCCACCGAGTGGAGTGAATTTAGGACCCCCGATTTTGAGCGGATGTCAACACTACTCCCTTCTAAACTCATTTTTGACGGACGAAATTTATTTGAGGTGGCCAAGATGAAACAACTGGGGTATCAATACATAAGTATTGGAAGACCTGTCGATTTAACATGAATAAAAAACGCGTATTAATTACCGGCGCTGCCGGATTTTTAGGTTCGCATCTTTGTGATCGATTTATCCAAGAGGGGTACGAGGTGATCGGGATGGATAATTTATCTACGGGTAGTTTGTCCAACATTGAGCATTTATTTCCTTTACCAGAGTTTAGTTTTTATCATCACGACGTTAGCAAGTTTATCCATGTGCCCGGGCCGCTGGATTATATTTTACATTTTGCTTCTCCTGCTAGCCCCATCGATTATTTGCAACTACCTATTCAGACCTTGAAAGTGGGTTCTTTGGGTACACATAATTGTTTAGGACTCGCCAAGGCCAAAAAAGCCCGAATACTAGTTGCTAGTACTAGTGAAGTGTATGGAGACCCCTTAGTGCATCCGCAGCATGAGGATTATTGGGGGAATGTAAACCCGGTGGGTCCACGTGGGGTTTATGATGAAGCGAAGCGATTTCAAGAAGCTATTACCATGGCCTATCATAATTTTCATGGGCTGGAAACCCGGATTGTACGCATTTTTAATACGTATGGCCCGCGGATGCGACTTAATGATGGGCGCGCCCTCCCAGCATTTATTGGACAGGCACTGCGAGGAGAAAACCTGACGGTTTTTGGGGATGGCGCCCAGACCCGGAGTTTTTGTTATGTAACTGACCTGATAGAGGGGATTTATCGATTGCTACTGAGCGAAGAGAACCGACCGGTGAATATCGGTAACCCCCATGAAATCAGCCTTTTAGAATTTGCTAAAGAGATAATTACGCTATGTGGAACTGATTCGAAAATTGATTTTAAAACCCTTCCGCAAGATGATCCTCAGCAACGCCAACCCGATATTAGCCGCGCAAAGGCCGTGTTGGATTGGCAACCGGTTGTTTCTCGACAAGAAGGGCTTGCTTTAACCTATACCTATTTTAAAAACCAGTTGGCGGATTCAATTCAATGAGTATATTTGCTACTCATTATTGAGTCAGTTTTCTGCTTTTACTTGTGACTGACTGTGGCTTTGCCGTCTTTATATTCTCCTCCTTTGATTGATCAGTTATTTTCTGGTAAAATCCGTTTAAAACTACTGGCCCGTTTGTTGTTAAACCCCGGTAGCCAGGTGTATTTACGCCAATTAGAGCGTGATTTACAGGTAAGCTCCAATACAGTAAGATTGGAATTGAATAAGCTCTCTGAAATGAAGCTGATCAATGTGGTGGAAACAGAGGAGAGTAAGATTAAAAAATATATTGCAAATACCGTCCACCCGCTTTATTCTAATTTACGTTCTATTATTCTAAAGTATGTTGGGGTTGATCAATTAATTGAAGAGATCTTTTATAAACTGGGAGAGATTGACGAAGTGTTTTTAACAGGTGAATTTGCCAATGGGATAGAGACTCCCTTTATTGATTTAGTATTGGTAGGGGACATAGATCGAGATTATTTAAATAAACTAGTAGAAAGAGCCGAGAAATTACTCAATAAAAAAATTAGAATGGCGATTTATTCTAAAAATGAATTTAATCCATCACTTTTAGAAAATATTCAGCACGTTTCTATTTTTAATGGGGGGGGTAAATTCTAAAAGTGAGTAGTGTGGTCCATTCGGCCAAATCCTATTCATGGATATACGTAAATCAATAAATCATTCATTTTCAGGCGTTAAATAGTTTTAATTAAAAATTAGCGATAACGAAAATTATCAAAATAAAGGGTTCTGGTGCGCAGTTTGGTGCGCATTTTTAATAAGAATAATTATTAATTAGAATATTGAATGTAAATAGTAATTTGATATTTAAATTTAAAGAGCGAAAATTTTAGATGAAAAAAATTGCAATTATTGGCGGTGGAATTATTGGATTAGCAACTGCATATAAAGTTCAGCGATTATTCCCGACAGCCAAAGTCGTTGTATTTGAAAAAGAGGTTTCAGTGGGCATGCATCAGTCAGGTAGGAATAGTGGTGTATTGCATTGTGGACTTTATTATGAGCCAGGATCATTAAAATCACAAC
>JBJOGP010000020.1:0-25651 GCA_046048175.1 Bacteroidota bacterium
ATCCGCATGGCATTCGTCCTTCTTATTATTATATCAATGACGAAGTAGTGGTGGCTGCATCTGAACGTGCTGCCATTCGTACCACTTTTAATGTGCAAGAAAATCAGGTAAAGGAATTAATGCCTGGAGAGGGATTAATCGTTTATGAAGATGGAACAGTGGAGGTGGAACAACTAGTCCCGGCAAAAGAACGCAAGGCCTGCAGCTTTGAGCGAATATATTTTTCCAGAGGTAGCGATGAAAAAATATACCGCGAACGAAATCAATTAGGATTTCGACTGAGTGAACCCGTGTTAGAGGCGATTGACTATGATTTAAAGAATACTATTTTCTCTTTTATTCCTAATACTGCTGAAACTGCTTTTTATGGATTGCTGAAAGGAATGGAGCAGTACTTGAACAAAATTAAGATTGAACGAATTCTTAGTTGGGGAAAGGATTTTAGTGCGGAGCAGTTGAGCGAAATGATCAACCGGACTATTCGTATTGAAAAGATTGCAATTAAAGATGTAAAGATGCGCACCTTCATTACCGAAGATGTAAGTCGTAATGAAATGGTTCAGCACGTTTATGATATTACCTACGGAACCGTTCGGGCTGGTGAGGATACGCTGGTAGTGATTGACGATTCCATTGTTCGGGGTACTACTTTAAAAGAAAGTATCATACGGATGCTTGGACGATTGAAGCCGAAAAAAATTATTGTTGTTTCTTCCTCTCCTCAAATACGATACCCTGATTGTTATGGAATTGACATGAGCAAAATGGGTGATTTTATTGCGTTTAATGCAGCTGTTTCTTTGCTAAAAGAGCAGGGGCGTACTGAATATTTGCAAGAGCTTTTACAGCGTTGCAAAGAATTGGAAGCGGCTGGTCAATTACACAAAGAGAACGTGGTTCAACATATTTATAAACAGTTTACCACAGAAGAAATTACCAACCAGATTGCCCGTCTCATTACACCAGCTGATCTTTCTATTCCTGTGCAAGTGATTTTCCAAACGATTGAAGATCTACATGCTTCTTGCCCTAATAACCTGGGTGATTGGTACTTTACAGGTAACTATCCAACACCGGGAGGGAACCGCGTGGTGAACAAAGCCTTTATGAATTACATGGAGGGAAAAAATGTTCGCGGGTACTAGGAAAAAATTGTCAACTCGTTTTTTTACTCACTAGAAATACGCCTGCAAAAATTAATACAGCGGCTACTCCTTTTCCCAAACTAAAGTTTTCGTGTAAAAAAAGGGCTGCAATAATGGCTGCAAATACGGGTTGTGTATAAATGTAACTACCTGTTACGCCTGCCCCTAAATGTTTTAGTCCATAGGTATTAAACGAATACGTAAAAAATGTACCGAATATAACTAGTGATCCCAGTGCCACTAATTGCGATGAGGTAGCTTGAGGCCAATCAATTTGTTGAACATCGTTCCAGCTAAAAGGAAGAATCATAAAAAATCCAAAGGTGAACACCCAACGAATTACATGAAGAGGTGGGTAGGAGACCATCAATGGCTTTGCCAAAATAAAGTAGATAGCATAGGAGATGGCATTAATAAGAATCAATACATCTCCGGAAATAGAAGAAATTCCACTGGTATCTTTTGATAAGATGAGCAAGCCAGCACCACCAATTCCCATTAACAAGCCCAGTCCTTTTAGTACAGTGAATTTTTCCTTTAACCAGATTAGTGCAAATAAGGTGATCAGCATGGGAGTGCTGAGCATCAATAAGGCAGCATGAATCGTAGAAGTAATCGTAAGTCCTTTTATAAACAGCATTTGATTGATGGCTACACCTGTGAGTGCGCAACCGGCAAAACGGGGAATATCTTTTTTTTCAATTTTTGCCGAGCGACCCGAAAATGCCCAGAGTAGCCAAAATAAAATCAAGGTTATGCCGACTCTAAAAAAGTTAACTCCAAATGGTCCGACGAGTGAGGGAGAAATATGTTTTACTAAGCTAAGATTGGTTGCAAAAAATAAGTTGGTCAGCAATACAGCGATATGCGCTTTTTGTGTTGCGTTCACGTGTTCGTTATAAGTTTAACCCGCATCGGATGAGTTGATCAAGATCAGACGCTGGAGGATGATAAGGAACGTAAGCAAAGGTAGCTGCTTTGTGGAGTGCATCCATTAAAGAAAAGTCTTCTTGCGTTACGCTAATTGCAAATCCTTTTTGCATGCAATAGCTTGCTAAATATTCTTGTTCAGCTTGACCGGGTGTGGGAATTAGGATTAGTTTTTTTTCGAGTGGTAATAATTCCATCAATGAAGTATAACCGCTTCTGCAAATAATAATTTCTGCATTCTCAATTTCTCTAGAAAGATCTGCGGCTTCGAGATGATCATAAATAGTTGATTCCTGGGCGCCATATACTAATTCTAAGTTTGGCGCTGCACTTGATAAAGAAGCATTGCTTTGTTGTGGCTTACCGCATACTAGGGTGAATGCGCGGGGGCACTGCTTCAATTCATTGCGAAATTTTTCTTCGAGTATACTTCGTTGAGGTTCGGGTCCGGAAAGCATTAATAAAAGACGAGAAGGACTTGTACTATTTTTTTTGAGCTGCTCATTTGCAAATCGGTTGAGTAAGCCAAGATAGCGAAGAGGCGGCTTGGGTAAATTTTTGGGGTTAGATAATTCTCCAGCCAGTGCGTAGGTTCCTTGATAATCGGGAATCCATATTTCGTCAAATTGATTGATATACCTAAAAGCAAATCGGTTAATACCTGCGTCTACCCAATTGCCCAACCCTGATTTGATTCCTAATTGGTGCGTTACTAAAATGCATCGAGCGGTGGGATGATGAAGCCCATATCTGTTATCACTGATGACAACCTGAATTTGAAGTGCGCTAATCTGTTGTTGGAGCCATCTTTTTTCTTCGCGAAGTTGTTTAAGTAATTGCGGAATTTGTACCAATAAACGCCAAACAAAGAGTGCTCCCGAACGGCTATACTTGATTTCTGCTGCAGGGGGAGTTAAAAAAGTTAACGAAGGGAATTCTTGTTTTAGAAGAACGGCAGCTGCACCATTAGCAGCTATTATGACCTCACAAGAACTCTTTTGCAGACTTTTTATAAGGGGAATGCAACGGGTGGCATGGCCAAGCCCCCAGTTGAGTGGGGCCACTAATACTCGAATGGGGGTAGTCTTCAATAATTATTTTTGGGGTTCAACAACAAAATGGCTTGTAAAATAGTTTTTATTCATGATTTTTAGACTATGAAGCGATTTTACCCAGTTATCTTTGCAGTGTTATTAGTGGGAATGCTGGTATCCTGTAATCGAAATTACTATTCCAGCAAATCATCACGTAACTGTGGTTGCCCCGGACAAAATGTGAGATAAATAGTTAGTCAATGCCTCGATCTGCTAAATCCTTAACCCTAGTTTGCACCACTGGAGTTTCCAAATGGGAAAGTGATCAGTTACGGAAAAAAGTATCGCAGCTTTTGGCTACGCCACAAATGCAGGAACAATTTTTGAAAGCTACCGAATTAGTGGACCGCAATTATATCACGACAAAGCGTTCGCGTATTTTAAGTGAACTGCGCCAGTCGACACCTCGCTCGTTTCGATTTTTTATCAATAAAAATTAATGCAGTTTTTGAATGGCTTTTTCCAGTTTTTGTAAAAAGACTGGGATTTCTTCCATTTTGCAGGTTCCCACACTCAAACGATACCAAGGCGAATTAGCAGGCGCACCAAATGCATAAAAGGGGACAAGTGCTAAACTTGCCTCATCTAATAAATAGCTGGTAACCGCTGCTTGTGTTTCGAGCACAGGGCCGTTGTCTATTTTTTTACCTTGTAAATCGATTTTTACTGTTAGGTAGATGGCCGCTTCGGGTGTAATGCAATCGATTGGCATACCAGCCGCTTTTAGTTGCATCAATCCTTGGTAAATAGTTTTTAATCGTGTTTCAAGCCCGGTTTTGAAATGCTGCAGATAATTGTCTATCGCCACTCGATTGGACAGAAAACCAGCAAGCGCTTTTTGTTCTGCCATCGGGGCCCAGGCACCCATATGCGTCAGGATCAATTTCATTTTTTGAATCAATGCAGCTGGAGCCATTGACCATCCTACTCGTACACCAGTAGCTGCAAATACTTTACTGATTGCATCAATAAAAATGGTGTATTCTTTCATCGCAGGACGCAAGGAAACAGGATCGTGATGTTGAATAGATCCATAGGTTAGATGCCAGTACATTTGATCGTACATCACATATAACTTTTTCTCATTGGGCCCTCTTCGGTTATTTTCTTCTAGAACTAAATCGCAAATTGCTTCTAGTTCTTCTTTTCGAAACGTAGTTCCTGTTGGATTTTGTGGTGAACATAAGGAAAGCAAGCTTGCATTTTTTATATGCGGACGAATAGATTCGGCCGTTGGCATAAAATGAGTTTGCTCTGTTGTTTCAATTACAACATGTTCTCCCTCTATAAAATGGGTGTAATGATTGTTATTCCAGGAGGGTACTGCATAGATAACCTTATCTCCTTTGTCGCAAACAGTTCTGAAGATAGTATAGATCAAAGGGCGACCACCTGCAGCAACTACAATCTCATTGATAGAGTAGTTTAACTTTTGTCTTTCTTGAATAAAAGCAGAAAGGGTTTCGCGTAAATCCAGGTTTCCTTCTGCAGCGGGATAATTAGTATACTGTTTTTGATAGGCTTCAATAATGCCTTGTTCTAACTCTTTTGGTATTGGAAAAATAGCGGGGTCAAAATCACCAACCGTAAAGTTGTAAATATGCGCACCCTGTCTGATTTTCTCTTTGATTTCTCCTCCCAGTCGAACAATTTCTGAACCGATTAATGTTTCAGCTAATTGAGATAAAGGCATGCCACTATAATTTGCTGCGAAAGTAAATTATTTCTTTGGCGAAGACTTTTCAAAATCCAGAATTACCCCATTGATACAATAACGTAATCCAGTTGGCGGGGGACCGTCTTCAAATACATGCCCCAGGTGTGCTTTGCAGCGTCCGCATTGCACCTCGGTCCGGTCCATCCCATGGCTGCGGTCTCTTAAATAGAGTAGGCTCCCTTTTTTGATGGGGTCAAAAAAACTGGGCCAGCCACAGCCGCTTTCAAATTTGGTATCGCTTTTAAAAAGTGGGTTTCCGCAAGCCTTGCAATAATAGGTACCAACCTCCGTAGAATGCTCGATGGAGCTGGACCAAGGACGCTCAGTCCCTCTTTCTCGGGCGATATAGAAGACGTCGGCAGGTAAGATTTTCTTCCATTCTTCTTCGCTCAAGTTTACTCGGTTGGAATCAGTTCGGGAGTAAACGGGGTTATTTTTTCCAGGCATTTCCATTGTAGGGCCAATTTTTGCGGGTGATTTTTTTTGTTGTGCACTGCAACTATTCAGCAATAAGCAACAGTTAAACAGAAGTCCACAAGCGAATCGAATTTTCATAACACTATAACAAGATAGCGGCGTGAATGTTGTTTTATACATACACTTGTTAGCGTGAAGTTAATGTGTACGAGCTTACCTTTGTAGTCCCTGCAAAACCACTGTTTATGTTTAATCTTATCTTATTTGGTCCTCCGGGCAGCGGAAAGGGTACACAGTCTGATAAACTGGTCGAAAAATACGGGTTGAAGCATCTTTCAACTGGTAATTTGCTTCGCCAGGAGATCGCTGATAAAACCTCGCTAGGCCTTTCTGCAAAAAGCTATATTGATGCTGGGAAACTGGTTCCAGACGAAGTGGTGATAGGCATGGTTGATTCTTTCTTTGAACAACATAAACAAGCCAAAGGTTTTTTATTTGACGGTTTTCCGCGCACCGAAGCACAGGCTGTTGCATTAGATCAATTGCTGGCGAGCAAGCATACTTCTATTAACGCTGTGATTGCGTTGGAAGTAACGGAAGAGGAGTTAGTCAAGCGATTATTGAACAGAGGTAAAACATCCGGAAGAACGGATGATTCTGATGAAGCAGTAATCAGAAAGCGATTTGCTGTTTATTTAGCAGAGACTAGTCCTGTGGCAGCCCATTATCAAAAAGCAGGTAAATTTCAAGCCATTCCAGGAGAAGGAACTGTAGATGAGATCTTCCAATCGCTTTGTTCCAAAATTGATTCGGCTATTTAATTGGTCTTACGACTTACTGGCTCTGTTTAAAATTTCTCGTTCTTCTTCTGTGAGCGAGCCTAGTCCTTTTGCACTTATTTTATCTAATATTTCGTCCACTCGACTTTCAGTTAGATGCGGTGTTTTTTTGTAGGGACGTCTGGTTGCTTTATAAAATAATTGTTCGCGTAAAGGAATGCGCGTTTGTTTTGTGCCTGCAGGATTGAATAAATTATTGACCCAATCTACCACATTATTCATCCACTCACTGGTGTCGATGCCTCTTCTGATGAGTGCCATAAAAATAAAACCTGTGAGGCCTCCGGCTAGTAATGGTAAATAACTGATTGGTTGGTGCAAGGGCTTTGTTGCGATGGACATCAACACATAAAAACCAGTCAAAATCCAGAGGGGAATTCCTCCCATTAGGTCCGGCATTAACCGGTAGTTGGGAGTAAGAACGGTGGTGGCAATTGCAATGGCCATCACGGCTGCAGAAGAGCCCATGTAACCAGCGGTAGCTAGCGAGGAGGGAAAAAAATAAGCCGTTAAAATAAAAGCGAGTCCTCCTGCCCAGGCCCCATACAAATAGAGGGGAACAATTTTTCTGTTCCCACTCAGGTCCTGAAAAATAAATCCAAATGCCCAGAGCCAGAGCATGTTTCCAATAATCATCCAGATGCCCAGATTGGCAAATGGAAAGGTTAGGAGGGTCCAGGGTCTGGTCAATAAAGCGGAAGGGCTTGCAGGCAATAAAAACCATTTCAAAATAGACTCCCGATAGGTGGATTCTAAAACTGATAGGTCTTGATAAAAGAAATAAAAATAGGCCTTGCAAAGGGAGAGTGTAATAAAAAGAATCAGATTGATTGCAATCAGTTTTGTGAGGGCATTGCTACTGTCTCCCAAACTTATTCTACGATTCATGTTGAGCGATTCGTTGTTCATACCAAATCAATACAACGATTGGCGGTTCGTTTTGTTCCAATACAACACAATTAAAAATCCAGTAAGGGCGCCTCCCAAATGGGCGAAGTGGGCAATATTATCACCACTTACCGAAGTGACACCTCCGAACAAGTCAATGGCTGCCAATCCAAGCATAGCCCATTTTGCTTTTACGGGAACTGGAATAAACATGATATACAACTCAGTATTTGGAAATAGATAAGCAAAAGCAACCATTACGCCCATTACTGCTCCACTGGCGCCAAGAGCAGGTGAAACCGATCCAATATTTTCTTGCACGGCTCTCATGTTGTTTGCTTCAAATGCTTGTAGTAACTCTTCGCATCGTACATATTGAATTCCTAAGTGAAGAGCAGCTGCTCCTAATCCGCATGCCAGATAAAAAAATAAAAAGCGTTGTCCACCCCATACATTCTCTAGTATTTTTCCAAACATCCAAAGTGTAAACATGTTAAAGAAAATATGAAAAATGCTTGAGGGGGAATGTGCGAATAGGTGTGTTGCTAACTGGTAAGGCTTGAAATGTTGACTCGATTCCAGCGCGCCTGATTCAACTAAATAATTGATTAGTTTATCGGGCATTACAGGCCATAACAAAAGCCACTCCGTAACAGGAAAACGATTGGCTAGTGTCAATTGCGCAACGTATACCAACGCATTGATGATAATTAGATTCTTAACTATGGGAGGAAAATTATCAGGCCTCGTGAATCGGAAGTCACTCATGGCACAAAATTACACCAATGAAACGGAATAGGCTTGAATTAGCGGCGTTTAAGTTGTACGATATTTTCTATGTGGTGGGTATGCGGAAACATATCCACGGGTTGAACTTTTGTAACTTGATATAGGCTATCCAGCGTCTGTAGGTCACGTGCTTGTGTGGAAGGATTACAGCTAACATATACAATAGTCGGTGCCGCAATTTCTAAAAGCTTTTCTACTAATTTGGTGTGCATGCCTGCGCGCGGGGGGTCTGTTATAATGACATCGGGTCTACCATGAAGTGCAAAAAAATCATCAGTGCAGATATCAATCACATCCCCTGCAAAAAATTGAGTTTTTTCAATTCCATTTAATGCTGCATTTTCTTTTGCATCCTCAATGGCTGCGGGAATTTGTTCTACTCCAATAATTTTTTTGGCTTTTGGACTTAAAAAAATACCAATACTTCCTGTTCCACAGTATAAATCAAAGAGTGTTTCTGTACCACTTAGTTCGGCAAAGGAGTTGGTGAGTTGGTATAATTTTTCTGCTTGTTCTGTGTTGGTTTGAAAAAATGATCGAGGTCCAATTTTAAATCGAAAGGTTTGGTTCGCCTCTTCGTTTCGAAGTTCTTCTAGTACAAAGCCTTTGCCATGATAAATAACAGGTGTTAAGTCATGAATGCTATCATTCCATTTTAAATTGACCGTAAACAAAATTGTTGTTAGGGCTGGAAAGTTGGCTTGTAATTCTTTTAAAAGCGGAAGTGTTTTTGAAGGATTGTCCTCTCCAACAATGAGATTGACCATGATCTCTCCCGTTTTGCAAAGTCTGATTTGAAGATTACGCAAATAGCCTTCGTGCGTTCGGTAGTCATAAAAAGTTAGGTCATGCTTGTTGGCATACTCTTTAATAAATAACCGTATTGCATTGGTAGGCTCAGCTTGCAAATGACAGGTTTGAATATCAACCACCTTATCAAAAAATCCTCTGGCATGAAATCCGGCTACATTTTGTTGTGCTGATATGGAAGGATCATTGAGTTCTGTGGGTAATAGAAATCTTTTATTGCTAAATGTGTACTCGATTTTATTTCGGTAGTAATACTGTGTGACACAGCCGACAATGTTATCGATAGGAGGCAGCTCTACCTTGCCGATTCTTTTTAAGGTCTGCTCTACTTGCTGTTGTTTGTATTTTAGTTGCCACTCATAAGGGAGCATTTGCCATTGACAACCTCCGCATGCACCCATGTGAATACAACGAATCTCCGTGCGGTTTGGAGAGTAGGCATGAAAATGTACGGGAGTTCCTTCGGCCCAATCTTTTTTACTTTTAAGCAGACGCACATCCACTTTATCTCCTGGTACGACCCCGTCTATAAAAATCACCTTGCCATCCACTCGGGAGAGACATTTCCCTTCTGCTGCATAGTCTTCTACTAGCAGGTTGGATAGGATTCTGTTTTTGTTTTTGCCACGCACCCCGCAAAGATAACCCCCTGAAGGGTACCTAGTTTTTAATAACTTTACTTCTAGTATGCGTATGAAAAACAGGATTCTATTTTTTTGTTTACTCCTTTCGCTGGGTAGTTATGCCCAAGAGGGGTATGAGATTAAGGTGACTTTTACTCCTTATCGCGATCAATACATCTATTTGGGTCATTATTTTGGAAAGACCTATCCCATTATTGACTCCGTAAAACTGGACGCAAAAAGTACGGGAGTGTTTAAGGGGAATAAACCGCTACAGGGCGGAATCTATTTGATAGGTTATCCTAATCGATCTGGTTTTTTTGAAGTGTTGATAGATAAGCAGCAACGTTTTTCTGTGATTGCAGATTCTGCAACTGTTCCAGCTGTGGTGCATTTTGAAAATTCTCCAGACAACGAATTGTTTGCAACGTATCAGCGCACCATGGGAGAAAAAGGTGGACAGATTAATGCGGTCAAAGAACAGTTAAAAACGGCTACTACTGCTGTGGATTCTGCGCGAATCAATAAAGAGTTAACTCGATTGGATGTTGATCTTCGCGAGTATCGTGAAAAAATAATGGCAGATAATCCAAAAACAATTCTGACTGTATTACTAAATGCAATGAAGGAGCCGGTGCTACCTGTTGCATTGCAAAAGCCAACTACGCGAGAAGATTCTGTGGCTGCTTTTCGATATTATAAGGAGCACTATTGGGATGGAGTCGATTTTTGGGATGGACGTTTAGCCTATACCACTTTTTTTGAAGACAAAGTAGATCGTTACTTTACTCAGTTGGTTGCACCACATCCGGACTCTGTCAATAAAGAAATGGATTATATGCTCAGCTTTGCCAAAGCAAACGCAGAGATGGAGCGCTTTTTATTACTTCGTTTTGTCAATCGGTATTATTCACAGCGGTACATGTGGGAGGACGCTGTATTCGTACATTTATATGAAAAGTATTTTGCTACAAATCCCCCCTCTTGGTTGAGTGAACAGGGTAAAAAGACAATTACGGACAGAGCCTATAGTTTAATGGCTAACATTTTTGGATCTCCTGCTTCGGAAATCCAGTTGCCTGATACAGCTGGTAAAACTCTTTCACTGTATGGCATCAAAAAAGAGTATACACTAGTGGTATTTTGGGATCCACTTTGTGGGCATTGTAAAGAAACATTACCTAAGATTGATTCTGTTTACAACACTCGTTGGAAGGCGCAAGGCCTAGGAATTTATGCAGTGGCTAAGGAGAATGAGGGCACTAAAAATGATTGGCTCAAGTTTATTCGAGAAAAAAATCTTGGTTATTGGAATAATGTGTACTACTCCAAGGAAGCTGAAAAGGAAAGAGTAACGAATAACGTTCCGGGATATTCTCAGTTGTATGACGTTCAATCGTTCCCTACGCTTTACCTTTTAGATAAAGACAAGCGAATTGTAGCCAAGAAACTTTCTTTTGAACAAATCGATGAAATCTTACAATTGAAGTTGAAGGAAAAGACGAAATAATTAAATGTCTTTTACTACATCCGCTACTAATTGAGGTCGGCCTAACGTGTAATAGTGTAATACAGGCACACCTGCTGCTTTCAGTTCTTTTGATTGTGCCAGCAACCACTCACGTCCCACTTTCTCAACATCCAAATCTGTTTTGCAACGGAGCACTTCGTTAGATAGCTCTGTGGGTAGATCGATATGGAATGTTTTAGGAAGAATAGTTAACTGTTTTTTAGTGTAGATCGGCTTCAATCCGGGTATAATCGGAACGGTAATCCCTATGTCGCGGCAGTCTTTGACAAATGCATGAAACTTAGCATTATCAAAAAACATTTGCGTGATGATATAGTCGGCTCCGGCTTCTACTTTCTTTTTTAGATGTTGAAGATCTGTATCGCGATTGGGCGCTTCAAAATGTTTTTCGGGATAACCCGCTACTCCAATACAAAATTTAGTTTTTTGCGTATCACGAAGCTCTTCTTCCAAATAAATTCCATCATTAAGGGATACTACTTGTCGCAACAAATCCACTGCATATTTATGGCCCCCGGGTTCTGGTTCAAATGCACTTTCATTTTTAGCAGCGTCTCCACGTAATACCAACACATTATCGATACCTAAGTAGTTAAGATTGATGAGTGCATCTTCTGTTTCATTCACACTGAAGCCGCCACATATCAAATGGGGAACTGTATCCACATTGTAACGGTTCATAATCGCTGCACAGATACTTTCCGTTCCAGGTCTTTTACGAACAACTACTTTTTCAAAACTACCATCAGCTCTTTTTTTAAAAACATGCTCACTGCGATGATAAGTTACATTGATAAAAGAGGGATTGAAAGCCATTAATGGGTCCAGGTGTCTGTATAATGCATCAATACCCTTTCCCTTTAGGGGGGGGAGAACTTCAAATGATACAAGGGTGCCTTTGGCCTGGTTAATGTGGTCGATGACTTTCATAGGTATCTAATGTGCAAACTTACATACTTTTGTTCTATGCAGTTGAAGATCCGCACTGAAAACCTGGTCAAACGATATGGTACACGAACAGTTGTTAACCAAGTTTCTTTTGACGTCAAACAAGGTGAGATTGTTGGTTTATTAGGTCCCAATGGTGCCGGTAAAACAACCTCCTTTTATCAGGTGGTAGGTCTAATCAAGCCCGATTCGGGTACTGTTTATTTAAATGATCAGGATATCACGGCATTACCCATGTACAAAAGGGCTCAAATGGGTATTGGTTACTTGCCTCAGGAGGCCTCGGTATTTAGAAAGTTGAGTGTGGAAGATAATATATCGGCTGTATTAGAAATGACCACTCTTTCCAAGCAAGAACAACGCCATAAATTGGAATCACTCCTGGAAGAATTCAGATTAGGTCATGTGCGTAAAAGTAATGGAGACGTTTTGAGCGGAGGTGAAAGAAGGAGAACTGAGATTGCTCGTGCATTGGCGGTGGATCCTAAGTTTATATTGTTGGACGAACCCTTTGCCGGTATTGATCCTATTGCTGTAGAGGATATTCAGGCGATTGTAGCCAAACTTAAGTTTAAGAATATTGGCATTTTAATCACTGATCATAACGTAACAGAAACGCTATCTATTTGCGACCGTGCTTATTTGTTAATAGAAGGACGCATTTTTAAACATGGAAGTGCCGAGGAGTTAGCAGCTGATGAGCAAGTACGAAAATTATACCTGGGTCGCAATTTTGAACTCAAACGTAAAGATTGGATCTACGAAGAAGCCATGCAAAATCAATCTTCTACTCATTGATTTATTTTAAATTGACGCATGGATTACAAACAGCTTCCTAAAATTGAATTACATCTACATTTGGATTGTAGTTTAAGCTATGAAGTTGTTCGTAGTATCGACCCTTCTGTAACGCGTGAACAATTTGAGTCAGAATTTATTGCTCCGGTTTGTTCTACCGATTTATTGGAATATATCAAACGCTCTGCAAGAGGATACCTGCTTATGCAGACGCCTGATCAATTGCGATTAGTTACGCTGGATTTATTGCGACAAATGGATGAGGATGGAGTGGTGTATGTTGAAATTCGTTTTGCTCCTTTGCTCCACACATTAAAAGGACTAACGCCAGTTGAGGTAATCAATCACGTACAAGACGCATTGCAAGAAGGTTCAAAATTATACAAAGTAATTCCGCGACTTATTCTTTGCACCTTGCGTCATTATAGTGAAGAGGAAAGTATGATGACGGTTCAATTAGTGGAGCAGTTTAAACGTGATGGATGGGTGGTTGGATTTGATATTGCGGGCGATGAGGCCGGCTATCCGGTTACCGCTCACCAAAAAGCATTTGAATATGCCCAAGAAAAAGGTATTCCTTGCACCGCGCATGCTGGTGAAGCCTGTGGCGCATCTAGTGTTTGGGATGTTTTACATCATTTTCATCCAAGTCGAATTGGCCATGGAGTACGCAGTACCGAAGACCCACGGCTTCTTACCCATCTTCGAGAAAAAAATATTCACCTGGAAGTATGTCCCAGTAGCAATCTTCGAACTAATGTTTATTCATCCTATGCTGCACATGTAATTGATAAGCTATATAAAGAAGGTGTTTCGGTTAGTGTGAACACCGATGCAAGAACGGTAACGCCTGTTACATTAAGTGGTGAATATGCTTCTATTGCAGCAACGTTTGGATGGACGCTGGCGGATTTTTTAGCTTGTAATTTACAGGCTGTGGATCACTGCTTTGCCCCTGCTGCAATCAAAGAGCAGCTTCGCACGCAACTGCTAAACTCATATAGCTAATAATTTTTGGTTAATTTTCCTTACCGATGAACCTTTTGTCTCCGGCAATATCCTCATTGGCCCGGTTAAGATCGTGGCGCATACAGGCATGGCGAGATAATCCTATGAATGCCCAGCGTGAGGTATTGCAAAATTTGGTAGCATCTGCACAGTACACTGAGTTTGGTCGACAGTATAATTTTTCAAGTCTATTTAACGTAAAGTCTTTTAAAGAAGCAGTTCCTATTCACGACTATGATGATCTTAAGCCTTATATCGAACGCATCATGGAGGGAGAACAAAACATTCTTTGGAATACTCCTATCAATTGGTTTGCCAAAAGCAGTGGTACTACCAGTGATCGTAGTAAGTTTATTCCGGTAAGTGAAGAATGTTTACAAGAAGGACATTACCGTGCTTCTAAAGATGTATTGACACTTTATTATTGCAATCGCCCTGATTCTGCACTACTCACGGGTAAGGGGTTGATTATTGGAGGAAGTCATACGTTAAGTCCTCTCAATCCAGATGCGCAGGTAGGTGATCTTAGCGCAGTGTTACTGCAGAATACTCCTTTTTGGGGCCATTGGTTGCGGACGCCCGAACTCAATATTGCTCTAATGGAGGAGTGGGAGTCCAAAATTGAAATGCTTGCACAAAGTACTATTCAGGAAAATGTTACTTCAATTTCCGGAGTTCCTACATGGACGCTGGTTTTATTCAAACGAATTTTAGAATTAACCGGAAAGACTTCTATTGCTGAGGTATGGCCTTCGCTCGAACTTTATTTGCATGGAGGAGTTGCTTTTGCACCCTATCGTCAGCAATTCTCCAAATTGCTTGGCAAGGAAGTCACTTTTATGAATATGTATAATGCGAGTGAGGGTTTTTTTGCAGCACAGGACGACCCCACTCAAGAAGGCATGCTTTTGTTTACTGATCATGGCATTTTTATGGAGTTTATGCCATTGAGCGAAGTGGGTGCGGCTAGTCCTCGTACCATTGGATTACAGGATGTAGAAGTAGGTCAACAATATGCACTAGTTATTAGTACTAATTCAGGACTATGGCGTTATTTAATTGGAGATACTGTTGAGTTTGTTTCCCTAAATCCTTTTAGAATCAATGTATCGGGAAGGCTGAAACATTTTATCAATGCATTTGGGGAAGAATTAATTGTTGACAACACGGATAAAGCAATTGCAATTGCTTGTCAAGAAACGGGTGCTTCGGTTTCTGATTATACTGCAGCGCCGGTCTATTTTAGTGAAACCACAAATGGTGCACATGAATGGTTGATTGAATTTGAGCAAGAGCCATCTTCTTTACAGCAGTTCTCTTCTATTTTAGATCGCACATTGCAAGCAATCAATAGCGACTACGAGGCAAAACGACATCGCAATATTGCCTTACGTGAGCCCATCATACATAAAGTAGTGAGGGGAACATTTGCAACCTGGTTACGGAACAAAGGAAAATTAGGGGGCCAACATAAAGTACCTCGGTTGAGTAATGACAGACAGCTTTTGGAAGAAATCTTACAGCTGAATAATCCTACTTTTGTGACGACTTAAATTAAACACTATGAAACTACTAGAAAATAAAGTTGCTATTGTTACGGGCGCAGCGCGCGGAATCGGAGAAGGGGTTGCATTGTTATTTGCCGAACATGGCGCCCATGTTGCGTTTACTTATGTTAGTGACAGTAGTGCTGAAAAAGCTGCTCAATTAGAAAATCGTTTGCAGGGAATGGGTGTAAAGGCAAAGGCTTGGAAAAGTAATGCAGGCGATGCAGCCCAGTGCGAACAATTTGTTGCAGACGTGTTGAAAGAATTTGGCACTATTGATATATGTGTTAATAATGCAGGTATTTCCAAAGACAATCTGCTCATGCGAATGACAACTGAACAATGGAACGAAGTAATTCAGGTTAATCTGAATAGTGTTTTCTATATGACTAAGCAGGTGATTAGACCTATGATGAAAGCGCGTAGCGGTTCTATTATTAATATGAGTTCTGTGATTGGAGAAATGGGAAATGCAGGTCAAAGTAGTTACGCAGCAAGTAAGGCCGGCATCATTGGCTTTACAAAGTCAATTGCCAAAGAGTTAGGAAGTAGAAATATTCGTTGTAATGCTATCGCGCCAGGTTTTGTTGAAACCGACATGACGCAGTATTTGAAAGAGGGCGAGGCTGGCGAAAAGTATAAAGCCGGTATTCCTCTCGGTCGATTTGCAGCTGCAAAAGATATTGCAAATGCTACCTTATTTTTAGCCAGTGATCTCTCTGCTTATGTAACCGGGCAGACATTGAGTGTTTGCGGCGGACTAAATATCTAATCCTGAATTTTAGTTCCTTTTCTTTTCAGGTAATCGTGCCATAAAATCATTGAGGCAATAGTCCGGTAGGGTTTCCATGGCTCAGCGATGGCTAACATTTTTTCCTTGCTGGTTTCTGGCTTTAACTTTTTTACGTGTTTCAGGCTATTGACGAGCGCAAGGTCTCCCAGTGGAAATAAATCTGTTCGACAAAGTGCATGCATCAAATAAACATCTACAGTCCAGTTACCGATCCCTTTCAATTGTATCAATTTCGCTCTTACTTCTTCATCAGGCAAGGTCTCCATTTTTTTAAGTTGAATAACGCGCGACTGAACAGCTTCTGCTAAACCCTTTGCATACACAATTTTTTGTCGGGTAAAATAGCAGGCGCGTAATTCTTCATCGGTGAGCGAAAGAATTTTCCTAGGTGTAACGGTTCCTACTTTATTTTTTAGACGATTGAATGCCGAGTAAGCTGCGGCCAGCGATACCTGCTGCTCTAAAATAGTCAGCACAAGTGTTTGAAAACTATTGGGACGAATCCATGGAGTAGGATAGCCATGTTTTTGAATGATCTGCTTTAAGTCTTTATCTCGTTTTGCGAGAATGTCACAAAAGGAATTAAAGTTGTCGGGGTTGAACTGTAAAAAACTCATTTGCTTTTAAATGCGGCGATAGCTTTTCTACTTTCTTCACTTAGTATCAGTCTTCCACTGATTGCGGCACGTTCTATGAGTAATGTTTCCCAATGAGACGTGTCTTTCCAAAAAATTGTTTTGAGCTCCTGTAACGCTGCTTCGCTGCTTGCAAGTAATCTTGAAATAATTCGATTAATACCCTCGTCTAGTCCTTGTGCGTCTTCGTATAATTCTGCAAATAGCCCTTTTTGGTGTGCCCATTCTGCCGAACGCCATGCAGTTGCATCTAGCGCTAATTGAGAAAAGGCGGAGAGTCCTATTTTTCTTTCCACGGCAGGACCAACTACAAATGGGCCTATGCCCACTGCTAGTTCACTTAATTTAACGGCAGCATTCTCCGTAGCCAGTGCATAATCAACAGCCGCTGCCAAACCAACACCACCCCCTACACATTTACCATGGATACGTCCAATAATTATTTTTCCGCAGGTACGCATCGCATTGATTACATGTGCAAACCCGCTAAAAAAATGAAGCCCCTCTGTTTCAGTTTTAATTTGTGTTAACTCATCAAATGAAGCTCCTGCACAAAATGCTTTTTCACCACTGCTTCGTACTAAAATCAATTTACAGTTTTTATCTTTTCCGGCCTCTGTGATTGCCTGTGCCAATTGCTGTAAAATGGCGGCTGGAAGTGAATTGCTCTGGGGATGAAAAAATGAAATGGTACAAAGACCTTCGTTAGTAGTTGATTTTACAAATGCAGTTTCCATTGCAATTATTTTGATTGTTCTTTTTTCGCAACCATGGTCAGGATTGTGGCTACTCCAGTTATTTCGTTGGTCTCATCTAAAATTTCTACCAGCCATTTAACAATTCCTTTTTCAATATCGTCTCCTCGTTTATAATCTTCGGGCTTTTCTACTACTCGTTTATCTTGTAATAGTTTTTCTTTACAAGTAAAGCGAATTTGAATACTGCTACCCGGATACACTGGTTTTGTGAAACGAAGCTCATCAATTCCATAGTTGAGCAGTACTGGATTTTTTTCGTAGCTGTCTACAAATAGTCCCGCAGCCAAACTCATAATCAAGTAGCCATGTGCCACTTGTTTTTCAAACATCGTATTTAAAAAATCTGTTTCACGCAAATGGGCATAAAAATGATCACCACTTAAATCGGCAAAACGATCAATGTCTTCGGCTGTAATGATGCGTGGTTCAGTTAGCAGTTGGTCTCCAATCTCTAATTCTTCAAAGTATTTTTTAAACGGATGTTTTCCTGGTTCTTTTCCTTTTGCGTAAGGTTGATATACATTGGTGATTGCGGTAATCATGGTGGGAGAACCTTGTAAGGCGGTTCGTTGTAAGTAATGTTTTACACCACGGATGCCACCCATTTCTTCGCCGCCTCCTGCTCTTCCTGGACCCCCATGTACAAGTAAAGGGAGAGGAGAACCATGGCCGGTGCTTTCTTTAGCGCAATCTCTGTTGAGAACTAAAATTCTTCCATGATGGGTGGCTGCACCCAGTACATATTTTTTTGCTTCTTGTTCGTTGTTCGTTACAATGGTTGTAACCAGACTTCCTTTACCTAGTTTACTCAATGCAATCGCCTCTTCTATTCCATTATATGGCATCAAGGTGCTCACGGGGCCAAAGGCTTCTATTTCGTGGGGCTCATGGCTATAAAATGGTTTTTCATTGAGGAGTAGTAGAGGAGAGAGAAATGCTCCCTTGATTGCATCTGCGTCTACTACTTCTACGCTGTCTAGAGATCCATAAATGAGTTGAGAGCTAGCTAATAATTTTCTAACCTGTGTTAATACTTCTTCACGTTGTGAGATTCCAGCTAAACTGCCCATGCGGACTTTTTCATTTAGGGGAGACCCAATAATTGTTTGCGCTAACGCTTTTTGTAGAGACTCCGCTACGGCAGTTAAATGAGTTTGGGGTACAAAAATGCGTCGCACACCGGTACAGCGTTGTCCGGATTTTAACGTCATTTCTTTTCGTACTTCTTTGATAAATAAATCCCATTCAGGATCATTTGGCTGTACGGATTCACCTAGCACAATACAATTAAGGCTATCGGCCTCCATCGTAAAGGAGACATTATTTGACAGTATAGATGGAGTTCTTTTCAAAAGCGCTCCTGTATGGGCACTTCCTGTAAAGGTCACGCTATCTTGACTATCGACCCACTCAAGCAAATCTCCTGCACTCCCGCATAATAATTGCAAGGATCCTTCTGGAAAGATCTTGCTGGCAATGATTTCTTTGAAAACTGCTTCGGTTAAATACGAAGTAATTGTTGCCGGTTTAATAATGGCGGGAACGCCGGCTAATAAATTAACCGCAATTTTTTCCAGCATACCCCAAACTGGAAAATTAAAAGCATTGATATGAATGGCTACTCCTTCTTTAGGAACAAGCAAGTGAGTGCCCATGAATGTATTTTGTTTACTCAGGTTGTGCGACTCTCCGTCAATACAAAATGTTTCATTGGGAAACTTTCTTCTTAGCGATGCGTTGGCAAACAGGTTTCCGATTCCTCCTTCAATATCCACCCAGCTATCTGCTTTTGTTGCACCTGTTTTATAGCTGAGTGCATAAAAGGCCGGTAAGTGTTTCTGTAAGTGAAGCGCTAATGCTTTTAGACGAAGTCCTCTTTCGTGAAATGTTAATGAACGTAGTGCTGGGTTTCCCACCATTCGACCATATTCAACTACAGATTTGAAGTCGATGCCTTCCGTGCTGGCTTGTGCAATGGGTTCCCCGGTTACAGCATCCGTTAATAGCTGTCCATTACCTGTTCCGGTCATCCATTGTCCCTGGATATAATTGTTGAGTTGTTTCATAGGGGAAGCTTACAAGGGCGAAGTTACCTATTTATCATTCATGCTTTTTTCTGGGCGTGAATGGAATTATCTTTGCTAAAATTTACAAGTATGTTACGGATTACCTTTTTTTGTTTCATGAGTTTGTCTGTTTTGCTGGCTTGTCAGTCTTCATCTGATAGTTCTGGTGAGCACCATGACCATTCTGCTATGGAGGCACCTAAAACCCCTGCAGATAGTTTATATGGACAGGTTATGGAGATGCACGATCTCGTGATGCCAAAAATGGGAAAAGTGAGAGGTGCTCAAAAAAGAGCACAGGCTTTGCTGGACTCAATCGGGGCATTGCCAACTCGTTCTTCTGCCACACTTACGGCTTATAAAAAGGAATTAGAAACCCTGGTGAGTGAGTTGAGTTATGCTGATTTTGCAATGGATCAATGGATGATGGAGTTTAACCTTGACTCTGGAAAAAATAATGTCGAGGTCAGACTCGCTTATTTGCGATCAGAGTTTGATAAAGTATCTAAGGTTAAGGATGCGATAGTAAATAGTTTGGCAAAAGCTGATACGTTGCTAAAAAAATAGCCCCGCCTGTTTTTCTTATATTGCAGAAATGGCAAGCCGGCTTCGACTTTTTACCAAGCGTTTTTTTATCTATGCTAACTGGCTGGTCGTTCTCCTTTTTTTGTTGTCTTGCTTAATCCCACTTTTACATCCTCAACAGTGGTGGTGGGTCTCCATGATGGGTTTGAGCTTTCCTGTCTTGCTTCTTTTAGTGGTTTGCTTCTTTTTTGGCTGGTTGTTACTTTTAAAATTCGATCTCATTTTTATTTCATTGGTTGCGCTGGGACTTGGATATAAAAGTATAGCTGTCTTTATTGGATTTAATGCGCCCCTAACCTTTGCTACCGATTCTGGCGGACGTTCTATTCGGGTTGTTAGTTGGAATGTAGCCCGATTTATTGAGTTAGCCCGTAATAATAATAAAGGCAGTACGACACGAAAAAAAATGCTATCACTTCTTAAAGAACAAAAAGCAGATGTTTTGTGTCTTCAAGAGTTTTATACCTCAGAGAATCCTGAATTCTATGATAATATTCGTGCTATTCAGCAGACGTTAGGGTTTCGCTATTATTATTTTCCATTTGATAAAGACGGGGATCGCAACTATTATAGCTCCATTATATTCTCCAAGTTTCCTATTATCGATAGTTCTTTTTTGCGTTATCCACGTCCTTCGCAGCCGGAAGCACTGGTACAAGCTGATATCAAGATAGGACCCGATACGATTCGGGTCTTTACTACTCATTTGCAATCACAGCGATTTGATAAGATTGACTACTGGCGGATGCAAAAAATCAAAAGCAGAGAAGATAGTCTGGTCTATCATTCCATACCTATCGTGGCCAAAT
The DNA here is from genome assembly GCA_046048175.1 of Bacteroidota bacterium. Taxonomy (GTDB): domain Bacteria; phylum Bacteroidota; class Bacteroidia; order Chitinophagales; family Chitinophagaceae; genus JJ008. Next base: position 20,731 of record JBJOGP010000020.1, read on the forward strand.
TGAAGAGAGGTATTGTTATTCGAAGCATGCAGGCGGATATCATTGACCAAGTTAGAAATAATTCTCCCTATCCCGTCGTGATAACAGGTGACCTTAATGATGTTCCTAACTCTTATACCTACTTTAAAGTACGCGGAACATTGAAAGATGCATTCTTGGAAAAAGGCTACGGAATTGGGCGCACCTTTCGCAGCTTGTCTCCCACCTTACGTATCGATTATATATTTACTGATCCTCGCTTTTCTGTTGTGCAGTTCAAGCGCGAAAAAAAGGACTACTCAGATCATTACATGATTGTTGCTGATATCAGGCTAAGCCGTCCGTAATGATATTTTAATCATCTTTGCAGCATGCAGTCCCTTCATATCTACAACTCGTTAACTCGGCAAAAAGAAGAATTTGTTTCCTTAGTCAAGGGACATGTGGGTATGTATGTGTGTGGGCCTACCGTAAGTGGAGAAAGCCATCTGGGACATGCACGTCCTTACATCACCTTTGATGTGGTGTACCGTTACTTGCAGCATCTGGGGTATAAGGTTCGTTATGTGCGAAATATTACTGATGCAGGTCATTTTGAAGAAGAGGGTAGAGCAGCAACGGATAAAATTGCTGAAAAGGCTCAATTGGAAAAATTGGAGCCCATGGAGTTGGTGCAGAAATACACGAATCTTTTTCATTGGGCCATGCAACAATTTAATACGTTGCCTCCTTCCATTGAACCAACTGCAACAGGTCATATTGTGGAGCAAATTGGTATGATTGAAGAAATTATAAAGGCAGGGTATGCGTATGAGAAAAATGGTTCTGTTTATTTCGATGTAAAAAAATATGCTTCCACTCACGAATACGGAAAGTTGAGTGGTCGTGTGATTGATGAATTATTGACTACAACGCGGGAATTAGAAGGTCAGGATGAAAAAAGAGATCGCGCTGATTTTGCTTTGTGGAAAGCAGCTGCACCGGAACATATCATGCGTTGGAAAAGCCCTTGGGGTGTGGGCTATCCGGGCTGGCATATTGAATGCTCTGCGATGGCTACAAAATACCTGGGCCCACAGTTTGATATTCACGGTGGTGGAATGGATTTGCTATTTCCTCATCATGAGAGTGAAATTGCACAGAGCACCATTTGCAATCATCAATCACCAGTTCGATATTGGGTCCACAATAACATGATTACGATTAATGGTCGTAAAATGGGAAAGAGCTACAATAACGTCATAAAACTGACTGAGCTTTTTAGCGGCACTCATCCTTTGTTGGCCAAGGCATACCATCCGATGACAATTCGGTTTTTTATTTTGCAAACCCATTATAGCAGTACCCTCGATTTTAGTAATGAAGCATTATTGGCCGCAGAAAAGGGATTGAAACGATTATGGGATGCAGTGGAAGGGTTTCAAAAATTGAATACACAAGAATGGGGACATCCTACTGGTGAAGATGTTGTTTTGGATAAGAAAGTAAACCAGCTATTGGATGAACTGCCACTTTTTATGAATGATGATTTTAGCTCAGCAAAAGTGTTAGCTAATCTATTTGAATTAGTGCCGGTATTGAACTCAATAAAAGATGGCATAACGGCTAAATCAGCACTTGCAGTTAAAACGCTGACGCGAATGCAAAATGAGTTGAAGCTTTGGATGGAGGATATATTAGGACTACAACCTCTTCATGCTGCTGATCAGGAAAAATTGCAAGGAGTAATGGAGTTATTGATTGATATGCGAAAAGAAGCAAAGGGTCGTCGTGACTTTATGACCTCTGATAAAATCCGTGATCGATTACTAGCCTTGGGGATTCAACTCAAAGATGAGAAAGGGGGTGGAATGAGTTGGAAAATTGATTAATACTTTCCAAAAAATTTGATTCAAGAAAACTGAATCGATTCCATTTTAGCTAACCACTGCTCAGAAATTTTTGCGCCTAATCCGGGTTGGTCGGGTAAGTGAATTTGCCCATTTTTCCCATAACAAATTCCCCCTTCAACTGGATCTTCTTTGAACATGAGGGCGGTATCAAAATCAAAGTGTACAATATTGGGACTGCAACAAGCAAAATGGGCGAATGCAGACATCGCAAGCCGAGATTCAATCATCGCACCTACTTGCATTTTTATCTTGGCATTATCGGCAAGAGCTACAATATTTTTTGCCTTTTGTAGTCCACCTGCCTTTCCAATTTTGATATTGAAATAATCGCAAGCATTAATGGCAATCAATCTGGCTGCATCATATGGATCGCCACAGCTTTCATCGGCCATGATGGGAATAGGGCTCTCTTTTTTTATACGTGGCAATTCGGTGTATAGTTGGCGGGAAATGGGTTCTTCGCAGTGTTGAATATCAAATGAAGACAAGGCCTTGAGCGTAGTGATGGCTTCTTCAACACCCCAGCCTTGGTTTGCATCAATTCGAATAGGAATTGCAGGACCTACTGCAGTACGAATGGCACGAATCCGCTCAATATCTTTTGAACCTTGCTGTCCCAGCTTTACTTTGATAGCGGGAAATCCTTGTGCAAGAATCCATTTTGCATCGGCTGCCATTTTTGAGGGTTCACCGATACTAACCGTATAATCAGTAACAATTTCTTTGTTAGCCACACCTCCTAAAAATTTCCATAGAGGCACACCGGCCTCCTGTGCTGCAATATCATGTAAAGCAATATCAAACGCACTTTTAATACTATTATTAAGATAAATGATACTATCCATTAGTTGAATAGCATCATTTATCTCTAATGGGTTTTTGCCTATTAAAACTCGAGCAAAATATTGCCCTACTGCATAGCAGGTATCTTGACTTTCACCATTGATAGGCATGTACGGACTGCATTCTCCAAAGCCAGTTATTCCTGCATCGGTTTCAATTTTGACCAATACATTTAAAGCATCTGTGTCAACACCCAGCGAGGTGATGAAGGGTTCCTTTAATGGAATGGCTAGCTTATAAAGACTAATCCGCGTTATTTTCATTTGGCCAATGTCAATTCATTGATCAGATGCGGGGCGCCACCTAATTTATCTATGCACCAGAGTACATAACGGATATCTACACAGATGGTACGATTAAGATCTTTGTCAAAAGCTAGTTTATGACTAAGTGCTTCATAGTTTCCATCAAAAGCTAATCCGATCAATTCGCCTTTATTGTTCAAGACAGGAGAACCTGAGTTGCCACCGGTAATATCATTGGTTGTGATAAATCCGATAACCAGGTCTTTGCGAGTGGGATCCATATACTGACCAAAGTCTTTATTTCGAATCATCTCCACTTGTTTGGCAGGAAGATCAAATTCGTAATCGCCTGCTTTGTATTTTTCTAACAGACCACGAGAGGTAGTTACATAATCATACTTTACGGCATCACGGGGCTGATAACTTTTTACATTTCCATAACTCACACGCATGGTGAAAGTAGCATCAGGATACATTTTTTTTGCTTTCACTGTATCCATTTCCATCACTCCTTTCAAATAGAGTCTTCCATATTCTGCATTACGGGATGCAAATTGTTGTGAAAACAGGCCATATTTAGAGTTATAGTTGTTGATGAAGGTACTGGCATGCACAAACGCAGGATCTGTTTGTAGTGTAAACCCATCTGGTTTTGCAAGAAAGGCTTCCCAGCGTGCATTATCAAATACAATTGTTTTTGAAAATACATCAGCTGCGTAGCGACGGTAGGTTTCTTCATTATCCAAACTACCGTATTGATTTTTTAATGTGGGGAAGAAAGTAGTAGGGTGTTGTTGCTTATCTATTTCCTGATAAAACATTCTGGTGGTGGCAGCCAATATTTTTTCATCAGAAATCTTATTCTCGCTCTCTAAAAATGCTTTACGTGCTTGATTGACTGCTTCTACTGTTTTTCTGACATCTGCAGCTGAGGCGCCAGATTTTGTCAACACCGCTTCTAATTGCAATAATGATCCTGCAAATGCAATAAGCGGAGATCCTAGCACACCTTCACGCATATACATTTGATGTTTTGCATAGGGTCGCCAAGCATCATAAGCCTTTCCCCAGTCAGCAAATAAATTTTCGTACTCTGGTTTACCCTTTGCCCATTGTGTGAATCCTTCTTCAACTTTTTTCTTTTGTCCGTACACATCATATTTGAGCAATTGCTTGGTTTCGCCATCAAAAAACTTCCAGTAATTCGCGATGCTTGCATAAGAAGAGGCCAGTTGTAGTTTAACAGCAGGATCTTTCTTCATTTCTTCAAACATATATTTAAGACGAACATCACGAAGGCTTACTAAGGTTGTATTGCTGATATCAGTTGCCAAACGAATTCCATAAGAGCTTTCGTAACGATTAGTGCTTCCTGGATAGCCCCAGATCATTGCAAAATCGCCATCTTTCAAGGGTTTTAAAGAAACAGGCAAATACCACTTAGGTTTGAGTGGGACATTAGCCGCATTGTATTTTGCAGGCTTACCATTTGCATCTGTGTACACACGAAAAACTGAGAAATCGCCAGTGTGACGGGGCCATTCCCAATTATCTGTATCGCCGCCAAACTTACCAACACTCTCAGGAGGTGTTCCTACTAATCTGATATCCGAATAACGTTGATATACAAAGGCTAAAAATTGATTTCCCTTAAAAAGAGAACTTACTCTTGTTTCAATGCTTTCGTCAGCATTACTCAATCTTTTATTAATGGCTGCTAATACGGCTGCTTGTTTTTGTACACGCTCACTACCGGTGAGTCCTTTTAATGAATCCATTACTTCTTTTGTAACGTCATCGATGCGTACTAAAAACTGAACTGAAAGATTAGTATTGATCTCTTCTGACAGGGTTTTTGCATAAAATCCGTCACGCAGATAGTTTTTCTCTACACTGCTTGCTGTAGCAATAGCATCATAGCCGCAGTGGTGGTTTGTAAATATCAATCCTTTTGAGCTGACA
>JBJOGP010000021.1:0-24777 GCA_046048175.1 Bacteroidota bacterium
GATCTCTTCTGACAGGGTTTTTGCATAAAATCCGTCACGCAGATAGTTTTTCTCTACACTGCTTGCTGTAGCAATAGCATCATAGCCGCAGTGGTGGTTTGTAAATATCAATCCTTTTGAGCTGACAATTTCTCCTGTACAACCACCCCCAAAAATGATGATTGCATCTTTTAGAGAGGGCTTATTGATTTGATACAATTGTTCTTTGGTGAGCTTCAAACCTTTTTTCACCATTTCATCATATACTTGTTTTCCGAGTAAAAGGGGTAACCACATTCCTTCATCGGCTAGTGTTCGACCTACAAACAAGCAAATGAAAAGAAGGGATAATAATAACTTTCTCATGGCATCAAAATTTAGGCAACAAACCTACGAAAAACGGACTGCTTCAGCTCTTCAATTTTATTCCCTAATTTGGAATACCAATCTTGCTTATGAGACCTCATCTGTTTTTGTTTTTACTGGGCACTGTGCTATTTTTTGCTACTTGTCGTAAAAAAGATGCTACCCCCACGCCTCCTACACCAGTTGTACCCGGCTGCACCAGTTTACTGTCCCCAGCCAATGGTGGCTTTGTAACAACTACATCTGTTACACTTTCCTGGAATGCAGTAAGCACAGCTAGTAGCTATGATGTTTATTTGGGTACTACTCCTTCACCCACAACTCTCGTGGGGAATGCAGTATCTGGTACCACTCACACGGTTAGCATTCCGGCAACGCCCAATGTCACGTACTATTGGTATGTGGTGCCTCGTAATACTACGGGTCCTGCGTCGGGATGTGCAACCGGCGCTCGTTCATTTACTTACATAGTTGTTAGTATGCCCGTTTCATTGGGATATCACGTAGTTGGATATTTCCCTTCTTATCGAAGCTTGGCTGAGGTTCCTGATATTAAATTCAGAATGACTAATGTGGTAGTCTATGCATTCTACCAAGTTAATTCAACAGGTTCATTGGTTGCGCCGAGTTCGGCTACTGCTCCTTTGGCTGCAGTGGCAACAAAGGCAAGATCGAATAATGCGAAAATTCTTTTAGGAATAAATGATGGTAGTGGAGACGGAAAGACGAATTTCAAAAACATGGCTGCTAGTGCTCAGGGCCGTACCAACTTTATTCGTGATATTATGAACGTGGTTCGCACCAATCAATTAGATGGTGTTGATATGGATTGGGAATTCCCCACTACCTCTGATGGAACTGATGTTACATTTACTTCGTTGATGCAGGAATTAGCAGATTCGTTGCATCGTGATGGTCGTTACTATCTGTCTTGTGCTATTACAGCAGGTAAATATGCAGGTGGAATTCGTGATGCGATTCGAAATGAGTTATTTCCAATTGTAGACTTTTTCAATATAATGGCTTATGATGATTTTAGCACAACGACCCCTTATCGTCATCATAGTGATTATGCGCTGGCTAGTTTATGTTTGAATTATTGGATTAATACAAGGGGAATGCCTGCTGCGAAAGCTGTACTGGGAATTCCTGCGTATGGCAGACCATCTGGTATTACCCAGACAAATACGGTATTGTCTTATCGAAATATTTTATCGCAAGGCGGAAACGCTCAATTGGATTCTGCGATAGTTAGTGCGGGAACTTTTACGAACTATACCATTTATTACAATGGGCAGTATACCGTAAAACGAAAGGCTAAATTGTCAAAAGATATAGCTGCAGGTGTTATGTTTTGGGAAAAGTGGCAGGACGCTACGGATGGACAATCACTCCTCAAAGCTGCCTGTGATACGGTTGGTCGGAGTTATTGATTCTTTCTTCAATAGCAGATTGGTATCACAGTTGTCTCCATCACAACAAGGCATTATATTAGTACCGCAAACCGGGCATTGATAATGTCCATGCACATGAACAGGTTCTATCTCGTGTTGACAAAAAAAGCAATGCTGTCTCATGCAGTCTGAATGGGCTCATTTAGAATAGACCACAATTTATCTTTTAGTGCTACTAGTCCTTGATTCGTTACAGAAGAGATAAATAGCTGAGGAATATTTTCTGGTAACTCGTTGGCAATAGCCGCTTTCAATTCTTCGTCTAGCATATCGCTTTTGCTGATTGCAATAACAAATTGTTTATGTAACAACTCGGGGTTGTATTGTTCTAATTCGCTAATCAGAATTTCGTATTCTTTTCGGTGATCTTTACTGTCTGCAGGAATCAAAAATAATAAGGCCGCATTGCGTTCAATATGTCGCAAGAACCGATGACCCAGTCCTTTTCCCTCTGCAGCACCCTCGATGATTCCTGGCAAATCAGCCATGCAAAAACTTCTTCCATCTCTGTACTCAACCATTCCAAGATTAGGGGTAATGGTGGTAAAGGCGTAGTCTGCAATCTTTGGTTTGGCTGCCGTGATTACAGACAACAAGGTAGATTTGCCCGCATTGGGAAAACCTACCAAACCCACATCAGCCAGTACTTTTAATTCTAAAATTTTCCATCCTTCAATACCGGGTAGTCCGGGTTGTGCATGTTCAGGTGCTTGGTTAGTGGGCGTTGCAAAATGAGAATTACCTAATCCGCCTTTTCCTCCGGGCATCCAGATAATTTCCTGTCCATCTTCTAAAATCTCTACTTCTTTGTTTCCTGTTTCTTCATCACGCGCTATCGTACCAAGCGGCACTTCGATGATAATATCTTTTCCATCTCTGCCATGACAGTTATTCGCGCCACCTTTTTCTCCATCTTCGGCCAGTACATTTTTGTAATAGCGAAGGTGTAGTAGTGTCCAGAGATTACGATTACCTTTTAAAATAATATGTGCGCCACGTCCCCCGTCTCCGCCATCCGGTCCACCCAGTGCAGTGAATTTATTGCGCATGAAGTGCTTATTGCCAGCACCACCGTGTCCGCTGCGGCAAAATATTCTGATCTGGTCAACAAAGTTGCTTTTTTCCAAGTGGGAGATTTGTAAGTGACAAAGATAGTTGTATCCCTTTTACTTCTTTTTTCCAATTGAAAGTAAAATAGCAGGAAGTAAAATCAAATTTGTGAGTGTTGCAGTAATTAAAGTGAGAGACGTAAGCCATCCTAATGCCATCGTTCCACCAAAATCACTAAAACAAAAAATGATAAAACCGGCAATTAAAACCAGTGATGTGTAAATAATACTGATGCCCGTACTATAAATCGTTTGAATTACAGTGGCTTTGATATCTTGATTTTGGTTCGGTAATTCTTGTTTATAGTTTACCAAAAATCGTATCGTTACATCAATAGCAATTCCTAAAGCCACACTAAAAACTAACACCGTTGAAGGCTTTAGGGGTACTCCTGCCCAACCCATTACACCAGCAGTGATGATTAATGGAATGATGTTAGGAATGAGTGAACTGATTAAAATGCGGGCCGAACGAAAAAGGTACAACATGCAAAGACTAATCAGTAAAAAGGCCCAGAAGATACTTTCTTTGAGTCCATTGATAATAAATCGACTTCCTTCTAAAAATGTTACGCTGGTCCCTGTCAATTCAATTTCATGTGTTCGCTTTTCTGAAGTATTGAACAGCGAGTCAGCTTTTTGTTGGATACTGTCTAGTAATAGCGGTAAACGATAACTTCCAATATCTGCCATATTCACACTGATGCGAGCTTGCTGTTTGTTTTTATCCATGAACGAGCCTACCAGTTTTGAAAGTGAATTCTTTTTGGCAGTGGTGTCTTTGAAACTCAGGTATTGCGCAAGGGCAGGTAAATCATAGCTATTGGGAAGTGTATAGCTGGAAGGATCACCATCAAAGAAGGCTTGTCGAGCAAATTTTAATCCTTCTACTAAACTGAGTGGTCGCGCAATACCAGGGATGGTTGCTAGATAGTGCGAGAGAGAGTCGATTGCTTCAAGATTTTTTAAATTACGCGTTACACCTTGTTTCTTTTTGGTGTCTACCACAATTTCTAGTGGCATCACGCCTTTAAAGTGCTTTTCAAAAAATTTCAAATCGGTGTACACCGTATTAGACTTAGGTAAATCATCAACAATAAATGCTTCACTTCTCAATTTGAAAACTCCTGCAATGGATATAACCATTATGACAGTGGTCACTCCATAGATTAAGGGGCGATGATTAAGTGACCATTTTTCCAATCGAGCCAACCAGCGATTTAGTTGTGGATTATCTAGGTATTTGGTGTGACGCGTTTTTGGTGGCGGCAGATAACTGAGTACAGCTGGAATAAAAATTAGCGAGATAAAAAACAGTGCCATGATATTGATCCCGGCAACTAATCCAAATTCTTTTAAGATTTGACTACTCGTTAATGCAAACACTGCAAATCCAATAGCGGCAGACACATTACAAAACAGGGTTACAATCCCCATTTTGTCGACCATCATCACCAAGGCCTTTCTTTTATCGCCGTATTGATTCCAGGCCACATGAAATTTATTTAAGAAGTAGATACAGTTGGGAATACCAATCACCACTACTAGCGGCGGGATCAAGGCAGTTAGTAAGCTGATCTTAAAGCCAAAAAGTTGAAGGGTACCTACGCTCCAAATTACTCCTATGCCTACCACGGCAATAGAAAGGAGCATTGCACTAATGGAGCGAAAGAATAGTAAAAGAATTAATGCCGACAGTATCACAGAAGCAATGAGAAAAAATCTCATTTCTTCTTGAAGCATAATAGCCACTTTACTGCGGATATACGGCAAACCACTTTTATGGAGTTGCAGTCCCGTCTTATTTTCAAAACTTCCCGTGATGGCATCAATTTCTTGAATGACTTTCTCTCTCTTTTTAGAATTCAGTAAGTCTTTGTTGATACGAAGGCCCATGAGGTAGGCATTCGTTTCCGGATTGTATAAGATTCCTTGATAAAAGGGCAGACTTTCAAAAATTAATTTACTGCTATCCAATTTTTCTGGTGTCAACTGCGTGGTATCAAAAATGGGTTTAACCTGTAATTTTTCAGTGATAGAATCTTTGACAAGGTTGACGGTAGCAGGAATGGACAAAATGTCTTCAACCCCATTCACTTTTTTGAGTTTATCTTGGAGGGTAATGTATTGTTTAAATGTAGTTAGTTCAAAAAAACGATCTGTTTCTACGCCAATTACTAGTAGATTTCCATCTTCTCCAAATTTTTCCCGAAAGGCCTGGTAAGCCTTATATTTTGGATTATCTAATGGAATAGCTCGGGTGAATTCATAACTTAATTCTACTTTGCTGGCCAGATAGCCCATGCCTGCAGTAATCAGCAGTAAACTTATTAAAAGGGGGAGTCTGAATTGTAAAACAAAACGGCCAAGCCATTGCCACATAAAAAGAATATTTATTGCTTGCAAAGAAAAGCAAAAATGTCGGGGCTGTTTTTATAATATTGTTGTAATAAGCGAATGGCTAGTAAATTATTCAAAACACGGGGGGTCGTACTTCGATCTGTTAAATATGGAGAAACCTCACTGGTTGTAACGCTCTATACCGAGTTGTTTGGCATTCAGTCTTATTTGGTCAATGGAGTACGTAAAGCGGCTGGTCGAAGCGGCGGTAAGGCGAATCTATTTCAACCGGCTGCCTTGCTTGATTTGGTAGTTTATCATCAAGAAGGTCGTTCGCTCAACCGGATCAAAGAATTTAATTGGGGGCATTTATACCAGCATATTTTTTCGGATGTGACTAAAAATGCTGTCGCTTTATTTATGGTTGAATTATTGGCACACTGTTTAAAACAACCTGAAGAAAATACAGCGCTATTTGAATTTACAGAGGACTGTTTAGTACATCTTGACCAAGCGCCACCTGCTGTAACGGCTAATTTGTCTTTGTTTTTTGCATTGCATCTAACTCATTTTTTTGGAGTATCTCCTCGATTAACTTCATTAGAAGGGGATACTTATTATTTTGATCTAGTAGAATCAACCTTGTCAATTGAACCTCCATTGCATGAGCAATTTATTGAAGGGAAAAGAGCGCAGGCTTGTGCCGATATCTTACGGGCAAGACAGCCTGCAGAGCTGGAGGAGATTCGGTTGAATCAAGAAACAAGAAGACAACTTTTGCAGATAATGGAGCGTTATTATCAATTACACATTCAGGATTTTCGACCACTCAAAACGCTACCCGTATTGGCTGCGGTATTGAGTTAGTTTATGCAATTCGAGTAGAGTTCCCGTTTTCAAGATCCAAAAGGGTCAATCCAGGTTGTTTTCCTTTTTCAAAACTGCCTAACCTATCATCCCATCGCAGTGCACGAGCGCCCGATTGCGTGGCCCAATGTAAAATTGTTGCGAGTTCCAGGTGAGGAAAATGTTTTTGAATGGATTCTATTTCTTTTGCAATACTTAATTGCCAGTTGCTGCTATAACTATCCGTGCCTAAAACAATTTGACAATTATGTTTGAGCAAAAGATCGATAGGCGGCACTTTATTTTCGATATAAAGGTTTGCATTGACACAAAGACAAAACACTAGTTGTAACCCATTTTCAGCTGCATATTGTTTGGCCCAACTAATATCATCTTCACTGATACAGGTGTTATGAATTAAAAATATGGTTTGCCCCAAATTGAAATAGGGCAAAACAGAACGCAAACTACTTTGTCCTGTTACAGGAAAAGGCGATTGATCGATTCCAAATATTTTAAAAAGGCGTAAATAATCTCCGCCTCCGTTAAGATAAAGTTCATTTTCTGCAGGATGCTCTTGGTTGTGGATGGATATTACCTGTCCAGCAGTTTGTTCATTGATCATTTGAAAGCTACGAGGAGAAATACTATAAGGTGCGTGCGGCACAAGGGTGGTTCTACTAGCAACCGGGTTTTGTGACAAGGCCGTTTCTAACTTCTTTTTTTGTTCTATAAAGTGGGTCAAATTTTCGTTTGCCTTTTCGTCTGTAAAACTCAGGACCTCTACAAAATTTTGCCAGTTAATCTGACTTTTCGATTTGATCACTGCAGTATCGGCAGTGTTGCCGATGTCACCTACGGCAACAATTCCATTCTCCCACATTTCTTTTTCCGCTGCTGCAATACGCTCCTGAATGATTGCTGGATCAAACCCTCTTTTGGTTACAACCGAGCATAAAAATTCAATCAGACCAGTATGCGGTGGAATCACGTCTTTCAGGTGACTCAATTCTAAATGGCAATGACAATTGATAAGACCCGGGGTAAGTGTGCCCTTCAATTGTATAATTTCATCACCGGCATCTTCTTCTGCAACCACTGACTCAATGGTTCCATCCTCCTTGGTGAGAAGCACCTTATTATCAAGAAAAGAAGTGCCATCAAACAGGCGAGTTGCTTTATACTTACGAAAGGCCATGGTCCAAATTTATTCTTATTACTTTTGCGCACCTAATACCTATGCTGGACAGACTAGAAGCTATAAAAGCACGATTCGATCAATTGGGAGTGGCCTTGACCAATCCTGAGATTGTGGGAAACAATAAAAAGTTTGCTGAAACCAGCAAAGAATACCGTAGCCTGGAAAAAATTGTTGTGGCCTATACCCAATACAAGCGCGTACTGGATGACCTGGCCTTTAACAAAGAGGCACTTACAGGTTCAGATGAGGAACTGCGGGAACTGGCCAAGTTGGAAGCGCCGGGTTTAGATGTTAAAAAGGAAGAGTTGGAGGCCACTATTCGTCAATTATTGATTCCAAAAGATCCGCAGGACGAGAAGAATGCCATTTTAGAGATTAGGGCAGGAACGGGTGGGGATGAGGCCAGTCTATTTGCAGGGAATCTGCTCCGTATGTACATGCGTTATTGTGAACGAAGGGGCTGGAAAACGGCTTTATTAAGCGAAAACGAGGGAACCGTGGGCGGATACAAAGAAGTACAATTAGAAGTAGTGGGAGATGACGTATACGGGGTCTTAAAATTTGAAAGTGGGGTACACCGTGTTCAACGTGTTCCTGACACAGAAGCCAGTGGCCGTGTGCATACTTCTGCCGCTACGGTAGCCGTAATGCCAGAAGCGGAGGAAGTTGACTTTGAGTTAAATCCGGCCGATGTAAAAATGGAGACGGCTCGAAGCGGAGGGGCGGGAGGTCAAAACGTAAATAAGGTGGAAACCAAGGTTATGCTGACGCATATACCCACGGGTACGGTAGTGATTTGCCAAACTGAACGGTCTCAGTTAGGTAACCGAGAAAAGGCTATGCAAATGCTCCGAACTAAGTTGTACGAGGAGCAGGTTCGCAAACAGGAAGATGAAATTGCCCGGCATCGTAAAAGCTTGGTTAGCACGGGAGATCGCAGCGCTAAAATTCGTACTTATAATTTTCCGCAGGGAAGGGTAACTGATCATCGGATTGGCCTTACTCTCTATAATCTGGACGCTGTTTTAAACGGTGAGATACAAGAGCTGGTAGATGCGTTACAATTTGCAGAAAATGCAGAGAAGCTCACCCGTCAACAATAAGTTTTGATTTTTTTAACATTGGCAGAGCAAGGGTCGCACTAACTTCACGTTATAGATATGAACGCGATTAATAACGTTCATTTTCTCATAAGCAGTTAGTTTTGGTTGCGACCCCTGTTTCCACAGGGGTCTCTTTTTTTTAACCTACTGCACATTCATTTTTACGAAGAAATAGCAAACTGATCAACAGCGCAATTGTACATCCAATTCCATCGGCGATCATGTCTTTCACATCAAATGATCTCCCGTTTTTTAAATACTCCTGAACAAATTCCATGGCAATTCCATAGAGGAACCAGGTTTGTGCTATGACGATGAAGAAAAGAAATTTATTAAGGTACGAGAGTTTCAGTCCTGCAATTCCCCAACACCATAGCGCAACAAGAATAAAAAAGAGACCAATGTGAACGAGTTTATCCGCTTCAAACTCCTTTAAATAATCTTCTAACCCCAATGACTGTAGCCAACGATGAAATTTTCCTCCTTTTCCATCGGATGGCATTACAAGTAAATAGGTTGTAAAAAACAACCATGCAAAACTGAGAGAGAATGAGGTGATAAGTCTTTTCAAGTACTACTATTAACCGACCAGCGACTCATAGCCTGCTGCATCTAATAATGCAGCCACTTCTGCTGGATCATTAACGGTCATTTTGATCATCCATCCTTCCCCATAAGGGTCGGAGTTAACAAGTTCAGGAGCGCCACTCAAGGCAGGATTCAGTTCGTTGATGGTTCCGCTAACAGGTAAAAAAAGATCGGACACTGTTTTTACAGCTTCTACGGTTCCAAATACTGCACCTGCTTCCAGGGATTTACCAATGGTGTCTACTTCTACAAATACGATATCACCTAACTCGCGTTGCGCATAGTCTGTAATACCAATTGTTGCAGTGGTTCCGTCCAGACTAATCCATTCGTGTTCCTTAGTGTAGCGGAGATGGGCAGGGTAACTCATAGGATGTTTTTTGAGGGCACAAACCTACTAATAAAGCAGGATATCTGATTAGTGTTTCTTGCGTTTGACCAGCTTTGCATCAATGATTTTTACGTCTTGCAACGGACGGTCCTTGTCAGGGCCCTTACTGGTAGGAACCGCTGCAATTTTATCAACAACTTCCAGTCCTTTTACAATTTCACCAAAAACGGTATAGTTCTGGTCCAAATGGGGAACGCCTCCCAGTGTGGTATATACCTTTCGCTGGTCAGCTGGAATTTTTCGTTTAAGTCGGTAGGTTTCTACAGAATCTAAACCGGCCTCTGTAAATACTTTTCCTTGTGTCAAATAGAATTGGCTGGCACTGCTTGCTTTTTGGGGGTGATTGTCCCGGGCAGCAGCAATCACACCTTTTTTATGAAAAAGAGTAGGGCGAAACTCAGCTGGAATTAAATAATCGGGACCTCCGTTTCCTAAGGGGACACCTGGAGCCGCACCTCGGCTATCTGGATCGCCTGATTGAATCATAAAATTTTGAATCACTCGATGAAAAAGGATGCCGGGATAATAGTTGGTTTTGACCAGTTTGATAAAATTATCACGATGCAAAGGGGTGGAATCCGACAAGCGAATCCAAATGTTTCCCATCGATGTTTCCAGCAACACATCTTTTTTACGATCACGCTTGGTGACAATGCTATCTTTTTGACCCCAGGTCAATTGCGTAAAAATAAAAGTGAGGAATAGGAAGACTATTTTTTTCATAGACTAAAATTCATTTTTTTCAAAGTAGAGCAATACGTGATCCTTGATAAAGTTTTCTTGTTCAGTCATCGACAGCGAAGGAAGAGGCTTGAGCTGTTTGAAATGAGGCCAGCCGTCTTCGTCTACCTTTTCCAATTCATAGTAGCCGCTTTCGGACAATAGATTACAAACAGCTACATGCATCAGATCTTGCTTTTGTTCCTTGGTAAATTTCTCTCGAATATCTCCAAATTCCTGTACCCCTATTAGGAATAACATTGTTTCCAAATCGGGTTTTTTACCAAAACGTTCCACCAGTTTGGCTTCCAGGTTCCACCAGCGTTGTTGTAGATCGTCGGTTGCTTGCATCTGGCAAAGATAAGCCAGTAAAAAGGGTACAAACGCACCACTGCCTCTCATCAATTATCTTTGCGCAAATTCTTTTCATGCTCACTCTTCAGCAGATTCGTCTAAATCCAGAAGCTGTCAAAGCAGGACTGCTCAAAAAGCATTTTGCAGAACCTGCATTGGTAGATACTATTCTTGCCCTCGATGATCAACGCAAAAAATTGCAGCTGGACTCAGATAATCTGTTGTCAAAAGTGAATAGCACGTCTAAAGAGATCGGCCTTTTAATGGGCAAGGGTCAAAAGGAAGAAGCAGAAGCAAAGAAAAAAGAGGTAGCGGATTTAAAAATCGCATTGCAACCTTTATCGGAGCAATTGACACAAAAAGAACAGGAGCTTCAGCAGCTACTAGTTCGATTGCCAAACCTTCCCTCATCGGCAGTGCCCGCTGGAAAAACGGCTACAGAAAATGAAGTGGTACGAGAAGGCGGAAATAAACCTGTTTTAACCTCGGATGCAGTTCCGCATTGGGACCTGATCAAAAAATATCAATTAGTAGATTTTGAGACAGGCGCAAAAATTACGGGAAGTGGTTTTCCGCTCTATAAAGGGAAAGGAGCTCGTTTGCAACGGGCCTTGATTCAGTATTTTTTAGATTTCAATACAGCGGCTGGCTATACAGAGTATTTGCCTCCCTTTATGGTGAATGAGGCGTCTGCTTACGGAACCGGACAATTACCAGATAAGGAAGGGCAGATGTATCACATGCAATTGGATAATTTGTATTTAATTCCAACATCTGAAGTGCCTGTCACAAATATTTATCGTGATGAAATTGTTCCCGCTGCATCACTTCCGGTTCGGATGACTGCTTACTCACCTTGTTTTAGGAGAGAGGCGGGTAGTTTTGGTGCAGATGTCCGTGGCCTTAACCGCGTGCATCAATTTGATAAAGTTGAAATTGTTCAAATCGTTCATCCTGATCAGAGTTATGCAGTATTGGATGAAATGGTTGCACATGTAGAAAAACTTTTGATTTCATTGGAGCTTCCTTACCGTATTCTTCGTTTATGCGGAGGAGATATGAGTTTTGCTTCTGCACTTACGTACGATTTTGAAGTATATAGTGCTGCTCAGCAGAAATGGCTTGAGGTGAGTTCGGTGAGCAATTTTGAATCTTTTCAAGCCAACCGATTAAAACTTCGATTTAAAGACGATAAGGGTAAAACGCAATTAGCTCATACCTTGAATGGAAGTTCGTTAGCGTTGCCTAGAATTATGGCTGCCTTATTAGAAAATAATCAAACTTCTCAAGGGATCAATTTGCCAACCAGCTTGCATTCTTACATGAATGCCACATCAATTCAGTGATTGTAGCCTGCGATTCATAATGGCAAACCATAAAGGTGGTACCAGCGATAGTAACATCATGCCAGGATATCCTGTTGGCATTTGGGGTGCTTGTTCGTGATGACGTAAAACTTGGTATTTGCGACTGGCTAAATAATGATGATCGGAGTGACGACTTAATTCAAACAACATCAGACGGCCCATTACGTGATCACTATTCCAGGAATGTTCGGGCATGGCACGTTCGTATTTTCCATTCTCCAATTGCTGGCGTTGTAATCCATAATGTTCTATGTAGTTGACAGTCTCCAGTAGCAAAATGCCGGTAAAAGCAGCTCCTAAAAATGCAAAGAAGGCCGTGCTACCAAAATAGAAATAAATCAATCCTACAAATCCTAGTTGGATCAATTGAAACCAAATCATTTCATTTTGAAATGAAAACGCCTTTCCTGTTTTTTTTCTGCTCTCTTCATTTGCAATATGCCAAGCACTCAGGTAACTAAAGAAAATCGTACGAAAATAAAACCGATATACTGATTCGTCTTTACGTGCGCTGCTGGGATCATTGGGGGTGGCTACATTCTTGTGATGTCCTTTATTGTGCTCCGTGAAAAAATGCATATACAGAGAAGTCAACAAAAGTAGTTTTGCAAATGTCTGCTCCATTTTATTTACGCGGTGTCCCAACTCATGTGCCACATTAATTCCAAAACTTCCGCATAGCAGACCCATTACTAAAATTCTTCCGGTAAAATCCCATTTGCTTAAGCTGGGATCACTAATGGATTGCAAAAACAAGAATAGTAATGCATATTGTACGATGACAACTCCATATAATAACCAATCATAGATAGGATCATTCTTAACCAATTCTTCTTCGGCTGTATCGAGATTAGTGGGGTCTGGTTTAATTAGAAGCTCAACTAGTGGCACACAAATCCAGGCCCATATCATGTTGAGCCAAACTATCCAACCCGTGTTGGTAAATGCAATCCAACCACCTAAAAAAAATATCCAGGGTGATAAATACTTGAAAGCGCGGATACGGTGTGTCATTTCATTTCTTTTTAATGCCCTGCATTTTGAGAGGGCTTCATTGCAATTCTATACAGGATAATACCCATCACTGCAAACAAGATAACGCCCAACCACTTATAACCCTCCGTGCCCAGACTTTCTGTGAGACCGTGTTCTGCATTCCATGCACCTAGTTTGCTGCTAACACTATCAATAGAAGACAGAAGGGCAACTAACACTCCGGCTAGCGCTCCGCCCGCAACTAACCCCGTAGCAAAAAGATTTCCTTTTCCTAAATCTTCTTCTTCGGCAGCTACAACAATTTTCTTTTGTTTTTGTCTCCACTCCACAATGCCACGAATGGCACCGCCAATGAAAATGGGGAGTGTAGTAGAGAGGGGCAGATAAATACCAATGGCAAAACTGAGTGCTTTGATGCCACACAGTTCCATTACAATTGCGATAAACATTCCCACTAATACAAATTGCCAATCCAGATTAAATGAGAGAATTCCTTTAACCAAGGTTGCCATGAGTGTTCCTTGTGGAGCAGGATATTTATCAGTACCAATGGCATGTTGAATGCCTTGCGCAGCCATTTCTGCGGTAGGTTGATCCAATATTTTAATAGTAGCACCAATCGCTATCGATGAAACAATGGCACCTACAAATAATGCAAGCTGTTGGTACTTGGGCGTTGCACCAACGATATAACCTGTTTTTAAATCTTGAGAGGTAGCTCCTGCATTAGCTGCACCAATACAAATCATTCCTCCTACCACTAAAGCCATAGGTTCGTAAAAATGTCCGGTCCAATTCACGGCAATAAAAATGAGACAGGTCCCCATCAAGGTTGCAATGGTCATTCCTGAAATGGGGTTATTGGAAGAACCAATCAAACCGACAATACGAGAAGAAACCGTAACAAAGAATGCTCCGAAAATGATCACTAATAATCCCAACAATAGCTTGCTTCCAATGTTAGCACCAGGAATCAAGGTATTAGGCATCAAAGCAATTACAGCAATCAGCACTAAACTTCCAATACCTACTACTTTAATTGATAAATCTTGTTCCGTACGCAAAGTGGTTGCTTCTGCATTCACTCCGCCGGATTGTTTAAGTGAACCTATACTTCCTTTGAAAGAAGAAATAATTGTAGGAATTGTTTTGATCAGTGTGATAAATCCACCGGCTGCAACCGCACCTGCACCAATTTGTCGAATATAGGCTCTGTAGATAGCCGTAGACCAATCTGCAAATTGTCCGGTAGCTGGATCCCATCCACCGGGTCCACCAGCAACTGTTACATCCTGCAAATAGCCCAGTTTCACTAATTGCGCAGCAATAATCACACCATTATCATTGAGTAAACTAGCAAGTAAAGGAGTGAATACAAACCAACTTAGTACACCACCCGCTACCAACACACCAGCAATCTTAGGTCCAATGATATACCCCACACCCAAGTACTCAGGTGTGATTTCGCCACTCACTTTTGCGGAAGGAAAAAACTTTTGTGTTTGCTTGGTCATAAAGGAAGGAGTCTCAGCAATGACATGCACAATTTTTTGCAGTATTGCATAGACAAAAGCTACGCCCAGACCTAAAAAGGCTGTCCGTGCAAAGTCTCCACCTTTTTCTCCTGCTTTTAATACAGAGGCGCAGGCAGTTCCTTCGGGATAGGGTAATGTTTTATGCTCTTGTACAATCAAAGAGCGACGAAGCGGAATCATCATTAAGGTACCGAGCATTCCACCAATGATGGCAAGGATCAAAATTGTGAAGTAGTTAAAAAAGTTGGCACTGCCGGCTTCACTTAAAAATAAAAATCCCGGTAATGTAAAAACAACGCCTGCTGCGATACTCTCACCAGCAGATCCTGTTGTTTGAATGATATTATTCTCGAGTATTGTAGTCTTCAAAAATTTTCTGCCGAGTGTGATGGCGAGCACTGCAATGGGGATGGATGCAGAAACGGTTAGTCCAGCTTTTAGAGCTAAATAAACAGTAGAAGCTCCAAAGATGATTCCAAAAGCAGCACCTGACAATATAGATTTAAGCGTGAATTCTGCCATTTTGGTTTCCGGTGAAACAAATGGTTTAAATGTTTGCTCAGCCATCGATTCAGATTTAAATTTTTAAATAGAATTATTTAGTCGTTCATCATTTTTTGAAGTAAACGAGTCAACAGAAGTAGAATAAGAGAAGCTAGTCCTGCCATTACCACAAAAAGCATGAAAAAGTCGTATAGGTTGTTCATTTCATAACCCATGAACTGGGTGGTTTTGCCGTCCGGATAAAGTGCACTTAGCACCCCTGCTAATTTGTTAGCCGCTGCATTAGCCAAGAACCATACGGCCATTAATAAAGAGGCAAATTTTATTGGAGCTAGTTTGTTTACCAGAGACAATCCGATTGGGGACAAACAAAGTTCACCCCAGGTATGGAGGGCATACATACCAAACAACCAAATCATACTCACTTTGGTTCCTGCTGCTACATCTTTTACGCCAAATGCAATCCAGAGATAACCGATTGCCAATAGCAAAAGTCCCAAAGACATTTTGGTGGGAGAAGAAGGCTCCCTTTTTCCCAATTTTAGCCAAAGCCAGGCAAAAACAGGAGCAAAGCTGACCACATATATTGAATTCAGCGATGCAAAAAAGCTAGATGGTATGGTAAAGAAACCAAGGTCGCGCTGTGTTTGTTCCTCTGCAAAAAAGGTTAGGGAAGCACCTGCTTGTTCAAAAGCACTCCAGAAGAAAACAACAAAAAAGGAGACGCTAAAAATTACCACTACGCGTTGCTTTTCAACTTTACTTAATGTTTTGTCAGAGAAAATAATAAAGGCGATTAGGAGCGGAGCGGCTATTAATACATAAGTTAAATAGTCCACCACTTTTGCATCCATATATAATGCGCCAATCATCAAACCTGATAATACGGTGAGACCGATTACCATGTTAATCGGGTTTAACCAGGCTGTAGGTGCACCATTGGGGGTTAAGCCCAACACGTTTTGATTAGGGTCTACTACATACTTGCGATGATATAAATATTGTACAATTACACTAATCACCATTGCAATGCCACCTGCCAAAAAAGCCCATTTGAAATCCTGAGGATTTCCGGTATCGCCAACCAGTCCACAAATAATGGGTCCGATAGCCCCTCCTACATTGATTCCCATGTAAAATATCGTGTAAGCAGAATCAATCCGTCGGTCTCCTTTTGGGTAAAGCTGGCCTACTAATGCTGAAATATTTGGTTTGAAAAATCCATTACCGGTAATCATCAGTCCAAGACCGAAAAAGAAAAGCATAGCTGATACATCCGGAGCAGATTGATAGGTAGAGGCGCAAAAGAATAAAAGAAATTCGCCCAATGCCATTAAAATTCCTCCCACAATAATAGAACGTTGGTTCCCCCAATAGCGGTCAGCAATATATCCACCCAACAAGGGGGTTAAGTAAACCAAGCTGGTATAGCTACCATATAGATTTGAGGCAAAGGCCTTGTCAAACAAAAGCGCCTTGGTCATAAAAAGCACCAAAATGGCTCGCATGCCGTAGTAATTGAATCGTTCCCACATTTCCGTGGCAAACAAAACGGCAAGCCCTTTGGGGTGTCCGGTAGGTGTAGATGGAGATGACATAGTTGGTTGGTTCATTTTATAGGTACTCAAAATAAAGATTATTCCTTCAATAGCAATTCCCCCGCGGCTATTTACTTTCGCGGAGAAATCCCAGCTATACCGATGAAAATCTTATTATTAGGTTCAGGCGGACGTGAACATGCATTAGCCGTTAAATTGGGGCAAAGCCCGCTTTGCACAAAACTCTACATCGCTCCAGGTAATGCAGGAACGATAACATTGGGGGAAAACCTTCCTTTTTCTGTAACCGATTTTGAAGCGATTCGCAGTTTTTGTATACAGAATGCTATCAAAATGGTAGTAGTTGGACCCGAAGAACCGCTGGTGAAAGGGCTGGTTGAGTTTTTAAGACAGACCCCTGCCCTCGGTCAATTGATGATTATTGGACCAGGAAGTGTAGGAGCTCAGTTGGAAGGAAGTAAGGCTTTTGCAAAAGCTTTCATGGAACGAAACGGCATTCCTACGGCAGGGTATCGTGAGTTTACCAGTGCAAGTTTCCAAGAGGGGATTGGCTACCTGTCTTCCCATTCACTTCCAATTGTGTTGAAAGCAGATGGATTGGCTGCCGGAAAAGGTGTTTTGATTTGTCAATCCCATGAGGAGGCCATAAAGGGATTTACTGAAATGATCCAAGCGTCCAAATTTGGAGATGCGGGAAAAAAAGTAGTTGTAGAAGAATTTTTACAAGGAATAGAGATTTCAGTTTTTGCATTGACCGATGGGAAAAGCTATGTCTTGCTACCGGAGGCTAAAGATTACAAGCGAATTGGAGAAGGCGATACAGGTTTGAATACCGGTGGAATGGGTGCGGTGAGTCCTGTTCCTTTTGTTGACTCGGTTTTATGGGATAAAATTAGAACGCGGGTGGTGGAGCCCACGATACAGGGTCTCACTAAAGAGGGTATTGACTATTGTGGGTTTGTATTTATCGGCTTTATGATTGTGAACGGAGAGCCTTTTGTGATAGAGTACAACTGCCGAATGGGTGATCCTGAAACAGAAGTAGTTATGCCCCGTCTCAAAACAGACTTAGTTGCCTTGCTAAAAGCAGCCGCTATGGGTCAACTGTCGGAAATGAAGGTCGATACTGATCCGCGTACCGCTTGCACCATTGTTGCGGTGAGTGGGGGGTATCCTGAGGATTATAAAAAAGGATTTACCATAGCTGGTTTGG
Organism: Bacteroidota bacterium; assembly: GCA_046048175.1. Lineage (GTDB taxonomy): Bacteria > Bacteroidota > Bacteroidia > Chitinophagales > Chitinophagaceae > JJ008. The sequence continues at coordinate 17,626 of JBJOGP010000021.1, forward strand.
AGGCTGCGACAGGTACGGATGTCTCCATTTTTCATATGGGAACACAACTTCGTGAGGGTTCAACGGTGACCAGCGGTGGCCGTGTACTTTGTGTGACCGCATTTGGAAATTCTGTTGCGGAGGCAGCCAAGCATGCGAGGTCCGTTCAAGAAAAAATACAGTTTGAGGGCAAGTATTTCCGTCGCGACATCGGTTTTGAATTTAGCTGAGAAAAAGTGGGCTTTTGGATTTATGAATCCCTTTGAGAAGTTCTCAATTTCCCGCACCTTTGTTCCACTATAAAGTGATATTGAACATGGGAATTTTCAATTGGTTTACTCAAGAAATTGCTATTGACCTGGGAACTGCAAATACGTTAATCATTCATAATGACGAGGTAGTTGTGAATGAACCGAGTATTGTAGCGCTGAATCGAAATAATCCGAAAGAAGTTTTAGCTGTTGGAAAGAAAGCACTCATGATGCATGAAAAAACACATGAGAGCATTCGCACTGTGCGTCCGCTGCGTGATGGAGTAATCGCAGATTTTAATGCTGCAGAGTTAATGATTCGCGAGTTGATCAAATTGGTTTATCCAAAGCGTCCATTATTGCCACCAAGTTGGAGAATGATGATTTGTATTCCTTCTTCAATCACTGAAGTTGAAAAGCGTGCCGTGCGTGACAGTGCTGAACAAGCGGGTGCGAAAGAAGTGTATTTGATTCATGAACCCATGGCTGCTGCATTAGGTATTGGTATTGATGTAGAAGAACCAGTGGGTAACATGATCATTGATATTGGAGGCGGAACAACGGGTATCACTGTAATTGCACTAGCAGGAATTGTTTGTGATCAATCTATACGTGTGGCAGGTGATGAATTTACTGCTGATATCATGGAAGCACTTCGTCGTTATCATTCTTTGTTGATTGGTGAGCGCACTGCAGAACAAATCAAAATTCAAGTGGGTGCTGCTATGAAGGATATCGATAATCCTCCAGATGATTTTCCGGTGAATGGACGAGATCTGGTAACAGGTATTCCAAAACAGATCATGGTGAGTTATCAGGAAATTGCAGAGGCGCTTGATAAGAGTATCTTCAAAATTGAAGAAGCAATTTTGAAAGCCCTGGAGCAAACACCACCTGAGTTAGCTGCCGATATTTATCGTCGTGGTCTCTACATTACCGGCGGAGGAGCCTTACTACGCGGATTGGATCGTAGACTGAGTGCCAAGATTAAACTTCCTGTGCACATTGCGGATGACCCATTAAAGAGTGTTGTGCGCGGAACAGGAATTGCATTAAAAAATTATGATCGCTATCCATTCGTGATGCGTTAACGGATGAAATTAAAACGGAACTACGTTGCGTAACGTCATCCTATTTATTCGTCGCTATCTGACTTTTTTTACTTTTCTGTTATTGCAGATTCTATCGCTTTGGTTTCTGTACAGCTATAATAAATTTCATCAGGCTCAATTTTTGCAATGGGCTAACGAGTTGACGGGTCAGATAAATACCCGCTACAAAAAAGTTGAGAATTTCTTTGTGCTTGGTGAGGAGAACAAGCGTTTGCATCGAGTCAATGATTCGTTATTGAATTTGTTGGCACAACAATATGTGCAATCCGACACAACTAGGCGACTGGTAGTCGATACTTTATTACAAGACTCTACACGTCAAACTCGTAGATATTATTTCAGGCCTGCTTCAGTGATTTACAATTCTACCAGTGGAGAAAAAAATTATATACAATTAGATCGAGGATCAGTAGAGGGAATTACAGAAAACATGTCTGTATTAAATGCTGATGGAAGTGCAGTGGGTATTGTGGTAAGTGTCAGTCCTCATTTTTCACAAGTGATGAGCTTATTGCATGTGCGTCAAAAAGTGAATGTGGCATTAAAAAAGACGGGCGATTTTGGAACGTTAGAGTGGGATGGGGCAGATCCAAGTGTATTGCTACTAAAAGGACTTCCTAAAAGTGTGCCTGTTAAAGTAGGAGATGTGGTTGTTTCCAGCCGTTACTCGTTCAATTTTCCTCCTGGTTATCCCGTTGGCGTGGTGTCGGGGATTGTGAGTGATAACAGTACAAACTTCTATGTATTAAAAGTTCGTCCCAGCGCTCGCTTTAATAATTTGCAACACGTATTTGTAGTGGAGAACTTACAATATACTGAGCAGTCTAAATTGGATGAGGATACCAGAAAGCGAATTGAGGATCCAAAAAGAAATCCTAGATGAGAGAAGTAATTAGAAATATTGTGCGATTACTGCTTTTCCTTTTTATAGAGGTATATGTTTTGCATAGTATTCCTCACTTGCATCGTTTTATTTCACCCTCACTTTATTTTATTTTTTTGCTTTGGTTACCTTTTTCAGTTCGACCACGCTTATTATTGTGGATCGCTTACTTGACCGGACTTACTGTGGATTATTTTTTACAATCACCGGGCCTACATGCCTCTGCCTGTTTGGTACTGGCATTTATCAGACCTTTTTTAATCACTGTGTTGACGCCACGCGATAGTACTGAGTTTAACTACCGTGAGCCTTCTCCGCAGTCATTGTTGTGGGCGCCCTATGTAATCTATATAACACTGCTGACATTCTCCTATCATACCTGGCTGGTGTTTTTGGAGTGGCTTAGCTTTGGGTCATTTGGAGATTTTCTGATTAAGACTTTTGCATCCACTGCTATTTCATTATTATTGATCATCCCAATTGAATTATTGTTCCCACGGCAAATGCGATATCGAACAAACGTAGGAAGCTAGTTGAGTAACTTTTATGGCAGTATACAATCAGTCGCGCAGTAATACAATCCGCATCATCATTTTAGTGGCTTTTGTGGTGATTGGTCTACAGCTGTTTTATCTGCAGTTAGTTGATCGTCGTTATAAGCAATTAGCTATGGATAATGCGGTCTATGCAAAGGTGATTTATCCAGAGCGCGGAATTATTTATGATCGTAAGGGGCGAGCCATATTGAATAATACAATCATCTTCGACTTGATGGTTACACCGGCTGAGGCGAAAGGAATTGATACGGTTGCGTTTTGTCGCTTACTTAACATGGACACTAGTGAGTATCGTAAACGAATTGTTGAGGCGATTGTTAAAAATACCAGTGTTCGTCCTTCCATCTTCAAAGCAATGTTGACAAAGGAGTTGCAAGCTCGCTTTGAAGAAAACAGTTGGCGCTTTCCTGGATTTAATTTGGTTGAGCGTCCCTTGCGCACCTATCCCTATAACGCAGCTGCGCATATACTAGGATATATCCGTGAGGCAGATAAAAGGGATATTGAGCGCTCTAATAATTTTTACAGACAGGGCGATTACATCGGAAAAACGGGGTTGGAATCTTATTATGAAACTGTGTTGATGGGACAACGAGGGGTACAGTACATGATCAAAGACAATAAAAACCGAATTGTTGGTCAATATGAAAATGGCGAATATGATACTGCAGCCATTGCAGGACGAAGTTTGCGTACCCATATCGATATAGAATTACAACAGTTGGCCGAAGTGTTAATGAGTAACAAAGTAGGAGGTATTGTTGCCATCGATCCTAAAACGGGAGGAATCTTGTCAATGGTTTCAGGACCTAACTACAATCCAAACGATTTGTCAGGATCAGAGGGGAGTAAAAACTTCAGCCGAATGCAGCTCGATGTTTCGGGTCCTATGTTAAACCGTGCAATAGCCGGACGTTACGAACCCGGATCCACCTACAAACCTTTGGGTGCATTGATTGCCTTAAACGAAAAAGTAATTTCTGCCTCTTGGGGTTACCCTTGCGGTGGACGTTATACATTATGTGGTCACGGTAAGCCAGAGTGTACACACGCAGGAGGGGGACACGCGGACAATGTTCGATTAGCTATTGCTAATTCTTGTAACGCCTATTTTGCTCATATTTATCGGTTAACTGTTGATAACCCCAAATACAAAAATGTATATGATGGTTATTTGCATTGGAAACAATATATGAATGCATTTGGATTAGGCGTTCGGTTAGGAGTTGATTTGCCCAATGAAAATACAGGTGGAATTCCGGATACTGTTGTCTATAACCGCGAGAACGCGGGTCGTTGGACTTCTTGTACAAACCTTACATTAGGCATCGGTCAGGATAAAATGCAAACCACTCCTTTACAAATGGCAAACGCCATGTGTATCATTGCGAATAAGGGCTACTACTATACGCCTCATTTTGTAAAAGAGATAGAGGGAGAGACTGAACGGGATCAAGAAAAGTTGAGTCGATTCGATGAACGTCATGATGTACTGACTAATATCCCCGATGTTGTCTTTAATGAAGTTATTGAGGGAATGAGTGATGTAGTGAAAGTAGGTACAGCTCGTGGTGCACAAATTGAAGGAATAGAAGTGTGTGCTAAAACAGGAACTGCCGAAAACTATACAATTTTAGATCGTCGACGTATAAAGCTTCCTGACAATTCTATGTTTGTTTGTTTTGCACCAAAAGAAAATCCTCGCATTGCTATTGCTGTGTTTGTTCAAAATGCAGGCTTTGGGGCAACCTGGGCTGCTCCTATTGCTCGGATTCTGCTAGAAAAATATTTGTTGGATACGTTAACGGCTAAGAGCAAACTTGATTCAGCGCGCATAGCGGGTACCAATCTGATGCCTTCCTATTTTAAACGCTTACAATATAAAGAAGACTCTATTCGAGCTTTCAAATGGTTTCAGGTCACTAAAGACAGTTCTTATATTGATCGTTTTTCTCAAATCAACGTTCCTGATTACTCATTACCTCGTCCTCATGACAATAAAACGAACCATAACTTGCCTGCTTGGATGAGTGTATTATCTGCTGCATTAGTACCTAAATCTAATTTTGAAAATCCGCATAGCTATCCTGCATGAGAAATTCTTCCACTATATCAAAGGGGATTGACTGGAGTTTGGTTTGGATTTATCTGGCTTTAGTATTGATTGGACTCTCTGCTATTTTTGCAGCCACTTATCAAGAAGGCGATCCTGTATTACAAAGTTTTGTGTCTTTTAAAACAGATTACAGTAAACAGTTTTACTTCTGGGGTGTTGCGCTGATTGTTGGTTTCTTTATTTTATTAACAGACAGTAAATTTTTTCCTGCTACTTCTAATTTTTGGTATGCAACAGGAATCCTTTTGCTTTTATTAGTTTTTCCGTTTCATTCTCGTATTAAAGGAACAGAGTCAATTATCCGGATTGGCGCTTTCAATTTTCAGCCCGCTGAATTTTGTAAAATATTTGTTGCCTTAACACTTGCTAAGTATTTCTCACGGCCTGAAACAAATTTTAATAGACCGGGCAGTCAATTTTCAGCTGCATTATTAGTATTGATTCCTGCAGGAATGGCGATTTTACAAAGAGAAACCGGACTGGCTTTGGTTTACTTTTCTTTTTTTCTGATGATGTATCGTGAGGGGCTTCCTTCTATTATTCCTACCATTGGATTTGCATTGGCCATACTTATTATTGCCAGTATCTTGATTTCACCGAATACATTGGCAATTGTCTTGTCTGTTCTTGCTGTCTTATTGATCTATGTACTTCGTCGTCAAATTAAACGCCGTAAACAGATTCTGACTAGTATTCTACTGATTTGGGCAATTGCAGTGGGAATTCAACGATTTGCTGTACCGCTCATTTTTGAAAAAGTACTTCAGAAACACCAGGTGGAACGAATCTATAATCTCTTTGGGAAAGACAATCCCTATGATCCCAATTATGTATCACTTCCTGAAGAAGATTCAAAAAAGAAAAAAGAAAGTGGAAGTAGTTATAATGTTCGACAATCTAAAATCGCAATTGGTAGCGGTGGATTTTTTGGCAAAGGAATTTTTAGTGCCACGCAAACGCGATATGATTTTGTTCCGGAGCAGCGTACTGATTTTATTTTTTGTACCGTAGGAGAAGGGTTTGGATTTTTAGGAAGTATGATTTTACTGGGACTCTATTTGACACTTCTTTTAAAGATTATCAATATTGCTGAACGTCAGCGAAGCACGTTTAGTCGTGTGTATGCGTATGGGGTTTTATCTGTTTTCTTTTTTCATATTGCGGTAAATATCTCTATGACTATTGGGTTGGCGCCTGTCATTGGTATTCCACTTCCTTTTATTAGTTATGGCGGAACAGCACTTCTAACTTTTACTATTTTACTGGCTATTTTAGTACGACTCGATGCCGATCGTCAAATGGTGCTTCGGTGATTGTACCTTTGCTATATGAAAATAATTCCCCTGTCCGAAGGTTGGTTCACAGTAGATCATTCCAAGCAATTTGTTCCATTTGATGCTAGTGCTGATAAGATTCAAGATCGTCCTGCTGGAAGTTTGCTAGTAGAGATTCAGCCTTTTGTGGTGATAACCTCTAAGGATATTATTTTAATAGATGCTGGTTTAGGATTTTCTATCAATGGAAGCTTACAACTTCATTCAAACTTAGAGGCAGCAGGGATAGCACCTCATCAAATTACAAAAGTGCTTCTTTCTCATTTGCACAAAGATCATATAGGTGGTATTGTTTTGAAAACGGAGCAGGATTTGAATCCCGCTTTTCCAAATGCTACCTATTATGTGCAAGCCGCTGAATTAGAGCATGCACTTGCGCATACTGGCGCATCATATACGGCTCCACTTGTTTTATGGCTTTCTTCCTATCCAAATACTAAAATTTTATCCGGTTCCGCATTTATTGATGGATATATTGAATGTGAATTGACAGGTGGTCATTCCCGCTATCATCAGGCCTTTTGGATTCGAGAGGGAGCATCTATTCTATTTTATGGTGGTGATGAAGCACCTCAGTTACAGCAAATGCGTCATCGCTTTGTAGCTAAGTATGATTTTGATGGAAAACGTGCAATGGAATTGCGACAGGAGTGGTGGAAAAAAGGAGAGGAAGAGAACTGGACCTTTCTTTTCTATCATGATGTAAAGCACCCAACTTTCTCTTTTTCATCCAACACTTAAAAGTCTCTCGGTGGCGGGGGCGGCCCCATTCTTCCTGGGCCTTTTCTTTTTCTCATTCGTTCTTCTTGAATGTCTCGAAGAATATGAATGAAGTCTTCTTGTGCGTCATAGATCTGTAAAACACGGCTTTCTCCAACGATTGGGGCAAATTCTTTTCGATATCTGATTTGAAGTTCAAT